>JBARTN010000208.1:0-3515 GCA_049645265.1 Polyangiales bacterium
TGAATGCACCATGAGGACTTGATGGGGCGCCGTTTGAGCGCTTCTGACTCCTCTGAGTCGCCACCAACATGCCCCCACGGCCCCCATCCGCGTGCTTTTCGCCTCCGCAGTGCGCTACGCACCCCGAAACGAGCCACTCAAGACGCACCGCGGCGCCTTGCGGCCACGCCCCGGTGCCCGGCGTTCACTTCGACGCAAGCGTCTTGTCGTTTGGAAGCTATGGAAGCTACGGTGCCGGGCCGCACCGGGCGCCATGACACACGCGCATCCACCAGGTGCCCCGGGGGAAGAGCACGGTGCGGTTGCCAGACACCCAGGCCGCAAGGGCCTTGTCGTACTGTGCGTTGAACGAGCGCAATCGCCGCACGGCTTGAGTCGCCGCCTCACGATGTCCGGCCGCGGCAAACTGCGGATTGAGACTCCCGAACGCTTCGTAGCTTCGGGCCCGCTTGGTCGGGGCCTGCCGGAGCACGCGTCGGGGGCCGACGAAGCAGATGCCGGTGCGCTTGGACTCTTGCCAGGCTCGATGTTCCCGCTCTTTGACGCGGTCCGCGATGCGCTGCTGGGCAAGCTCGGTGCCGTAGTCACACTCGAGTGCCGTCGGCATCTGCAGGACAAGCTCGATGACCTCAGGCCAGTCGGGGTTATCGGGGTCGAAGTAGTGTGGCGGGCGCCGGACCTTCACCACGCGCCTACCGAGGTCACGGGGCAGGGTCTGGGCGCCTGGCCAGTCCTTGGCGTAGCGGACTGCCATCGCTTCGACGGGGTTGGCAATAAGGTAGGCGAGCGCTTCGATCGTGGCCTCGGGCGTCAGGAGCGCATGCGCACCGGTGCTCCGCTTGTTGAAGACTTCTTCAGGCCACTTGCGAAAGGCCTTGGTGCAAAGGGCCAGATGGCGATGAAAGGTCTGAAGAAACGCGGGAAGCTCGCCACGCACATCGGTGACGACTTCGTGGGAGTGGGTGGACATCAGGCAGCCGGCATGTACGGCCACGCCGTAGCTCTGTGCCGCATGGCCGAGGCAATACCAATAGGATTGCTCCATCTGCCGTGCTTCGTCGGGATTGAGGAGAAAGTGGCGTCGGGTGGTGCGGCGGGACAGCGCCCAGGTGATGCCAGGTTCAACGATGCGTCGTCGGGTCATGCGGTAGGCACCAGCGAGAATCGTGCCCGCGGGGGTGGCCCCGTTTTATCGGGAATTGCGGAGCATGGACTCGCAACGCCGTGGCGGTTCGCCAGGCGCCGCGGGCGGCCGCCAGCTCACGACAACACAAAGGAATCCCCGAAAGCTCGCTTCGCTTCGACCAACGTCGGTCGGATCTTTTTGATCTTTTTTTTCTTTCCGGCCCGCAGCGGGCCCCGTGTCGTCGTCGTCTTTCAGTCGCCCTGACCAGGGCCCCGGAGCAGGGTAAATAGGAGGCGTGGACGTCGTCGAAAGGGCTGAGCGGTGGTTGGCGGACGATCCGGATCCGGCGACACGTCGCGAGCTCGAGCAACTGCTGGATCGCGACGACCGCGATGCCCTGCACAATCGCTTCGATGTTTCGCTCGCGTTTGGCGCCGCTGGCTTCCGCGGGGAGCTCGGCGCGGGGCCCAACCGAATGAGCCGTGTCACCGTGATCCGCGCGACCGCCGGGCTGTGTGCTTGGCTTCGCCAACGGCTTCCAAATGCAGCAGAGCGAGGCATCTGCGTGGGCTTCGACGCACGCCGCATGAGTCTCGAGCTCGCCACCGATGCAGCAGGCGTGATCGCGGGTGCCGGCTTCCAAGTTTGGATGCTCGACGATGAAATGCCCACGCCGATGCTCGCGTTTTCAGTGCTCGAAACCGGCGCTGCAGCGGGCGTAATGATAACCGGGGGTGATGGTCCTCCCGCCTACAACGGCTACAAAGTGTTTTCGGAAAACGGCGCTCGGATCATCCCTCCGCACGACGAAGGCATCGCGGAGCAGATCGCCCGGATTAGCAGCGCCAGCAGCGTTCCTCGGTCAACGCGCCATGAGGCGATTGCTCAAGGACGCATGCAAGCGTTGACTGACCTGGTGCAGCGGTATCGTGAACGGGTCGTTGCGTTGGTAGGTCCCCCCTCGGAAGCTCGCCGCCTTCCGATCGCGTACACGGCGCTTCACGGCGTCGCCGATCGACTGGTCCGAAACGTCCTCGGGGCGACCGGCTTTTCTGGGCTCAAGACCCTGGCCTCGCAGGCGGAACCTGACGGCCGCTTTCCAACCGTTGGCTCACCCAATCCCGAAGAGCCCGCGGCCATGACGGAGGTCCTCAGGCTGGCCAAACGGATCGGCGCTGAGCTCGTGCTCGCCAACGACCCTGATGCCGGTCGTTTGGCCGTCGCCGTCCCGTCTGACGACGGCTACGAGATCCTGTCCGGAGATGATGTGGGCTGCATGCTGACGGACGATCTCCTCGAACGATCCGATCGTCAGCCGAAGCGCGTCGTCATCTCCTCGATCACGAGCTCGCCGCTCTTCGGAAAGATCGCCGAAGCGCACGAGGCGCGGTGGGAGCAAGCCCCCGCCGGTCACGGCTCGATCAATCATCGTGCGATCGAAATGGAAGCCGAAGGCTACCGGTACATCCTCGGTTACGACGCGCTGGGCTATGCCGCCACGACCTTCGTTCGCGACAGGGACGGTATCAGCGCCGCGCTCTTGGTTGCGGACCTCGCTGCTCGATGCAAAGCGCGGGGGAGCACGCTGCTCGATCAGCGCGAGGCGATGTGGCGCCGCTACGGCTGAAAAGCCCTCTTGCCCATTGCGCCCGTTGGGGGGTGAAGGGGACTACGTTGCACTAGGAATCAGCCTGAACCTGGGAAGGTGCGTGGCGTTTTCGACTGTCAGCGCCGGCCTAGCCCGAAATCGCTTTCCGAATTAGCCTCTTGGCATGATTAGCACACCAGGGCGGCGCTGGGTCCTGACGAGCGCTCTCTTCGCTGTCGTATTGATTGCGGCCTGTTCGAACTTGACGGTGTCAAAGACCACCGCCCCACAATACGACCGCATGCCCGGCTACGATCGGGCATTCTTCACGAGCTTGTTCCTGATTGGCGTAGGCGAGAACGAGGAAAAAAGACGGCTCTTCGAGGATGTCTTCTCTAGGGTACTTTCCGACGACAGCGCGTACGTGATGCCGAGTTGGAAGCGCTTGCCTCAAAGCAGACTTCTCACCGAGACGGAGCTCAAGACCGCAATCGGCACGGATGAATTCGACGGCGTGTTGATCACCCGCTTGGTCAGCGTGGACGAGGAGTACTTCGAAGACAAAACGGACGGAGTGCAGCTCGCTCGTCCATTCGAGGGATATTACCAAGGTAGCTATGAAGTCGTTCACGAGCCCGGTTACTACGAGAGAACGACCAGCTACCGGCTCGAAACGAACCTCTATGCGGTGAGCGACGGCGGCCTCGTCTGGTCCGCTCGTTCTGCCACCGTCGATCCGGACTCGCTGGAGAAGGGCATCGACTCCCTGGCCCGAGCGGTCGCGGAGGAGCTCAGAGAAGA
>JBARTN010000209.1:0-10279 GCA_049645265.1 Polyangiales bacterium
GCGCGTTCGGGACCGAAGCGGCTCCAGTCGAGCGGCTCGCAGACTTGGACCGTGATCTTCGCCGGAAGGGGCATACCTGGGATCGCCGGGCTTGAAATCCCCCACGGCACCTGAAAGAGCAGCGGCGCCCCATCCATCCGTACCTTGTCCAAGCTCAGGAGCTTCGCCAAGCGCTCGCCGCGCGTCAGAACGATGGTCGTTTCGTGTCCGCCATGGCCGACGACCGGCACGACAGGAACCCCCGCTTGGAGCGCCAGTCGCACAAAGCCCTTGCGACCCTTGAACGTGATCCGGTTGCGATCTTTCCACGGCCGGAACACTTCGTAGGTGCCGCCCGGATAGAGCAGAACCGAGCATCCATCGCCGAGGGCGGCCTGGGCGTTGTCCATGCTGGCCGGCATCTGCCCAATCTTTCGCATGAGCTCTCGCCAACCGGGCACCGCATAGATGCCGTCGAACGCCAGGCCCATCAGAGCGTCTTCGAAACCGCGCGTCCGGTACCAGGCGGCATACACCGCGCTCGTGTCTGGGGTGAGGATGCCGCCCGAGTGGTTGCCGATCAGCAAGACGGGGCTTTGCGGCACCCGATCCATGCCGCGAACTTCGGCGCCGAAGTAGCTCGTGAACATTTCCATCTTCGGCACGAGCTTGCGCATGAACTCGGGATCGAATTGCTGCGCCGGATCTTGCAGCTGAGCTTCGGTCGCTGCGGCCCATTTGCTCCAGAAGCCGCGCTCCATGAAGCGCTGAAGAAGCTTAACTACACGCGGCGGCAGTTTCTGCTCCGGGCTGTTTGGTTCGTCGAGCATCGGCTTGCTCCAAAATAGTACATGTTCTATTTTCGATCGACTGGAGAAATGGATGGGTTCTGCGCGAGTGTGGTCGAGTCTGGTTCACCGGTTGTTTCCGTGGCGCGCACCGGTTTCGTTCGAGGCGGCGCGCCCTGCAAAGCGTAGGCCTGCCCGCGGGGGCCGGCAGCCGGCAGGTGCGAGCATCCGGCTGGCCCGCAGCAATGCCTACACCGGGGTTGCCCGGTTCGCGGGGCGGTCGATCGATCGCCTCTTCCTCGCAGGCATGAGCCGGCCGCACCGCTACCCGGGTGCAGGCGACCTGGCGAGGGTCGGCGAAGAGATCGCCGCCGCACACTCCTTATATCGCGCCGGCGGGCCTGCGGCGCCGAGCGCGTTTCATGCGACCCCACCGCCCCTCGATGCGATTTCCATCGAGCCGGCCTGGCACCCTTCGATGCGGTTCGAATGGCTTTCGTTCGAAAGCGGCTACCAAGCGCCAGCGGAGGACCCGGCAGCCGACCGCTGGAACAACTACGACCGCAACCACGTCGCCCACGCCTGGGTGGCTCGCCACAGCGGCCCGGAACGGCCTTGGCTGATCTGTCTACACGGCCTCGGGACCGGTGGGCCCTACGCGGATTTCGCGGGCTTCCGCGCCGAGAAGCTGCACCACGAGCTCGGCCTCAACCTCTTGATGCCGGTGCTTCCGCTGCACGGCCCGCGGAAGCCTGCGGCGTTGCCGATCGCCTCGCTTCTGTCCTTTGATCTTCTCGATGCGTTTCACGGCGTGTCGCAGGCCGTCTGGGACACGCGCCGCTTGATTCAATGGGCGCGCGCCCAAGGCGCGACGAAGATCGGTCTCTACGGTTTGTCGATCGGCTCTTACGTCTCGGCGTTGCTCGCCGGTCTCGACAGTGTCGACACGGTGATTGCCGGGATTCCGGTCTGCGACATCCCGGATTTGTTCGTGCACCACGCGCCGGTCGACCAACGTCAAGAAGCCGAAGACAACGGGGTGCTCGGTGTGCACACCCGCGAGCTCTTCGAGCTCGTTTCGCCCCTGTCGGTCATGCCCCACACGACGCTCGAGAATCGCTTCATCTTTGCCGGTAGCGACGACAAGGTCTCGACGCCCGAGCAGGCCGAACGCCTTTGGGAGCACTGGGGCCAGCCGGGCATTCGTTGGTTTGCCGGCGGGCACGTGAGCTTTTTCTGGTCGTCCGAGGTGGCGCCCTTCGTCGACCATCGGCTTCACAAGTCGGGCTTCGCCGTCTTGGATCACTGAGGCGGGGATGGAGCGTTTTTCCGGACAAGACGCTTCGTTTCTCTACATGGAGACCCCGAGTGTGCACATGCACACGCTCAAGGTCGCGGTTATCGATTTTCCCGCGCAGATTCCCTACGCGGACGTGTTCGACCTCGTCCGCGTGTCCATGGAGAGCAAGCTGCACCTGGTGCCGCGCCTTCGGCTGCGCCCGGTCGAGGTCCCGGGCGGCCTGCACCATCCGATCTGGTTGAAGGACCCGCACTTCAACATCGGCCGTCATCTCTATCGATCGAAGATCGAATCGCCTGGTGGGCAGCGCGAGATGGACCAAGCGATCGGGGAGATCGCCAGCATCCAGCTTCCGCGCGACCGTCCGCTTTGGGAGACTTGGTTGCTCGAGGGCTTGGCCGACGGCGGCATCGTTTTGGTCACCAAGATTCACCACAGCCTGGCCGACGGGGTCGCCTCCGCCAACATGCTGGCCAAGGTGATGACGCTCGAACCCGACCAGAACGATCTCAACGCGCCAAATCCTCCCTGGGTTCCTGATCCCATTCCCTCGCGGCGCAAGCTCCTCGTCGACGCCGTGCAGGACCAACGAGATCAGCTCGGTACGATCGGCCCACTCATGCGGAGGACGGTCAAAGGTAGTGTGAACGTCCTCAAGAACCTCAAGCACCGCGCGATCGACGTACCGTATCCTTTCGTGACGCCGCGCACGGTTTTCAATCGCACGCTGTCGCCCGAGCGTTCGTTTGCGACGACCTCGCTGCCCGTCGCCGAGCTCAAAGCCGTCAAGAACGCCGCCCATGTGACGCTCAACGACGTCGTTCTCGCCACCGTGGCAGGGGCGCTCGATCGCTTCTTCGAATCCCGCGGTGAGACGCTGTCGAAGCCACTGATCGCAAGTGTGCCGATGGCCGTGGCGTCCCCGGAGGCTGCGCCGCGCGAGGCGGGGAATCGCGTGGCCAATCTGTTCACGTCTCTGTGCAACGACGTGCGCGATCCGCTCGAACGCCTGCAAAAGATTCATGCGGTCACGACCCAGTCCAAAGAAGTGCAGCGGCAGCTCGGAATCGAGACCATGCTCGATTGGTCCGAGGCCGCGCCGGCCGTGGCCTACCGCTGGGCTCTCGGTGCGTTCTCGCAGTCGGGCTTGTCCGATGTCCTGCCGCCAGCGGCAAATCTCATCGTCTCCAACGTTCGCGGTCCGGATCACCCGCTGTTCGTGGCGGGCGCGCGCCTTCGCACGCTCTACTCGGTCGGCCCCGCCGTCGAAGGCATTGGCCTCAATATCACGGGTTGGAGTTACTGCGGCGACATCGCCTTTGCGCTCATCGCAGACGCCGCCGCCATTCCCGACCCACACTGCATCACCGACGCCATGCGTCCGGCCCTCGACGACCTCACCAGAGCCATCCTGTGAAAAGAAAGCTAGAGTCCCCCCATGAGCACACCTGCGATCGACACTTGGCACCGACTCATCGAGGATCGGAATGCTGCTGGCCTCGACGACATCTTGGCCGATGACGCCGTGTTTCACTCCCCAGTCGTGCACACCCCGCAGCGGGGCAAGGCGCTCACGAAGCTCTATCTGAGCGCGGCCATCATGGTGCTCGGTGGCAGCAAGTTCGAGTACGTGCGGGAAGTCATCGGCGAGTCCGATGCGGTCCTCGAGTTCACGGCGGAGGTCGACGGCATCATCATCAACGGTGTCGACATGGTCCACTGGAACGAAGACGGAAAGATCGACGACTTCAAGGTGATGATTCGCCCATTGAAGGCGGTGAATCTGCTCCACGGCTTGATGAAGCAGACGCTCGGGCAGATGGGGTAGCGGGGCGCGCCGCTAGCGCAGCGTCGAGAGCTTGTCTCGGTGCTTGGCTTGGAGCGCGTTGTAGTCGTCCTGGGTGAGACTCAATGCTTTGGCGAGGCGGCGTAGCTGGGTTTGCTCTTCATGCTTGAGCACGTCGTCGGCGACGGCCATTTCAATCAAAACTTCGAGCACTTCGAGGCGCAGCTCTCGATCCGCAAGCTCTAGCAGATCGCGCGTCCAATCATGGTCGCCGAGAAGCGCGACGTGACTGATCTGGTCGGCGAGAAGCCCGCAGATCGCATCGACGCCCGCCTGGCTCAGGCCGTGGACGCGGCTCAACTCCTTCTGGATGGTCGCTTCTTCCTGCGCCGAATAGTGCCCATCGGCGTAGGCGACTTTCGCGAGCAAGCCAGCGACGGCGGTCACGATGCGTCGCGTCGCATCGTCGGCGTCCGCGAGGTAGCGCTCGACGATTTCCGCGAGGCGGTCGCGCGCTTCGGGTGTCACTTCATTCGGCTTGTCCTTGCCACCAAAGATCATCGGAGTTTCAATAGACTGGCCGCTGCCGATGCACAAGGCCGCTAGAGCCCTGCCTTGACGGCGCCCCATACGCTCGCGGATATCACGGCGCCGGCGATTCCCAACAGGAGCCCGTCCCGCACGAAAAACGGAATAAGTAAAAGAAGCAGACCCGCGCCCAATTGTACAGGCCGGTGTTGCTTCTTGCCGTAGACGAACATCACGAAACCCACGCTACTCACGATGAGGGAGACGATGAGATAGCCGGGCTCCAGCATCGCTACTCGGGCTTGTACGCCACCGCAGCGGACGATGGGCCGGCCAAGGGAATGATTTCGAATCGGGTGAAGCCGGCCTCGCTGCACCATTCCTTGAAATCCGCGCCCGAATAGTCGAAGGCGTCACCGAACTCGATGAGCATGTTGAGCGACATCAAGAGGCCGAAGGTGTTTTCCCGCCGCGCGTCGTCGATCAGCGCTTCGACGACGATGAACGCGCCTCCGGGTGGCAGCGCGTCGTACGCCAGCTTGATGAGGTGCTTCTTCTTTTCGAGGTTCCAATCGTGAAGGATCATGCCCATGGTGATGACGTCGGCCTTCGGAAGGGGATCCTTGAAGAAGTCGACGACAGCGGTCGAGACCCGATGCGGCAGCCCGGCCGCTTCGATATACTTTTTGGCGATGGGCTCGACTTTGGGAAGATCGGCACTGACGCAGTGCATGTGCGGGTTTTCCACTGCCACCATGCAGGAAAGCTGGCCCGTTGCGCCGCCGACGTCGCAGAGCGTCTTGTAGTTCGAGAAATCGAACTTCTTGGCGAGCGCTCTGAAGTTGCCGGCGGACACACCCGCCATTGCGCTCATGAACTGCTCGATTCGCTCCGGCACCGCGTAGAGCTTGGCGAACATGGGTTCGCCGGTTTCTTTGATTTCGTTTTGTGGTTCGCCCGTCTTGAGCGCTTCGGTGAGGTTGTTCCAGAAACCGTAGAGACGGCTGCTCGACATCTCGAGAATGCCGCCGATGTAGTTCGCGCCCTCCTTGTCGAGGAAGACTGCCGTCTCGGCCGTGTTGCCGTAGAGCGCGTCGGGCCCATCGCCGTCTCGGCGCAGCAAGCCCAGGGCGACCAGCGCGTCGGGGAAGTCCGGAATCGCTCGTGGGTGCAAACCCAATCGCTCGGCGATCTGTGCCCCGGACATCTTGCCGGTCCCTAGCTCTGTGAATAATCCGAGCTCGACCGCCGTGAGCAATGTACGGGACCCGAAGAAACCCATGCCGACTTGCATGATATGGGTGGGATCGAGCTCTTCTTCGCGCATGGACGGTCTCCTTCTACAGCAGTCGGATCCTTACAACCGGAGCGCCCGGGAATGCAACCCAGAAAACGCTAGACGTCTTCGGTGGCGAAGAAGAACGTGCAGTTGGGCAGGTCCATGAACACTTCTTGGGCGCGTCGCAGGTCGTCGATGAGCTTGTCGCCGGAACCCGAGTCCAGAAACGCGACTACGTCGTTGCCTCGTTCCCACCAGACCTCGACCATCCCGTCGTAGGGCGCCTTTGTACCGCGGTCCTGCATGATCTCCAGGTTCTGATCCACGACGAGCGGCGTGCTCGCCACGCTTCGGAGCCCCTTGGACGCTTCGGCGATGGCCCGCGCCTTCTTAACGTAGTCGGCCCAGTGCTCCTGGAACGCTTGCTTCGACAGACCCGGCTTGCGGCGCACACATTGAACGAACTTGATCATGATGGCTCCTTGCCCCGTTTGGAGAGGTC
Source organism: Polyangiales bacterium (assembly GCA_049645265.1). Lineage (GTDB taxonomy): Bacteria > Myxococcota_A > Polyangia > Polyangiales > Houyiibacteriaceae > SG8-38. The sequence continues at coordinate 6,163 of JBARTN010000209.1, forward strand.
CCCATTGTCACAAATTGGGATCAGGGCTGCCAATATTTCCGGTCGGGAGCGCCCCGTCCTTGGAGTGGAGGCCGTTTCTCGCTTTCGCACGCGTGAGCAACGCATCACCAATGTGAATCAGCGCGAGTAAGGCGAAGATCGGCCCTGCGACCACGACGCCCTCGAACCCTCTCCTCATGGTCGCGGGAATGACGGTGAAAAAAAACAGTGCCCAGAGGAGGGTGACGCCCATGATTTGGAGCATCCCGTACTTGCGGTAGCCGAGGTAGAAGTCGCCCAAGCCAGGCAAGAACAGCGAGCGGAGCGCGGCCTTCTTGGGGCTCTTGAACTCTTCGCCGCACTTCTCGCACGAGAGGGGCGCACCGTCGGTTGCGGAAAAGCAACGGGGGCAGAGGTTTTGCCAGCCGCCTTCCTTGCTGGCGGTCGATTCGAGCAAGCCCTTGAGCCGCCGGGCTTCGGAGCGCTTCACGCCGTGGAACATCAACTGCTCGCGACCGGTGCGAATGAAGATGTAGCTGTTGCGGCCCGAGGTGGCGCGGATGCGATCGAGCGGGAGTTGGCTGGCGAACATGCGCGGGCGTTGCTTCGAGTCGGTGTGGATCAACAGGATGCGTCGATCGGTGAGCACCAAGGTGGTGCGGTTGGCGAACGGGTTCATCGAGCCCGCGGTAAGCAGCCACCAGCTGAGCTGCCGGACACCGTTCGTGGCGAAGCGCACCACCTCCATGGGATGGAGCACTCGTTGCAGCACCGGCTCGGCTTTGCGGAGCATCTCGGCACGCCTGCGATCGCGCTTTTTGATTCGGCCGTTGCGGATGTCCGGAAACATCTCTTCGAATCGAACCGCGATCGTCGCGGGCAGAAGCGCTTTGAGCTCTTCTTCTGGCTGACCCCCCCTCGGCATGAGCATCGCGCACTCTAGCATGGGCGGGCCGCCCTCAATCAGCGCTGCTCAGGCCGTCAGGATAGTGCTAGTATCGCGACTAGCTCGATTTTCGGGGGATTCTTGATGGTAGATCCGCTCCTGGTGGCCGTGACGATCTTACTGGTCATCAATCTCATCGTCACGCTCGTGCTCCTCAACAGGAGGGCCGGCGACTCGGCCGCAATTGCGCAGGCCGAGGCGCAGGACCGTGCCGAGACGGCCCGCCTACTCCGGACCGAGCTTCGGGATTCGCGCGAGGAGGCGTCGGCCGCAGCGAGCGAGCTTCGTCGGGAGGTTTCCGGTACGCATCAGGCCAGCACCGAGACCTTGGTCAAAACGATTTCCCAGATGGGCGACTCGCAAACCAAGAAATTCGAGGCATTTACCGTGCAGCTCAAGGCGCTGACCGACTCGAACCAGGCTGGCCTCAAGCATTTGCAGGAGACGGTCGACGGCCGTCTCCAAGAGCTTCGCAGTAGCAACGAACGTAAGCTCGATCAGATGCGCGAAGTCGTCGACGAGAAGCTGCAGAGCACGCTCGAGAAACGGCTCGGCGAATCGTTCAAGCTCGTCGGCGATCGGCTCGAAGCGGTACAGAAGGGCCTCGGCGAGATGCGAAGCCTCGCAAGCGGAGTGGGGGACCTCAAGAAGATGCTCACCAACGTGAAGACGCGTGGCACCTGGGGCGAGGTGCAGCTCGGCGCGCTGCTCGAGCAGATCCTCACGCCCGAGCAGTTCGACCGAAACGTGAAGACCCGGCCCGACTCGCGCGACATCGTCGAGTTTGCGATTCGGCTTCCGGGGCCGAGCGAGGACCCCGAGCAATGCGTTTGGCTGCCGATCGACTCGAAGTTTCCGCAGGAAGATTACTTGCGGCTGGTCGACGCAAGCGAGAACGGCGACGCCGCCGCGGTGCAACAGGCACACAATGCGCTCGTCCGCTCGGTTCAGGATTCGGCGAAGGATGTGGGCACCAAGTACTTGAATCCACCGCAGACGACCGACTTCGCCATTCTCTTTCTCCCGACCGAAGGCCTCTACTCCGAGGTGCTTCGCCACCCGGGTCTGGTCGAACAGCTGCAACGCGAGCATCGCATCGTGGTGGCCGGGCCGACGACTTTGGCGGCCGTGCTCAACAGCCTTCGAATCGGGTTTCGCACGCTCGCAATCGAACAGCGCTCGAGCGAAGTGTGGAAGGTGCTCGGCGCAGTCAAACACGAGTTCGGCAAGTTCGGGGACGTGCTCGAAAAGGTGAAGCGGCAGCTCGACACCGCCGGCCGGACGATCGACGAAACCGGCCGACGCACCCGGGCGATGGAGAAGAAGCTTCGCAATGTCGAAGAGCTGCCCGCCGACACGGCGACCGCGATGCTCGACCTCGCCGAGGACGCGCCCGTCGACTTGCTCGAAGCCAAGGAAGACGGCGCCGCTTAGCAAAAAGGGGACAGTCCCCTTTTTCGGCGCCATCTGGAAAAAGGGAACTGTCCCCCTTTTGGGGCTACGGTTTGCTGTGCTACAAGCCCCGGCCTGGAGTTTTTATGACACACGCACGCTTTCTTTCTTTCTTTGTTCTGATTTTTGCACTCGGGCTTGGGGCTTGTTCGACCGACACCAATTCCGCCGGGTCCGTGCCGCCCGCTCCCCTCAGCGGAACGTACCGCGACGTCGGTCCATTCGAGGCCGGAGTCACGACGCTCACCTTGGCCGATCGGATGGTGGAGGTTTGGTATCCGGTGAACCCTGCCGATGTGGCTGGGATGAGCCCCGTGCCGTACTTCATTCGCGACGAGCTTTCCGACACGCTCGACTCGCTCTTACCGGACGATGTCAACCCGCCGTTCCAGACCGCGGCTTACCGCGATGCGCGGGCGAGCGGCAACGGTTCGTTTCCGCTGGTCATCTTTGCGCACGGCTTCTCGAGCTACCGCAATCAGTCGAGCTTCCTGACGACCCACTTGGCGTCCTGGGGCTTCGTCGTCGCGTCGGTCGACTACTTGGAGCGCGGCCTTCAGAGCTTTCTCGGCACTGAACCGGACCCGGCGCTCGATGACGTGGATCTGACGCGCATGGTGGTGGCGCTCATCGCGTCGGAGAACGAACGCGACGGGAGCTTGTTGAATGGGCGCGTCTCGACCGATCAAATTGCGATCACCGGCCATTCCATGGGCGGTGGGACCTCGATTGGTTTTGGCGGGGAACCCGACGTCGTCACGTACATCCCTCTTTCGGCAGGCATCTCGAGCGAGAGCCCCATCGAGCTGCCCGACAAACCCTCACTCTGGATCGCCGGCGCCATCGACGGGATCGTGTCCCCGGAGCGCACGGCCGACGCTTTCGCGGCGGCCAGCGCGCCGGCCCGGTACGTCGTGATCGAAGACATGGGTCACCTCGGGCCGAGCGACATCTGTGCGATTGGCGAGAATGGCGGCGGCATCATTGCGATTGCGCTCGAAGCCGGCCTTCCGATCCCGGACGACCTCGTTCGTCTCGGGACCGATGGTTGTCAGGATGAAGCGATCGCGCCGGAGGATGGCTGGCCGACGATCAACCACTTCGTGACGGCGCAGCTCCGCTGGGCCTTTGGCTTCGACGAGGAGCCGATCGGGCTTTCGCAAGACGCCGAAGAGGATCTGCCCGAGGCCATATTCACCTACGACGAGTCTTTGTAAGAAGACCCTAGTCGCCGACGGCCAGGCGTGGCGGACACCAACCTGGGTGAGTTGTTGGTTGTTAACTCGGTTGGATTTCTCCTTGCTGGCGGTGGAGCTCAGGAGCAGCAGGGGGTGCCGATGCAGTTGCCTGCGCAGAGGGAGCCGCCGCAGCAAACCGAGCTCTGGATGCACGCGGACGGGCAAGACGATTCACAAGTTCCGGCGACACAGCTCATGCTGCCCGTGCCCCAGGGGTCAGGCCCGCACAGATCTCCTGGGAGGCAGGGGCAGTTGACGCTGCCTTCGGGGCAGTCCTCGACGAACTCACACCAGGTTCCGTAGCTCTTGTTGCTGACCATGTATTCGTGACAGATCCACTTCACCCCGATCTGAAGCTCGCCAAAGGCCGCGCTGCAGTCTTCCGGGCTTGCGCATTCCGCGGGCTGGCAGAAGCCGAACGCACAGTAGTTGATGCATTCACTCCCAAAGCCGAAACAGTCGCTGTAACCAAAGTTGTCACAGAGGCTGCGATCGGGAATGT
>JBARTN010000210.1:0-25852 GCA_049645265.1 Polyangiales bacterium
AAGGCGTTCGCGGCTTGGATGGCCTCGCGGAGGCTGCAGTCTCCGTCGGGCGCGAGCTCGCAGCTGCCGTCGTCGGTGTCCGCGGTCGTGTTGACGATGAACGCGGCATGCGCGCTCGCAGATCCGGCCCATCCGGAAACGAGCATCAGCAAGGAGATGACTAAGAAAGGCCGCATTTCCCCCCCAGCCGGACTCCATCGGAGCGCGGCGGAACGCTTAGACTGTAAAGGACGACGGGGCCCGACACCAACTACGGGGCGCGGTGCTGGCTAGTCGGGGGCGAGGAGATCGGAGCTGCCCATGAGGAAGGTATCGACCGCCCTGGCGGCGCCCCGGCCCTCGGCGATGCCCCATACGACGAGGGACTGGCCGCGGCGACAGTCACCCGCTGCAAAGACGCCCTGCGTGCTGGTGGCGTACTTACCGTACTGTGCCTTGAAGTTGCTGCGAGGGTCGCGCTCTAGGCCAAACTGCTCTGCCAGCGTGTCTTCGGGACCTAGAAAGCCCATGGCGAGAAAGATGAGATCGGCTTCGAAAATCTGCTCCGAGCCCGGCACTTCGCTCATTTGCCACTTGCCGTGCGCATCCTTTATCCAATCGACGCGCACGGTTTCTACCCCTGCGACCTTGCCGTTGCCGTCATCGAGGAATCGTTTGCTCAGCACCCGAAACTCGCGCGGGTCGTTCCCAAACTTCGCGGCGGCCTCTTGATGGCCGTAATCGACCCGAAAAATCACCGGCCACTCCGGCCAGGGGTTGTCGTCGGCGCGTGCCCGGGGCGGCTTCGGCAGGAGCTCGAAGTTCACCAACGAGGTGCAGCCGTGGCGCATGGAGGTCCCGATGCAGTCGGTTCCAGTATCGCCGCCACCAATGACGATCACGCGCTGGCCGTTTGCGCTGATGTACGCGCCGTCCTCGAGCTTGCTGTCCATCAGGCTCTTGGTGTTCTTGAGCAGGAAGTCCATCGCGAAGTGAATGCCCTCGAGCTCGCGGCCAGGAATCGGCAGGTCCCGGGGCCGCGTTGCGCCGCAGGCAAGGATCACAGCATCATTGTCCCTCCGAATCTGCTGAGCGTCTTTGTTGACGCCGACGTGCGCATTCGTCACGAACTCGACGCCTTCTGCACGCATGAGATCGACGCGCCGATCCACGATGCTCTTGTCGAGCTTCATGTTGGGGATGCCATAGATGAGAAGGCCGCCAATCCTATCGTCGCGCTCGTACACCGTGACGCTGTGCCCAGCTCGATTGAGCTGCTGGGCCGCCGTGAGCCCCGCGGGGCCGCTGCCGATGATGGCGACCTTCTTGCCGGTCCGCTCCTTGGGCGGCTCCGGCTGAATCCAGCCTTCTGCGAAACCCCTGTCGACGATCGCGTTCTCGATGTTCTTGATGGTGACGGCCGGGTCGGCGATGCCGAGGACGCAGGCGCCTTCACAGGGGGCCGGGCAAACACGGCCGGTGAACTCCGGGAAGTTGTTGGTCTTGTGCAAGCGATCCAGCGCCTCGCGCCAGCGCCCGTGGTACACGAGGTCGTTCCACTCGGGGATCAGGTTGTCGATCGGGCAGCCGGTCGCGGATTGGCAAAACGGAACGCCGCAATCCATGCAGCGTGCGCCCTGCGTGCGAAGGTGTTCCTCCGGCACATCAACCGTGAATTCGTTCCAGTCGGAAATTCGCTCCAGCGGGTTGCTGTACGGAACCGTTTCTCGCGGAAACTCCTTAAACCCAGTTGGCTTTCCCATTCTCTTACTCCGCCGCCGGAAGGCCCTGAAGTCGAACCGCATCGGGAACGGGAACGCCCACCGAAAGGTCGCCTGTCTTGCTCAGCACCCGCTTGTAGTCCGTCGGCATCACCTTGATCAGCTTCTTCAGGGTGTTCTGCCAATCCTGCAGCAGCCGCTCGGCAACCGCCGAGCCCGTGTACTCGAGGTGCTCTTCGATGAGGCCCTTCACGATCGCGATCTCTTCTTGGTATGCGAGCTTCTCGAGCTCGACCATTTCTTTGTTGCACTTCGATGCAAAGTCGCCGTTCGCGTCCAGCACGTAGGCGACGCCGCCGCTCATGCCAGCACCGAAGTTGCGCCCCGTGTTTCCCAAAATCACGGCTCGGCCGCCGGTCATGTACTCGCACGCATGGTCGCCCACGCCCTCGATGACGGCCCAGGCGCCAGAGTTTCGAACGCAGAAGCGCTCCGCCGCTCGTCCGCGGAAAAAGGCCTTCCCCTCGATGGCGCCGTACAGGACGACGTTGCCGACGATCATGTTCTCGGCGGGGACGAAGGTCGCTTGCTTCGACGGATAGACGATGAGCTTTCCGCCGGACAAGCCCTTGCCGACGTAGTCGTTGGCGTCGCCCTCGAGCTCGAGGGTCACACCCTTCGCAAGCCAGGCGCCAAAGCTCTGACCGGCGGAGCCATCGAACTTGAAGTGCACCGTGCCTTCGGGAAGAAGGTCCTCGCCCCACCGCTTGGCGATCTCGTGGCTGAGCATCGTGCCGACGGTGCGGTTGGTGTTCTTGATTTTCAGCTCCCCGCGGACGGGCTTGGCCTCGCAGATCGCCGGCTGAGCGAGCTCGATGAGCCGATTGTCGAGCGCCTTGTCCAGGCCGTGATCTTGCTGCTTCGTGCAGTAGACGTCCGTCACGGCGTTCTTCTTCTTGGCCTTGGTGAGGATCGGAGTGAGGTCGATCCCTTGGGCCTTCCAGTGAACCAGCGCGTCCGCCATGTCGAGCTTGTCGACGCGGCCCACCATTTCTTGAAAGGTGCGGAATCCGAGCGAGGCCATGATCTCGCGCGCCTCTTCGGCGACCATGAAGAGGTAGTTGACCACGTGCTCCGGCTTGCCCTTGAACTTCTTTCGAAGCTCCGGGTCTTGGGTCGCGACACCGACCGGGCAGGTGTTGAGGTGGCACTTGCGCATCATGATGCAGCCCATTGCGATGAGCGGTGCCGTGCTCATGCCGATCTCCTCGGCGCCGAGCAGTGCGCCGATGACGACGTCACGGCCGGTCTTCATCTGCCCATCCGTCTGGAGGACGACTCGACTCCGAAGGTCGTTCATGACGAGTGTCTGATGCGTCTCGGCAATGCCGAGCTCCCAGGGGAGGCCTGCATGCTTGATCGAGGTTAGCGGCGAAGCGCCGGTGCCGCCGTCGTGGCCGCTGATCAGGATGTGATCGGCGTGCGCCTTCGAAACACCAGCCGCGATCGTGCCGACGCCAACTTCGCTGACGAGCTTGACGCTGATGCGCGCCGAGGGGTTGCTGTTCTTGAGGTCGTGAATCAGCTGCGCGAGATCTTCGATCGAATAGATGTCGTGGTGCGGTGGCGGGCTGATGAGACCGACGCCCGGGGTCGAATGACGAACCGACGCGATCTTCTCGTCGACCTTGCGGCCGGGAAGCTCACCGCCCTCGCCGGGCTTGGCGCCCTGCGCCATCTTGATTTGAATCTCGTCGGCGTTGGTGAGGTAGTTGATGTTCACACCAAAGCGCCCCGACGCGACCTGCTTGATCGCCGAACGCATCGGATTCATCGAGCCATTGGCCAAGGGCAGGTAGCGTTCGGGATCTTCGCCGCCCTCGCCCGTGTTGGACTTGCCGCCAAGCTGGTTCATCGCGACCGCAAGCGTCGAATGCGCCTCCATCGAAATCGAACCGAAGCTCATCGCGCCGGTCGCAAACCGCTTCACGATCTCACTGGCGGGCTCGACCTCGCTCAGCGGGATTCGTTGGCTGTTCTTGAACCGCATCAAACCGCGGAGCGTACAGCGGTCTTGAGCGCTGTTGTTCGCATGCTCGGCAAAACGCTTGTACGCATCACTGCTGTTCGCGCGCGCTGCAACCTGCAGGTTCGCAATCGTTTCCGGATTCCACATGTGACGCTCGCCGTTGGCGCGCCAATGGAACTGCCCGTCGTTCGGAAGGATCGGGAGCCGAGGCTCGTCTTCGTTGGGATAGCCGAGCGCATGCCTCTCGACGAGCTCCTGCGCGATGACGTTGAAGCCGATGCCCTGAATCCTGCTTGCCGTACCGACGAAGCAGAGATCGATCACCGAGCTGCTCAAGCCCACCGCTTCGAAGATCTGCGCGCCCTTGTACGACTGGAGCGTCGAAATCCCCATCTTGCCGAAGACCTTGAACATCCCCTTGGCGACCGCTTCGCGATAACCGTCGACGATGCTGTCGTCGTCCGGGAACCGCTTTGGGTCGAGCGTCCCGAGACGGCGTTCTTGCCACAGTGCCTCGAACGCCAGGTAGGGGTTGATCGCGTCCGCACCGTATCCAACGAGACAGCAGTGATGGTGCACCTCTCGCGCCTCGCCGGTTGCAACGACGATTCCGACCCGTGTGCGCTTCTCCGTCGCAACCAGATGGTGGTGAGCTGCCCCGGTCGCCAGCAGCGCACTCATCGGGATGCGGTCCTGACCTGCATCGCGGTCAGTCAGCAGGATGAGGCTGTACCTCTCGTCGACAGCTTGCTCCGCCTCCTGTTGTATGCGTTGGAGCGCAGGCTCGAGTCCCTCGGGGCCCTCGCTTCGGGGCCAAGTGATGTCGATGAGCTTGGTGCGCCAGCCGCGCTCGTCGATTGTCCTCAGCGCCCGGACCTCTTCATTGGTCAAAATCGGGTGCGGAATACGAAGGCGGTGGGCGTGCTCCGCTGTCGTCGTGAGCACGTTCTGCTCCGGCCCGATGTAGCACTCCATCCCCATGATCACTTCCTCGCGGATCGAGTCGATCGGAGGGTTGGTAACCTGGGCGAAGAGTTGCTTGAAGTAGTCGTATGCGAGCCGCGGCTCGTCGCTCAGGACCGCTAGCGCGGCGTCGTTGCCCATGGAACCGACCGGATCGCGTTTCTCGTCGATCATCGGCCGCAACATGAATTGCATCGTCTCAATGGTGTATCCAAACGACTGCATGCGCGAGAGGAGCGTCTCGGGTTCAAAGCCATGCGCATCGCCGTGCACCGGTAGCGCGCTAAGCTCGAGACGCTGCTCCTCGAGCCAGTCGCCATACGGACGACGCGTCGCGAAATCGTTCTTGAGCTCCTCGTCGGGAATCATTCGACCCTGCTCGAAGTCGATCAGGAACATACGTCCGGGCTGCAGGCGGCCCTTGTGCTTGACCGTCTCTGGCGGCACCGGAAGGACGCCGACTTCGGAGGCCATGATCACGCGATCGTCGTGGGTGAGGTAGTAGCGGCTCGGGCGCAGGCCGTTGCGGTCGAGCATTGCGCCGATGATCGTGCCGTCGGTGAACGCGATCGAGGCGGGGCCGTCCCAGGGCTCCATCAGGCAGCTGTGGTACTCGTAGAAGTCGCGCTTCGCCTGCGGCATCTGCTCGTGCTTCTGCCAGGCCTCGGGGATCATCATCATCGCAGCCTCGGGCATGCTGCGACCGTTCATATACAGAAACTCGAGGACGTTATCGAGCGTGCCCGAGTCGGAAAGCCCCAGCTCGGCGACGGGAAACAGCTTGCGCAAGTCGTCGCCGAAGAGCTCGCTCTTCACGACGCCCTGGCGCGAATGCATCGCGTTCTTGTTTCCTCGAAGTGTGTTGATCTCGCCGTTGTGGCTGAGGCAACGAAGCGGCTGGGCGCGCTCCCAGGTCGGGAACGTGTTGGTTGCGAAGCGCGAATGCACCATCGCGAGATGGGTCTCGTAGTCCGGATCGGTGAGATCGCCGTAAAACGGAAGCACCTGCTCGCAGGCAAGCATGCCCTTGTAGATGATGGTCCTGCTCGAGAGCGAGCAGGCGTAGAGCATCGATCGTTGCTTCAGGCTCTGGTCGACGCGAAGCGGGCTCGCGGCGCTCTTGCGAATGACGTAGAGCTGCCGCTCGAAGGCGTCTTGGTCGAGCGCTTCGGCCGCCGCAATGAATAGTTGCTCGATCTGCGGCATGCTTTCGGCCGCGGTCGGCCCGAGGTTTGCACCATCCGGATCGGTCGGCACGACGCGCCAGCCGAGGAAGCGTTGTCCCTGAGCTTCGATCGACCTGAGGAAAGCGGCCTTGCAGTACGCGCGTTCCGCGTCGTCGGTGGGGAGGAAGATGTTGCCAACGCCATACTTGCCCGGCGCCGGAAGCTCGATGCCCAGCTCCACCTTGGCCGCGCGACGCAAGAGCTTGTCTGGGAGCGCGGTGAGCATCCCAGCGCCATCGCCGGTATTGGTCTCCGAGCCGCGGGCCCCACGGTGGTCCATGTTGCAGAGAATGCGATTGGCGTCCTTGACGATTTGGTGGGATGCGACGCCCTTGATCTGAGCAACAAAGCCGACACCGCACGCGTCCTTCTCGTTCGCGGGGTCGTACAGACCGTGTTTTTCTGGAAGTCCGTAGTGCATGTTCAAGCGTTTTGGGGGGTTTGTGGGCCGTCTGCGGAGCGTCGGGGACGTTTGCGGCGCCGCGCATCGGACGCGGGCTCTCCAGGGGGCAGGGCGATTTCCGCCCTCTCAGTTTGGGTCGAAAGCACCACCATGGTTTCGGTGCCAGCGACCCCTTGCATGGACCTGATGCGGCTGATGAGCTGCTCGAGGGCCTCGGTGTTCTCGGTCTTTACCTTCAGAAGCAGGCTGAAGCCACCGGTCACGTGGTGACATTCCAGGACCTGAGCAAGGGAATCGACCGAGGTTTCGAAGGCGTTTAGGAGCTGAGGATCGCTGATCGAGACCCCGATGAAGGCCGAAATGTCGAGGCCGAGCTTTCGCGCATCGAGGAGCGCGTGATAACCCTTGATGATTCCGGCGTTTTCGAGCTTCCGCACCCGTTCCATCACCGAGGGGGCGCTGAGGCCCACCGAGACGCCGATCTCCTTGAGTGAGCGCTTGCAATCATTCTGCAACTCGTCCAGGAGTTGCCGATCAATTCCATCTATGACGTATGTTTCTCCTAAATTCATTAGGCCTGAACCTCTGGAAGCCTAATAGATAGGGTGCATTTGTCCCAAAGTCAAATGGGGAAGGGTGGGACAAAATTGGGCTTGGTAATTGAACTGTGCATGTAATACTTTGATGACAACGGCCTAGCTCTCGCTGTGCCATTGGTATCGAAAGGTCTAATGAAGGATTCGAGCGCCGAAGACATGGAGTCTGTGGGCCCCGACCGCCTAGGAGCGCGGTCGCGAGGCTTTCGGCCGAAAGCGCCTTCGAAGATCGGCCGCTACGAGCTCTGCTTCGAGCTCGCATCGGGGGGAATGGCGAGCGTCCACCTGGCGCGAGTGGAAGGAAACCCGGGCTTTGAAAAGCTCGTTGCCCTCAAGCGAATCCATCCGCATCTCGCCGAAGAACGAGAGTACGTCGAGATGTTTCTCGACGAGGCGCGTATCGCATCGAGGATTACCCACAACAACGTGTGTAGCGTCTTCGATTTCGGCGAAGCCGATGGCGAGTACTTCATTGCGATGGAGTATCTTGTCGGCGAGCCTCTGTCGCGCGTTCACCGACGTGTCCTAGCCGACGTCGATCAGCGTAACTCTCCGCTCTTGCCGATGCGGATGGCGCGCATCATCGCGCAGGCGTGCGAAGGGCTTCACGCGGCTCACGAGCTCACGGACGCAGACGGCGAGTCCTTACACGTCGTCCACCGGGACGTTTCGGCGGACAACCTCTTCGTGACATACGATGGTGCGACTCAAGTCGTCGACTTCGGCATCGCGCACGCTCGACAGCGCGTCCACAGCTCCGAAGCAGGTCAGGTCAAAGGCACGTTTCCGTACATGGCGCCCGAACAAATGACCGCCGCGGTCGTCGACCGCCGCGTCGATGTTTGGGCGTTGGGCACCGTCCTCTGGGAGCTGCTGACCCTGCGGAAGCTATTCCTTCGGGAGACGGACGTGAACACGATGTACGCAGTCCTCTCGGGCGAGATTCACCCACCTTCCGAATTTCGAAGCGACGTCTCCGCTGAGCTGGATGAAATCGTGCTCAAGGCGCTTCAGCGCAGCCCAGACGAGCGTTGGCAGAGCGCACGTGAGATGGGCAAGGCGCTCCGCCGATACCTCGCCAAGCAGAACGAGTTGATCGGTCCAGCCGAGATCGCGGACTGGATGCGGGGATTGTTTCCGAGCGGTGAGCTACGAAAGCGGGAGCTCATGGAGATCGCGCGAAGCCGCGAAGGCGTCGAATCGGAGCAGCCGGTGCCCGAGGCGGTTGAGAACGGCGAACGGAGTTCCCGGTTCCCGGTGTTGATGGTCGACCGCATGCCGCCTGCGCCACCCTTGCCTGCCAGCTTACTGGTGATGTTCATTGGCGTGCTGACGGTGCTAGCCGTCGTCACGATGGACTGGCTGCGGCAATAGCGTCATGAGGCCGAACGCGAAGTAAGGCGGCCCCGCGGCGTGGATGAGCCCTCTGAGCCGCCCGCGACGATCGAGCACCGGCGCACCCGAGCTGCCTTCGTGAATCGGACAGGAAGAAAGCACTCGTATCGAAGAAGGGGGAAGCTGGCCCGAGGAAGAGAGGCGGCGGTTGTCGTCGACGATGCAGCGCCGGCTTCGCACCTGGTGAACGTCGTCGTAGAAGCGGTCGGCCGTCACCGAAAGCACGTGGACGACCTCGCCTGAGGGAACGTCTCCTTCGCCAATGGGGATCGAAGGGCGCGACACGTTCCGATTGAGCTTCAGCACGGCGTAGTCGGGTGAGAGAACGCCCGGACTCGGCATAGACGCGGACTCGATTCGCTCGCAGCCGATCCACTCGGTGGGTCGACCTTCGGACTCCGCAAACCCCAACCAGAGGCCGTCGCAGCGGCCGCCGCTCGAGAGCTCCCAGGTCACGCAGTGCCCGGCTGTGACTGCGGTTCGAGGCCCGATGAGCGCAGCGGTGCAACGGGTGGGTTCACTGGGTGCTGAAAGTCCGACCAGTAGCGCAACCGACTCGTTGCAAACTTCTCCTGCGGGGCAGGAAACCTCGTAGCGTGGGGCCACGGAATCGATGTAGTGTGCGGTCGTTGAAGAGGTCGCGTTGCACGCCGTCCACGAAAGGAGTGCCGCGATCCACACCCCTGAAACGAACCGTGCCCTCCCCTTCATTCAATCAAGGTACCAAGCCTCGACGACGGCGTCACATCCCGGACGATCCGCCTGTTTCTTGGTCTAAAGAGCCCGTTTGGATAGAACGGATCGGGATGCTCCGCACGCTCGGGATCGCCATGCTGTGCCTTGCCGCCTTGGCTCCATCCCGCGTGGATGCCGATGCGGCTGTGTTGATCGTGAAGCAGGGCGATGCGCTCAGCTCGATCGCGAAACGCGCTGGCGTGTCCGTGGAGCAGATCAAAACTTGGAATCGCCTCGACGGCGATATGATCCGAATTGGTCAGAAGCTCGTCGTCGGTCCAGTTGCGACTCGATCGCATTCGGAGGAAGCCATCGATTGGACGCCTCCGTTCGATTACGGCGCTGCAGCTACAGAACCGACGACACAAAGCAAACCGCGAATCGCAGCGCGCGACCCGTCCAGTGCGATCGCGACTCGCATTCCCGACGACGCCGCTGACGAGAAGAAGCCCCAGCGCGGAAGAACCTACCGAGTTCAAAAAGGCGACACGCTAAGCGACATCGCGCTCAGGCATCGCACCACGATCGGAGAGCTTCTCGCATCGAATCCGGGCCTTCGCGCCGATCGGATCTTCCCTGGCCAAACGATCGACATCGGCGCGCCGAGGCCGGAGGTGGTTTTCAAACTCGAACGTGGAGACAGCTTGCTCGCGGTCGCGAACCGCTACGACGTCAGCACGCGCGACCTGAGCCGCTGGAACGCAGGTTTGGGCGATCGAGACCCGCGGCCGGGCACCAACATTCGCCTCTACACACGAGCCCCCGTCAGCCCATCGAAGGCCATTGGGCCGACCAACCGGGGGCGCCTCGAGAACGGCGTGCGGCTGCCGTCGCACCGTGGCTACGTGGTCCGCAGTCCCGCACGCGCCTACGGCACCGAAGAGACGACCCGCTGGATCGTCGAGGCGTTCAATGCAGTGGAGTTAAGGTTCAAGCAGAGCAAGGTCGTCCGCATTCACGACATCAGCGACCGCGACGGCGGCAAGCTCCGCGACCACAAGAGCCACCAAAACGGACGTGACGCCGACATCAGCTACTATCAGACCGACTGTGGCCCGAGGGGCTGCCGATTCGACGATTTCAGAGCATCGGAGCTGGACGTTGCCCGGCAATGGACCTTGCTCGAGCACTGGCTTCGCCATGGACAGGCCGAGATGATCTTCATCGGCTATCGGTTGCAGGCCAAGCTCTACCGCTACGCGAAGAAAAAAGGGGTCACCAAGGCACAGCTCGACAGGTGGATCCAGTATCCGCGTGGCAAGTACGAGCCGACCGGCGTGATTCGTCACTTTCGGAATCACGACGATCACCTTCACGTTCGCTTCGTGTGCCCGTATTCCGATCTCAACTGCCAGCCCTGAGAACGGTTGGACCGAACAGCGCGTCTTCGAGCTTGCGCATGGCAGCGGCCCGGGCGTTGACTCGTCGACGCTGCTCTGCGGTCATCTCGCCATAGGTCAACGCGAAACCGTCGGGCAAGAACATCGGTTCGAAGCCGTGGCCAAGCTCTCCGCGAATCGGCCAGACCAAGGTCCCGAGCGATTCGCCGCGAAACGTTCGCGCGCGGCCGTCCGGCCAGGCGACGCACAGGACGCAAACGTACGTGGTGCGACGGCTCACCCCTTCGCCGAGCTCTCGAAGGCGCGCGTCGACACGCCGGCGTGCGATATCGAAGTCTCGCCGTTCACCGGCCCAGCGTGCCGTGTGGATGCCCGGTTCGCCGCCGAGGGCATGCACGGCAACTCCGGAATCGTCTGCAATCGCCACACGGCCGGTGGCCTGCGCGGCCGCAAGGGCTTTGAGCTCGGCATTGGCTTCGAAGGTCGTTCCTGTTTCCTCTGGCTCGGGCAGCTCGAGGTCCTTCGCGGAGATGAGTCGAACCGGAAGCTTCGCGAACAGCGCCTGCAGCTCCCGAGTTTTGCCGGAGTTGTGCGTCGCGAGGACCCAATCGTCGGACCGGCCTGCCACTACTTTGCGCGTTCGAAAGGCAAGCGAGGCGGTGAGGTGTCGGTGAAGCTCGGATAGGGCTTGCGCCGCTCGAGCTGCTTTTGAAACACGTTGGGCTTCGACGTTGGCAAGTCGCAACGGCCACGCTCACAGACGTAGGCCGTGCTCTTGCCGCCCATCGCCCGCTTTGCTTCGAGCCAAGGAATCGTCACCTCTTGTTGGCTCGCTTCGGTGTCGGTCAGAACGGTGAAAGCTTTGTTGGGTACGAAAGACTTGCGAAGCCGCTCGCTGAGCAAGCTCGCTTCTTCCCGGCTGGCCGGAGCGATCAACGCAACTTCGAGAGCGGTGTCGTAATAACGATCGAGGGCCACCAGGAGGAAGGGAAAGCCCGTCGGCGAACGGGTCACCTGGAAGGCCAGCGACGCGAACAGACGCTCGGCCCTGCGCCTCCATTTCGGGTCTCCGGTGAAATCGTGAAGGCGGAGAAGGTTGTTGGCGGCGACGGAATTCCCGGACGGAACGGCCTGGTCATAGGCCGGCTTTTCCCGGACCAGAAGCGTTTCACCATCGTCTGAGGTCAAGTAATAACCGCCCGTTTGCTCGTCGAGGTAGCGCAGATCTTGATCGGTTTGAAGCTCGACCGCGCGTTGGATCCAAGCTGGGTCGCCGGTCGCTTCATAGAGATTGAGGCAGGCGGCCACCATGAAGGCATAGTCATCGAGAAACGACGCGCTGCCCTTCTTCCCTTCACGATAGGTCCGTACTAGCGCGCCATCTTCGGCTCGCATCTGCTCGAGCACGAATCGAGCGGCGCGCGCTGCAACTTCGACGTATTGCGCTTCCGCGAGCATCCATCCTGCTTTCGCGAAAGCGGCGCCCATCATGCCGTTCCAAGCCGCGATGATTTTCCCGTCACGGATGGGCGGCGGTCGAGAGGCCCGGGCATCGTAGAGGGTGGGTCGCGCGCCGCGGAGCACTTCAGCGACTCGCCGCGGAGCGAGACTGAGCTCGGAAGCAACCTCTTGGTCGGATTTGACGCGGTGAAGAATGTTTCGACCTTCGAAGTTCCCGCGCTTGGTCACGCCAAATGCGGAAGAAACGACCGCCGCGTCGCCGGCGCCCAGCAAGCGTTCGAGCTCGTCCGGCGTCCAGGTGAAGAACCAGCCTTCTTCGTCATGCCCGCTCGGAGTCAGGCTGTCCGCGTCGGTCGCCGAATAGAAGCCGCCTTCGGGAGAGGTCATCTCGCGTGCGACGTAGTCGAGAATCTCTCGAGCAACGCGCTGATATGCCGAATCTCCCGTGTGCTGCCAGGCCTCCAGATAGATCACCGCGAGCTGGGCGTTGTCGTAGAGCATTTTCTCGAAGTGCGGGACCAGCCATTGCGCGTCGGTGGAGTAGCGGTGGAAGCCGCCCCCCACGTGGTCGTAGATCCCGCCCGCTGCCATCTTGTCGAGCGTGGTCGCCACCATGGCCGTCGCACCCGCGTCACGCGTTCGGCGCGCGTATCGCAAGAGCAGCGAGAGCCGCGAAGGTTGTGGAAATTTCGGTGCGCCACCAAAGCCCCCGTCGACCGGATCGAACATCCTTCCGAGGTTCTGCGCAGCCACGGCGATCACCTTGTCGCTCGGAACGCCGGGCCCAGGCTGAATCGCCGCCGCGCGCTCGACGCGCTGACTGAGCTCTTGTGCGCGCGCAACCACTTGCATCGGCTCGTTTCTGTAGAGGCGCACCATCTCAGCGAGAATGTCGACCAGCCCGGATCGGTTGCCGCGAAAACCTTTTCGGGGAGGGAAGTAGGTGCCGCCGAAGAACGGCTCCTTGTCGGGAGTCATGATGACCGTCATCGGCCATCCACCGCGACCGGTGAGAATGGTAACCGCCGTCATGTAGACGCTGTCGATGTCTGGCCGTTCCTCGCGGTCGACCTTGATCGCGATGAAGTGACGATTGAGATAGGCTGCGATCTCCTCGTCTTCGAACGACTCGCGCTCCATCACGTGGCACCAGTGACAGGTGGAATAGCCCACCGATAGGAAGATCGGCTTGTTCTCTCGCTTGGCCCGCTCGAAGGCTTCGTCGGACCAGGCGTACCAGTTGACCGGATTGTGGGCGTGTTGAAGCAGGTATGGGCTCGACTCGCGGATCAGGCGATTGGTGAATCGTGGCGAGCCGTCGTCGTTCAGATGGTGACTGCGAGGAACGTAACTCGGCCCCTGAGACGCGAGCACCCGATCGAGCCCTTGCTGAAGCGCCTCGTCGACGAACGCCACGCCGGGGACGTCCGGATCGCTTTCGGCGCCCGCGCTCGGCTCCGCGGCAGACTTGGGCTCGCTCGGCGGGACCGGATCGCAGGCGAAGCCGGGCAGTGCCGCCGTGCCGACCAGGAGCAAAGCTCCGAAACGCGTTACTGGAAATCGGTTCATTTTGCCCAAACCCTAATGAGAACGGGAGCTTGCAGAGGGATGCTCCTAGGGCTACATCCAGTGGATCGCAACCGGATGCAAGCCCATCGCGTCCGTGATACACGACGGGCTCCTTTTTCGGCGCCCTGGGGCCGGCGTCCACCCGATTTTCGAGGAACTGCAATCGATGGCTGAGTCTACACCCTCCGTAACACCCAGAGTTTTCGAGCACACCAGCCGCAAAGACTGGGGCCGCTCCGTGCTCGTCCTCGAGATCCCGGACAAGCGAACCTTCCTCTTCGAAGACGGAGCGGAGCGCAGCTTCCGGCCGGACTACTGGCACAAGATGGAGATCATCGAGATACAGGCCAACGAGGCCGTGCGGATCGACCGCATCGCGCGTCGCAATCAGGCACCGGCACCGGGCTCGACCCGCAAGTCGAAGGCCCCGCCGAAGAAACCCGACATCACGTTCGAGCAGCAGGTCGCCTACTTCATGACCCTCTACCCGGTCGGTTTCGAGGACGAGGCGTACATCAAATCCGAGCGTGGCGAGCCCGGCGGCAAGAGCGGCGACAAGCTCAAGGAATCGGCGATCGAGCGTGCCGAGGATCTCCTCAGCCATAAGAACCTGGACGAGCTGACGGGGAACGCGAGCTACGAAGAGATCCACCAGATGATCTACGAGATTCTGACGAGCACCAAGAGCACGACACAAAAGGCCGAAGCAACTCGGTTCAAGAACCTGCCGGAAGAGAGCCGTGAGACCGTGGCGCTGTCGCTTCAAGAGCTGCTCTACGGCGAGCGGGCGTATCCGGTTCGCTTCGACTCGTTCGTCGCGGCGCTCGATGTCGAGGACGGCGCAACTTGGCCCCTGACGACCTTGCTCCCCGCGCTGGTCTACCCGGCCGATCATCTGTTCGTGAAGCCGACCTTCCTGAAGAAGCAGGCGCTCATCCTGGACATCGATCCGAAGTACGACACGACGCCGAACGCAACGACGTACGTGCAGTTCCTGGAGGCCGCCAACAAGACGATGGAGCTTTTGCAAGAAGCAGGACAGCGGCCGCGCGATCTCTGGGACGTGCACGTGTTCATCTGCAAGACGCTCAGCCCGAAGGCGATCAAAGACGCTACTGACGTCGCGTAGCGCTGCGCGATGAAGGCGTTGGTCCGAGCGGAATCGTGGCGGATTCGAGGTGGTTTTCGAATCGCGCGCGGCGCTCGGGCCTCGGCTGACGTCGTGGTGCTCGAGCTTCATGACGGAGGCTCGATGGGGCGAGGCGAGTGTGTGCCGTACGCGCGGTACGGGGAGTCGATCGAGTCGGTCTCCGCCGAGATCGAGGCAGCTTGCCAAAATCTGCGCGGGACCGATGCACACGAGCCGTTGGCCTCGATGCACCCCGGAGCCGCCCGAAACGCGATCGATTGCGCGCTCTGGGAGTTGAAGGCGAAGCGCGTGGGCACCGAAGTCTGGCGGCTTGCAGGCCTCGACTCGCCGCCACGGGCGGTCCACAGCATGCGCACGGTCAGCGTCGACGGCGCCGAGAACATGAAGACAGCAGCAGCCGAGCTCGCCGGGGCCGCGGTGATCAAGGTGAAGGTGGACGGCGGTGCGGATATGGAGCGTATCGCAGCGGTGCACCAAGCGGCGCCCGATGCCGGGCTCGTCATCGATGCAAACGAAGCCTGGTCGGAGAAGCAACTCGAAGCCTGGCTGCCCCTACTACCGAAGCTCGGGGCGGTCGTGCTCGAGCAACCTCTTGCAGCGCGCAAGGATTCAGCGCTCGACGGCCTCGAACACGCCGTGCCGATCTGCGCCGACGAGTCCTTTCACGATCGGAGCTCATTCTCCCAGGTCTTGGGTCGCTACGACATGGTTAACATCAAGCTCGACAAGGCAGGCGGGCTCAGCGAAGCGCTTCATTGCACTCAGGAAGCGAAACGCCTCGGCTTGCAGATCATGCTCGGCTGCATGGTCAGCACGTCTCTCGCGATCGAGCCAGCGCTCCTGTTGGCTTCGAAGGCACAGTACATCGACCTGGACGGGCCTCTGCTCCTGGAGCGCGATCGAGAGGGTGCGCTTCATGACCGTGACGCCGGCCTCTTGCGACCTTCAAGCTCGATCTGGGGCGCCCGCTAGAAACGAGACCACTCCGCGAATCACGGAGGGGTGATTCATGATAAAGGTGTGGATCGCCGGGACGACGTAATGCTCGCTCGCGCCCCCGAGGCGAGTCTCGTCAACCGTCACCAAACCGTCTCCTGGAACGCCAACCGCATCGCCCGCAAAGATCGCGACCGGAACCTCGGGCAATGGAAGCGTCGCGCCAAAGCCTTCGGCGATCTGTCCATACGAGGGGCCGAGGATGCCTCGCATCAGGCCCCCCTTATCGAGAGAGCCTGCGAGGGATGCGCCCCGATTGGGCGGGGCAATCATCACGATTCGATCGATGACCGAGCGCCAAGGCGCGTCATAGCGGAGGAGCTGCCGAATGATCAATCCGCCTAGGCTGTGCGACACAAACGAGAGTTTCTTCGGGGTGGGTACGTGGTCCAGCAGCTCGGCAAGCGTCGCGGCGTGATCCTGAATTGACTTCCGGGTACTCGGGTAATCGAGACGCGCGGTCCTGAACCCCGCTTCTTGAAGAGCCCTGTCCAATCTCGCGAGCGAGCGACGCGTGCGGCCGAGGCCGTGCAGCAGCACGACCAGGTGATCGATCGACGCCGCCACCGGTTGCGCCTCCTCGAGGGCTTCCGTGCATTGCGCCAATGAGCCGCGGCATGCGATCCGACCGGCTGGATTGAGTAGCCTACAGGTCTGCCCATCCCAATGTCGCTGCAGTCGCCAACCGTCGCGCCATCGCGTGTCGGCCCAGAACTGCGTGCCGGGGGGTTCGATCATCCCCCGAGATCTTCTTTGAGCCTATCCTGGATCTGGTCGTCGTTCGGATAGATCTCTTCGACGTGCTCCGAATCCACCAGCGTCGCGGTCAGCTTCTTGAGCATGTGCTTGACCGAGCGAGCGTCGGAACCTGCCGAGACGAGCTCGATCAGCAGGGCGTCCTTGCGGTCTGGGTCGAGCTCTAGCTCGCCCTGCTCCACCATGCGATCGAGTGAGCCGGATAAGGCTTGCATCAGCTTTCGCGTAAACGGCGTGTGCTGAAAGGGCGGCGGCTCGTCGTCGTACGCGTCTTCCTCGTCGGGCGCCGGGACGCTAGCCGCCGTCCGCCAGCCGTCGTGCCGCTCGATCCATTCGACAGCCATCTTCGCAAGCTTTGGGTCTTCCCCGGCTGCGGTCCCGTCGATGATTCTCGGCACGTCGCCGGCATGGATCGCTTGCTCGAAGTCGATCAGGTGCTCGACGAGGGATCGATGAATCGTGTCCATGTCGGACACGCCAATTTCATCGGGGAACTCGAGCGAACGCGTCGCCAGGAACCTTTGCGTGAGCCAGAGCGAAAGTCGCCTTTGCCAGCCATCTTCGCGATCGACCGACGGTTTGCTGCCGTCGGACTCGACCAGCGGCCATTGGCCTCGGGAGATCGCATCCCAGGCCTCGAACAGCGGCGTGTCGAGAAGCTCTTCGACGATGTACAGGGCGGACATCGGTCCTTTCTCCCACTCGTCGTCGAGCAAGGCGGATGCTTCACTTTGGATGTCCTGAAGCATCGCGTCGTCGATCTCGCCCTTGGCGTGCCGAACCTGCGCGGTCATCCAGCGGAGCGCGTCGGTGAGGTCTGCAAACTCGAGGTCGCCGCGTATTCCGTCTTTGAGTGTGTAGACTCGGTGTCTGCCCTCGGGATCGGCGATCGTGTCAGCGAGAAAGATCAGGCCGTCGAGACCGGAGGCGACAAACGGCTCCACCTCGCCCACCTGAATCGCCCAGTGCAATCGCCACGGTCGTGACGAATCGCCGACGGCCATTCCCGCGTAGGTGGACTCGAGTGTGTCCAGCAATCGAAACGCGCGCTCCGCGCTCGACGTCACGTGCAAAAGATCCACGAATGCGTCGATTCGAGACTCGCCAAGCTCGGGCGGCTGACCTGGTTGGCCGAGGGCATCCCAGTACGCCTGGATCCCCTGAAGAAACGGCTGTTGAGGCATAGGGGGCGGAAACTAGCCCAATTTCGGAAAGGTGAAAGCCCGCCGTCCACTTGAAACACGTTCTATTTTTGCCTAGACCCCGTTGAGTATGGTCGCAGCCAGCCCTCCGCCGGATTCGAGCGCGTTCAGGGAGCCAAACGATGCCGATTGATCAGGATGCTTTTAAAGAGGCGCTTCGCGGCTGGGCCAGCGGGGTGACCGTCGTGACCGCGCGGAGCGGCGATCAGGTGCATGGGATGACCGTTTCTGCGTTCTCGAGCGTCTCTGCGGATCCGCCGCTGGTTCTCGTCTGCGCGAACCGATCCTCGACCACCCACGGCATCATCGAAGCGGGCGGTGTGTTTACCGTGAATATTTTGGCCTCGCATCAGCAGGATGTGTCGAACATTTTCGCGTCGTCAGAGAACGAGGATTCTCGACTGCAAAAGGTCAGCTGGACCGAAGGGGCGACCGGAGCGCCACTGATTGACGAGGCGGCCGTGTCGCTCGAGTGCAACGTGACGAGCTCGCACCGCGAGGGGAGCCACACGATCTATGTCGGCCGAGTCGAAGCGGTTCACGCGACCGACGCCGAACCGCTGCTCTACTACAACGGCGCATACAGGTCTCTGCACTGCGGCGACTAATCGGCGGTGAACTGGCGCCAGAGCGTCTCCAACGTCGTTTCGAGCATTCCGGCCTTGGTCGCGTTGTGCGGGGTGAAGTTCATCAAGCGAACGTAGTCGACCCGCGCGCTCCGGCCTTCTCCGTCGATGTCCAGGACATTGAGGCAGCCGGGGTCCTGCTCGATGCGGCGATAAATTTCGGGACCGGTCCCCAGTGCCTGGGCGAGGATCGTCCGGTTCACGACGCCGTGGCAGGCGACGAAGGCGCAGGTCCAGTCGCTGCGGCTCAATAGGCCCGCCCACGATGCGGCGACGCGCTCCCAAAGCGCCGCGTAGGACTCGCCGGTAAGAAAGCGGGCGTCGGGATCTTCGGCGTTGTCAAACGCCCGAGTGAAGAGCGTTTCCATTTCGTCGAAGTTCTCGATGTCCTCGAAACTGCCCGTTTTTGCCTCCGACAGGCCTTCGATGACGCCGATCGGGAGGCTCCGCGAGCCAATCGCGAGGCGAGCCGTCTGCTGCGTGCGACGTAGCCCGGTGCACACCGCGAGGTCGATGGGAGCGTCGGCCAAGAGCTGCCCCAGCGCTTCGGCTTGAGCGACGCCGGTGTCGTTGAGCGCGGGATCGTGGTCGCCTGGGTCTTGGCCCGGTTCAAAATAGGAGACCTCTCCGTGCCTCGCCAAGTACACCCTACGTCGGTTCTTCACTGGGCCGCAGCATAGCAGCGGGTGCCCGGTGGCGCTTTGGCTGCTATCGTCCGCCGCATGTCTAAGATGAAGTGGGCGCCCATCATCCTTACCGCCGTGGCGGTCGTAGGTTGCACCAAGAAAGAAACCCCTGCTCCGGCGGCGGAACAAACAGCGGCCGTCCAGAAGGAAAAGCCGGCCGTGGTGGCCGTGGAGCCGATTCTACCGCTCCCGAGCTCGGTGGACGTCAACATGGACAAGGTGTTGCTGGGTCGAAGCCTCTACCACGACACGATTCTTTCTGGAGACGGGACGGTTGCCTGCGTCACCTGCCATTCGCTCGATCATGGCGGTGCGGAGCCACACAAGACCTCGACCGGGATTGGCGGTCAGATCGGCCCGATCAACTCACCGACGGTCTTGAACTCGGGATACAACTTCGTTCAGTTCTGGGACGGCCGTGCGAAGGACCTGCAGGAGCAGGCCGCCGGTCCGGTCGCCAACCCGATCGAAATGGGCGCCAACTGGGACGTCGTCGTCGAGCGTCTGAAGAAGAACAAGGAGTACGCCGCAGCTTTCGCGAAGCTCTACCAAGACGGCGTCACCCAAGCCAATACGACCGACGCGATCGCGGAGTACGAGAAGTCGCTGATCACTCCCTCGCGCTTCGACAAGTTTTTGCTCGGCGACGAAAACGCAATTACCGACGCGGAGAAGCAAGGCTATGCCACCTTCAAAGAGGTCGGCTGCACCGCGTGTCACACCGGCATCAACGTCGGCGGGACGATGTTCCAGAAGATGGGCCTGGTGAAAGACTATTTTGCGGAGCGTGGGACGCCACTCACCGATGCCGACATGGGACGCTTCAATGTCAGCAAGAATCCCGCCGAAAAACACTTCTTCAAGGTACCGACGCTCCGCAACGTCGAGCTTACCTCGCCGTATCTACACGATGGATCCCGGGCAACGCTCGAGGAGACGGTGAAGATCATGGGCACCCACCAGCTCGGCAGAGACCTGACCGACGCCGAGGTCAACAGCATCGTGACGTTCCTCAAGAGCCTGACCGGCGAGCTGCCCGTCCACGCGAAACCGGGAAGCTAGCGACGCGCCGCCACGGGCTGAGTTTCGAAAATCGATCGGGCCGATCGCTCAGCCCACGACCTGAAGACGAACGCCCTCCGGGCCCAGCTCTGCAACCGGACTCGGTGCGGGGATGTACTCGTGGATGGTCGGGATCTGCTCGTCAGCGCCTTCCTCGGGTTTGGGAACCGCGCGGCGCATCAGGTTTTGCCGGGCCTCTTTGGGTGCCGGGAGCTTTTCTTTGAGCTCGACGTAGATGAGGCGACCGAGCGATGGCAGGTAGGGAGCCATTTTACCGAAGGTCTTCCTTGCGTGCGGCAAGTCCTTGGTGGCGAAGGCCTTGCTCCGGGCTAGCGCTCGGCGCGCATGAACCTTCGCTCGGCCTAAAGGCCCCTTTCCGATGAGCGGACCGATCTGGTGGATGATGTCGGCGCTCGTCCCCGCAACCACGTGCGGAGCCTTGTAGAACGTCTTCGCGTAACGGCTGCCGTTCAAGAACTCGCGGGCTTGCTCCTCGGTGATTCCGTATTTGTCGAGAGCCGCCTGGTGCTCTTGACGGGCGCGCTCTCGTGCCTTGAACATGTACATCTGCACGCGTGAGTAGAAGTTCACCGCGCCGTCTCCGCTGGTCTCGACCGGACAGTAGATCGCATCGGGATGAAGCTCGGTGACGACGGTTTGAATGCCATCGGAGACGCCGGAGCTCGGCATGCAACCAAACGGCTTCACGCTGAGCGTCATGTTCGCCTTCTGCTTGGCCACGTTGAGGACGAGCTTGGCGACCTCCATGTGACCCTCACCGCCTCGAAGCTCATTGTTGTAGAAGCTGTGGCCGACCTTGGCGATTTCGTCCATGTCGGGAAGCTTGTTGCCCTTGAGGCCGGCGGCTGCACTGAACGTGGCGAAGGTCGCGCGCAGGGCGAGCTCACCGAGCCAGACGCCCGCCATCTTGTAACCGACGTCCGAACCCTCGAGGCCGTAGTACGACTCATCGGTGCCACGGAGCGTCATGCGCCGCTCGGTGTCGTGCCGCATTTCCCACAAGGTGTAGAGGAGCCAGTTGACCAGGGTCTGAATGTCGTTTTCACCGCCTTCGGATTCGACAAATCGCTGGAGGTGGTAGTTCCCGTCTCCCTCGGTCGTCATCGCCCAGAACTCGCCGATGATGGCGACCTTGGGCTTGGCGCGCAGACGATCGACTTCGACCGCTGCGAGATACTTCCGGCCGCGCCACAGAGCGCGAAGGACACTGCCGTTTTGCTCCAGCGCTTCGCATACCTCGCGCTTCACCTCGGCGATCGCGCGATCGGCCGCGCCCTCGACCACCTCGTAGGGGCGAATGCGGTAGCTCAGCACGTTGAGCACATCACCGGCGAACAGGCCGCGGGCGAGCGCCATGAAAAACGTTGGATTGAGCGCGAGGCCGACCTCTTCGCCAGTGGCCTGCTTGAAGCCGGACTGCTGTTGGAAGAGCACGACGCGGAAGCCATCGAAGCCAGCGTCGCGAAGGGCTTTGCGATACTCGGTGACGTACATGCCGAACCGGCACGGGCCGCAGGCGCCGGCGGTCAGAAAGATGTACTGATCGATGATCTCCTGGGCCGACATCCCCTCTTCATCGCGGAGGCGGGAGAGCTCTTTGACGAGGTTTCCGACCGTGAAGTACGTGGGATTGCATTGGGCCTTGTTGCCGAACTCCTTGCCGTGCCGGAGCGACTCCACGTCCGCGCATTCCATGGCGCGCGTGTTGTATCCAATGCCTTTGAGGGCAGAGGCAACGAACTCGTCGTGAGCCATCGTGAGGCCGCCGTTGAGAATCGTCACGGTCGCACGCTCTTTGGCAGAGAAGAATGGATCGATCATCGAGTCGGTCCACTGCTCCCGGTTGTCTTCGAGCCCTAGCCGCGCTCGCTCTTCAGCCTCGAATGCGGCGAGCTCTTTGTCGACGTCGATTTCAAAACCATCAGCCATGACTTACCCTTTCACACTCGGACTACTGTGCCGTCCTTGGTCTTTTTCCCAAGACGAATCAAACTTTCGGACACTACACCCGACGGAGTCGCGTCCTCCTCGGACCTCGCGGCTTCGATGCGGTATAGATTTACCTTCTCGGCGAGTTCGTGAATCTGACGCTCGAGCCCGAGGTCGGCGCGCCGATTCTGAGCGAGCTGATCGTGCTTCATGCGCAAGAGCTCGAGCCGCTTTTCGTCGATACGGCGCTGTAGCTCATTCTTCCGTTTGGCCACGTCCTGCAAGTGCTCCTCGCGAAGCTTGAGCGAATGCGCGTAGGTCTTGACCCGAATCTTGATCGAGCCGCCCGGCTTGTTGGCGTCGATGTCGTGCAACGATGACGAGGGGACGCCGCTCTTCGCGACGATGCTGTCGATGATGCCGTAGGTCGGGGCGTCGTGCCCGCACTTGAAGCTGCTCAAATCGAGGATGGCCACGTTGGGGTGGCGCGAAGCAAACTTGGCTGCCCATACTTTCTGTGCCGAGTTCGCGGAGTAACTCTCGGGCCAAACGTCGTTGACGCTCAACACGTCCTCGCCCTCGCCGTAGAAGCGCTGCAGCCACTCGGGGTCCTTAGGAATCGAGCGAATGCTGAGAATCGGATAGCCGAGGAGCTGAAATTCGTCGGGGATCCCGTGGTGGAGACCGGGGTCGAGGTGGTAGGGGCGGCCGAGGACGAGGATGGCAACCTTGTCGTCGTATTCCACCTGGTCGAGGATCGCTCTCCCCTTGTCTTGCAGATCCTGATCGAAGCGATCGAGCGCCGTGAGAGCCTGCGCGACGGCGAAGTCGCTCTCGTCCTCGGTCATGCCGAGCACCTGCTTGAAAGCCTCGAACATCGAGTGCTTGAGGAGTGTTGTTTCGGCAAAGCTGAACGCAGGAGCGAGATACTCGATGCCTCGGATGGCAAAGTAGTCCTGCTCTTTCGTGAATGCCGCCTTCATGACGTCCGGGGTCCCCGCAACGATGGGACAGCTCGCGTAGTCGACCGCGTCCGTCACGAACGAGGGAACGTGCGTGAGGATGGGGAAGAAAATCGCGTCGAAGGGGTTCTGCTCATGCTTGTGGAAGAAGAGCTGGTGGAAGTGCGCCTGTGCGACCTTGGACGGATAACAAGGGTCGACCGAGCCGTACTTGCCACCCTCAGCAAACATCTCTTCGGAGCTCGGGTCACTAAAGACGATGTTCTTGGGCCGCACGCCGAGCACCTCGAAGTAAGTCCGGAAGAACGGCGCCGTCGAGTACATGTGGAGGACGCGCGGAATCCCGACGCGCCAGCTCGCCCGCTTTTTCGCGGACTCCTCGGATGACCGCTCGAAGGTTCGCGTGTACTTCGTGCGCTCGATCGCGCCGAAGAACTTGCGCTCGACCTTCACGTCTTCGATTGGCGTGCCCGCTTCCGGCATCGCTTGGACTCCAGCCACGCGCTTGAACGCCTTGAGGCCCTCGTAGTTCACGAGGTTCGGAAACTCCCGCATGACTTTGCGGCGCTCTTTGACGATATCCTCCATCGCGTCCTTCGACTCGACCATGCCCTTTTCACAGGAGAAACCGCTGATGTACCTGCTGGTCGTCCCGTCTGGACGGAACGCGTCGATGAACGTTCGAGAGCAGTTGTTTGCGCAGAAATGACAAGTGGTCGAGTCGTCGTTCGTCGACTTGTACTCGAGGTCTATTGCGGCATCGAGACCGATGAATGTGGAGCTGCCGCGTCGCTTGACGACACGAAGCGTTTCCATCGCGGCGCCAATGGCGCCGGCCTCACCGCTATGCGGATGAACGTAGACCTCCGCGTTGGGCACGCGCTCGTTGATGTAGTCGACCTGCGCTTTGACCGCGGCCATGTTGTACTGTGTGCCGCCCTGAAGGACGAACTTGCGCCCAAGCGCAGCCATGCGTGGGACACCGACGACGTACTGCCAGACGTTCTTCGGGAGAACCTGTGCAAGACCCGCAAGCAGCTCTTCCTTGCTGAATCCTTCTTTTTGGAAGTTCACGCGGTCGGTGTCCAGGAAGACAGCGCAGCCGTAGCTGAACTTTGGCGCCAATTCCGCTTTGAACGCGTTCTCCGCGTATTCGGTGACGGGCAGGCCGAACTGATCGGCCATCGCCTGCAGGAGCATGCCGTTGCCCGCTGAACACTGATTGGACAGCTTGAAGGTCTTGATGTCTCCGTTCTCCATGAACAGGACCTTGATGTCTTGGCCGCCGATGTCGCAGATGACGTCGACGTCACCGAAGTAGTGGGTGGCACTCATCATGTGTGCCACCGTCTCGACGATGTTCACATCCGCACGGACGCATTCCTCGAGGACGTCGGCCGCGTATCCCGTCGCGCCGAATCCGAGCACATCGATCTCGACGCCCTTGTCGGCCATGCGCGAACGAAGCTCGGCGAGCAGCTCTTTGGTGTCTTGGATGGGGTTTCCCTTCGATAGCGCGTAGGCCTTCATCAAGACTTCGCCGTCCTCGCCGAGCAGAACCGCCTTCGACGAGGTGCTTCCGCCGTCGAGGCCGATGATCGCACGGACTATGCCTGCCGGAATTTCAGGCTCGATGAACTTGGGAATCCGATACGTATCGAAGAACTGATCGAGCTCGGCGTCGTCACGCGCCAAAGGCGGACCGGCGGCTTCTCCGAGGCGTTCTTTGCGCCCATCCGTGATGTAACTTCGTAGGCCGTCGAGGCCCTCGTACACACCGATGCCGGCGGGCTCGTGCATGCCGTACATCACGGCTCCGTACGCAGCGTAGAGGGCGGCGTTCTCGGGCACCGGAATCAGCTCTTCGATCGGCACGTCTTTCGGGTAGTCGTAGCCGCGCTCGTCCCAGGTCTCCGGAATGCGCTTTCGCCAGCACTCTTGGAGGAAGGGAAGGAACGTGTTTGGCCCACCAAGGAGCAAGACCTTGTGCCGGAGGGTGTTGCCGCGCGTGAGGACCGAGAGGTTCTGCATGACGATGGCGTCGGCGAGCGAGCACATGATCTCGTCGGAGGGGATGCCCGTCTTGACGAGGTTGACGATGTCGGTTTCGGCGAAAACGCCGCACTTGGCCGCAACGTGGTGCAGATGCGCGCCGTCGAAGTGGAGGTTCAATGTTTCCTCAGACGGCATGCCGACTTTGATCATGCACTTGTCGATGGTGGCGCCGGTGCCCGAGGCGCACTTGTCGTTCATCGACGCTATCGCGGACTTGTCGCCGGTCTGTTTGTTCTCTTTGAAGATGATGATCTTCGCGTCTTGGCCGCCGAGCTCGACGACGGAACCTGCATCCGGATGCAGAGTCTCGACCGCCAGCGTGACCGAGTTCACTTCTTGAACGAATTTCGCGCCTAGCGGGCCTTCGAGCGGCGCGGCGCCCGACCCGGTGATGAAGACGCGAACGTCGTCGCAGCCGAGCTCCGCGAGGACCTGCCCAATGCGCACCATGAAGTCGAGGACGCACTCCGCCTGCTTGGTGTGGTGACGCTGGTAGTCACTCCAGACGATGTCCTTGGTTTCCGGGTCGACCACGACCGCTTTCACGGTGGTGGACCCCACGTCCAATCCGATTATCGCTTGCTGCATTAGAACGGCTGCGCCCTTCCCTCGTCAGGCGGCTGAGGTAATCACAAGGTTCCACGAAAGTCACGCGGATTGCCTTGCAAATCGAGTACGTCGACGTCACACCTCGAACGGCAGCCCGCCAGAGCAATTGGCCCGGCCCGGAGGATTCGATGAGCAAGGTGTTGATCATTGGTGCGGGTGGAGTGGGCGGCGTCGTCACCCACAAGTGCGCAGAAGACAGCGACACGTTCTCCGAGATCGTACTCGCGAGCCGCACTTTGTCGCGCTGCGAGAAAATTCAGCGGCAGGTTCGGGAGCTGCGCGGCCGTGAAATCGAGATCGCCCAAGTCGATGCCGACGACGTGGCACAAACCGTGGCACTGATCAAACGAGTCCAGCCGGACCTGCTGATCAACGTCGCCC
>JBARTN010000211.1:0-18735 GCA_049645265.1 Polyangiales bacterium
TCCAGCGCGTCGGCGAGGCGCAGTTGCGCTGCGGCCGAGATGGCGGCTGCGATCCATTTGCCGCCCAACAGCTTCAGAAGATCTTGAGCAGCCTCGTGGTCGTCTGCCGATCCGCTCACGCCTCGGCTCGCACGCGGTGCTGCTCCTCCGACTCGGACAAGAGAGGACGCAAGATTGCGAGCATCTGCTCTTCGTCGGTGTTCGAAGGGAGTCGACCAATGGAGCGTTCGACGTCTCTGGCCAGCGGTGTCAAGGCGCGCCGACGGCTGAGCCCCGTGGTCTTCTCCGCTCGAATGCGATCTGCGGGAATGCGCAAGGTCCATCGATCGAATCGCACTCGGGACGCTAGCTCCTTGGCTTTGGCTTCGCCCAGTTGAGAGACAGCTCTGACGACGAGCTCCGCCACGATCTTTTCGCCTACGCGCGACTGACTGCGTATGTATTCC
This sequence comes from Polyangiales bacterium, assembly GCA_049645265.1. Taxonomy (GTDB): domain Bacteria; phylum Myxococcota_A; class Polyangia; order Polyangiales; family Houyiibacteriaceae; genus SG8-38. The sequence goes on from JBARTN010000211.1 coordinate 447, forward strand.
AAGGTCTTCGCAGGCGTCATCTTTTCTTGCAGGGCAACGTGTGAATCGACCAGAACGGACGGAAAGGCCGGCATGTCGTGGAAGAAGGGCTCGACTTCGTGAGGGGAGAGTAGGGCCCATTCGCGCAGAAGCTTCTGCACGTAGTTGGAGAGCTCGATGAAGCGCTGACCGGCCTCGACTTGCTCCGTGTGCGCAGGGCCGCTCAGACGATAGATCTCCTGAAGATAGTACTGGCAGAGAAAACTCCAGTAAGCGTAGTTGTCCCAATAGATCTTTGCGACCATGGCTGGCGCATGCCCGTAGATCGGCGCAGCCTCCCGGAAGACGTCGACGCAGCCGGAGACCAGCGCTCGGTACTGGATATTGAGCTCGCGAGTGCGCTTTTCGAGATCGTCCCCAGCGAGGTCGCCTCGAATGAGCTCCTCGGTGAACGAGTTCGCGATCGCGATGAAGTCGGTTCCGGGGCTGTAGAGTGGATCGGGGAATGCGCCTGCTTCGCCGACGATGCCCCAGCGGTCTGCAGACCAGGAACGGCCCACGGTATGGCTGTAGTCTCGGATGCACATGAAATCGAGGACTTCGTGCTCGGTCAGGCGCTCCGCGAGCTGCGGTTCCTGCTCTTCGATGAACTCGCGAACTCTGTCCAAGGTCAAGATGCGCTTGGAGTCGTGGTACTCCGGATGCGTGACCACGCCGATGCTCGTGTTGCCTGTCGAGAGCGGGATGATCCAGACCCAGTAGCCGGATCCCATGAGATGGTTGGTCGAGCGCCATCGACTCGATGCGAATTCTTCGTCTCCCGGTGCGCGCGCGCTGTCGGGAATCCAGTCGTTGATGTCGACCTTGCCCGCGACTCGAAACCATCCCGACGACGAAGCGTGCCGCGTACCGCGTGTCAACTTCAATTTGCGGCGCAAGAGCGCGTTTCGGCCGGTCGCATCCACCAACCAACGCGCGCGAACGGACACGGGTCCGGACGGGCCCTGGAGCTCGGCGCGGTGAGACTCCTCGCCCTCACCCAGGTCGATGCTGCCGATCTCGTGACCTTCGAGCAGCTCGACACCATCGGCGACGATCATCGCACGCAGGTCGGACTCGAAGCGTCCCCGATCGATCTGATACGAACGAACGATTGGCTCCGACGAGGGGCCTATCTCGGTTCGTTTTTCGAGCGGGAGCTGTCCGCCTCCAGGGTAAAAGCGCAGTCCAAACTTGAGTAGGTGCCTTTCTCGTAGGTACTCGCCCAATCCAAGGCGCTCGAGATACTGTGAGCCCAACTCGACGGTGGATTCTCCAACTTTGTGTGCAGCGTCGGGCAGCGGTCGACTCGTTTTGTCGACCACGAGGATCTCGAGGCCTGGGTGTTGTCGACGGAGCTGGCGCGCCAGCGTGAGTCCGGCTAAGCCAGCGCCGCAAATCAACACGTCCGCGGAAGTTTCCATGGTGCTCCTACCTCACTCCACACACTGCTCCGCCCCTATACACGGAACCTCAAGCGTTGACGAGCACAGGCCCGAATGTTAGCGTTTTCCCTGTGGCGTAAGGCTTGGCGACTCATCCGAACCCTGCCGACGCTAGCTGTCTATTTTGCGCTGGCTCCCTTTGGCTATGCCGGGCTGGCGCTGGTGACCGTGCTCCCGACGCGTGACGCAAATGCTCGCGTGAGGCGCTTGCAGGGGGTCATGTCTCGGGCCTTTCGGCTGATGCACGACTGGCTGCGAGCCATCCGCCTTCTGGACTTCAACCCTCGGGAGATCACGGGCGCGCTTCCTGAGGGCCCCTGCGTCATCGTGGCGAATCATCGCACACTCACCGACATTACCGCGATCATGGCGTCCTTCGGCCCAATGACCTCGGTGGTAAAGTCGGAAGTGTACCGAAAATGGTGGCTGCGTCCGCTCGTCGAAGGAGCCGGATTCATCGAAGGGACGTCAGACGATCGCTTGGGCTTGGCGAGCCTCCTCGACAGCTCCGTTCCTCGCCTCCAAAACGGTTTCAGCCTCCTGTTTTTTCCCGAAGGGACCCGCGCTCCCAGCGACCGCCTGCTGCCCTTCGGACGAACCGCTTTCGAGATCGCCTGTCGTGCCAACGTGCCTGTGGTGCCGGTGCTGCTTCGCTGGAAGCACCCATGGCTCTCGAAAGACTGTCGGCTTTTTCAGATCTCGACTGGGCTCACGCAACTGCGCATGGAGGTGCTGCCCCCGGTGCATCCAGGCGACCACCAGGGGTCTAGCCGCGCACTCAGGGATGTGGTACAGACGCTGTTTCTGACTCACCTGGACAGGGAGTCAGGGATGGTGGGGGAGGGTTATCATGCCGGAATCAATCGAGAATCGGCTCAAGCATCTCATCGTTGAGGCGTTGATGCTCGAGGATGTCGCGCCGGGCGACATCGAGGACGAGGCTCCTCTTTTCGTCGAAGGGCTAGGCCTGGATTCGATCGATGCTTTGGAGCTGGCACTCGCGGTTCACAAAGAATTCGGCGTCCGAACCTCTGCCGAGGACGAGCGCAATCGCGAAATCTTCTTTTCGGTCAAGAGCCTGTCGGACTTCATCCGAGCGGAGCAAGCGAATCCGACCGCCGCGACAGCCAGCGAGGAGCAGCAGTCGCAAGTGCAGTGAACCAACGCGATGCTTGGGAGGATTGTCCAGATCGTCGCTGCGCTCGCCCTGCTCGTGTATCCCTTTGCCGTGTACATCGGTCTCACTCGCTGGGACGTCAGAGCGGCGGCCGCTGTCCTTCTGCTGCTGCTTGCTCCCGCCGCGATTGTGCGTCTGAGAAGGCAGCGGGCTTCGGAGGTGAGAGCGGTCGCCTTCGTGCCAGTCGTCACCGTTGGCCTGCTCGCATTGAGCGCGCTCCTCGATTCCGCCGGCTTCATTCTGGTCGTGCCGGTTTTCGTCAACCTCGGCTTGCTGGCCACGTTCGGTTCGACGCTCCGCTGGGGTCCGCCGATGATCGAGCGGTTCGCGCGCTTACAAGAGCCTGACCTTTCGACTCCCAAGGTGGAGTGGTGCCGAATGTGGACCTGGATCTGGTGCGGGTTCTTCTCGTTGAATGCCGTCGCGGCCGCCGCTCTGGCGTTCTTGGCCCCCCTGGAATGGTGGACGCTCTACAATGGACTCATCGCGTACGGGCTGGTCGCGCTGATGTTTGCCATCGAGTTTGTCCTTCGCCACTTCAAGTTCGGCCGCGCTCCGGCTAAAGCGCTACCGGCTCAGCCGTCGGCGGGACGGCCGCGCCAATGACTCCCCGGCTTTTGGGGCGACACGAAGCCCGGGACCCAGTTGCGTTCGGGAGCGGCGGAGAGCGAAGCGCCGCAGACTTGCTTGCTGATGCCGCTCGAATCGCTGAAAAGCTTCCGGCTCCGACTTCGGGCTCTCACGTGCTGCTCGTCTTCAAGAGCGATCGCTACGCGTTCGCGACCGCGCTGCTCGGCGCATGGGCTGCGGGGCACTCGGTGGCGCTGCCGCCAAACACGCGCCGCGACTCGGTGCTCGAGGCGCTTCGCGGTCCCGACGTGGTGGCGATGCTCCACGACACGGAATCGGGAAAACCAATCCGCGTCGAGCCATTCGCTTCTGCCGGACGGGCGGGGCCGAGCTTGACCGAGGCGACGCTCCCTGCGCGCGCCGTCGCAGCCACCGTCTACACCTCGGGCACCTTGAGTACGATGGCGCCATGTCCAAAGAGCGCGGCCCAGCTCCTAGACGAAGCGAGCATCTTGGTGGAAGCCTTTGGGCTCGGCCCTGGCTCGCGATGGGTGGCCACCGTTCAGCCCTCCCACATCTACGGCTTTCTCTGGTCGGTTCTCGTGCCGCTCGTCAGTGGCGGTGCTTTCATTCGAGAGACGCCGTTTCATGCCGAGGCGGTTGCAGCCAAGGTTCAGGCCCACGGCGCCCGTACCTTGGTGACCGTTCCTGCGCACCTGCGCGGCCTCAGTTCCGTCGACCGTGGAGCTCTTTCGTCCCTGACTCGGGTCGTGTGTTCGACGGCTCCGCTCCGAGCCCAGACAGTCGACGAGTTCTGGTCTACTCACCAAATCGCAGTAACCGAGATCCTCGGGTCCACCGAGACCGGCGGGATCGCCTCGCGAGAGAGCCCGCCTTCGAGCGCATGGCAGCCACTCCCCCAAGTCCAGGTGAACGTAGACGATGAGGGGTTTCTCTGGGTGAACTCGCCATTTGCCGACGGCACCGGCGCGATGCGCACTGCCGATCTCGCCGAGGCTCGAGGCGACGGAACCTTCGTGCATCTGGGTCGCTCGGACGGGATCGTCAAAATCGGGGGTCAGCGAGTGTCACTCCCAGCCATGGAGCAATGGCTTTGCCAGTTGGATGGTGTCGACGACGCTGCACTCGTCGCCGTGCAAGCCGACGGAGCGCGTGACGTGCAGTTGCTGGCCGCCGTCGTCGCGCGGGATTGGACCGTGGAGCGCTTGCGCGAGTCGTTGTCTTCACGCTTCGAGCCCTCGGTTCATCCCCGTCGCGTATTGTTGTCCAAGGCGCTTCCTCGCGAAGACAACGGCAAGCTCCAGCGCGGCCGGTTCCTCCAGCTTTTCGGACTGAACGCAGACGGCTTGCGCATCCGCTGGGACGTCGACTGGGGTGCAAGAAACGAAAGTAGGGAGGGCGGCCGGGTTTCCCAGCGGGTTCGGCTCCACATCCCGAAGACCTATGGCGCCTTCGAGGGGCACTTCCCCGGCTATCCAATCCTCCCCGCAGCCTTCCAACTCGGCGACCTGGTGCTGCCCTGCATACGCGCCGCCCGTCCGGATCTTCAAGCGGTTCAGAGTGTTCGCAAGCTCAAGTTCCTCGGACGCATCGTGCCCGACGACGACCTGGAGCTCGAGATCAGCTGGGTCGAAGGAGAACCGGCGGTCGACTTTGCGTTGCACCGTGGTGAGAAGGTTTGTTCCGGGGGCCGTATCGTCTTCGGCGGGAGCCCGGCATGAATGCTGACGAGCAATCGGCGTTTCGCCCTTGCATCGTGGTGCCGACCTACAACAACCCCGCGACGATTCGCAACGTCGTCGAGCGTGTACGGCAACACTGCGCCGATGTCATTGTCGTCGATGACGGCAGCGATGAGCCCGGGCTTGGTGCTTGTGAGGCACTTGCCGCTGACGGACTGGCGCGTGTCACGAGGCGCGCGCAAAACGGCGGCAAAGGCGCTGCAGTGAAGACAGGATTTGACGTCGCCCTGGCGCTTGGCTTCAGCCACGTGCTCCAGGTCGATGCGGATGGTCAGCATGATCTCGACCGGATTCCGTTTTTCTTGGAGCAGGCCAAGCAGCGACCCGATGCACTGCTTCTGGGGTATCCCATCTACGACGCCAGCGCGCCGAAGGGGCGAATCCTTGCGCGGCGCATCACTCATTTCTGGGTCAGCCTGGAGTTGGGGTCACCGGACATCGTCAAGGACGCCATGGTGGGCTTCCGCGTCTACCCGCTCGCTCAGGTCGTGGCGGTGCCGGTTCGCGGCAATCGAATGGATTTCGACGTCGAGATCGCCGTTCGTTTGGCGCGCGCGGGGCTTCAAATCATCAATCTGCCAGTGGGCGTTCGCTACCTGAGCGAGGAGGAGGGCGGGACGTCCAACTTCCAGACGTTCCAGGATAACGCGCGCCTCTCCTGGCTTCATACGCGGCTCTGCGTCTTCGGGATTTGGAGCTGGTTCACGCGAAGATTGCTCAGGCTCGCACCATGACCGCTGCGAACGACGCGCCCGGCCCCAGTCCGACGCACTGGCTCAGTCAGGGGGAACGGGGAGCGGTGCTCGGCATCCGCTTTGTCTTCTGGCTGGCGACGGCGTTTGGCCGCCGGCCCGCGCGGCAGTTCATCCGTCTGCTCGCGGTGTTCTACGCTGCCTTCGATCGAAACGCCAAGCGCGCGTCGCGCACCTGGCTCGAGCGCGTGCAGGGTCGCCCGGCGACTTGGTTCGATGTCTACCACCACATTTCGATGTTCGCTCAGGTGGCGCTCGACCGGATCTTCTTGCTCAAGGGCAAGACGGACATGTTCACCGTGAATCGCACCGGCAACGAGCATTTGATCAAGCTTGCCCGAGAGAAGCGAGGCGCGATCCTACTGGGCGCGCACCTCGGAAGCTTCGAAGCGATGCGGGTCAGTGCCGACGAAGAGTCGTTTCCGGTGAGCATCGTCGGGCACTTCGACAATGCGCGCATGATCAACGCGCTTCTATCCGAGATCGATCCGGCGATGGCCGATAGCGTGATCCACGTCGGTCAGGACCCCATGGGGTTTGCGCTCAAGGTCAGGGACCGGCTCCACCAAGGGCACATGATCGCGGTTCTCGGGGACCGCATTGGCCTCAATGAAAAGACGGTTAGTGTGGATTTCTTTGGCGAGACCGCACTTTTCCCCGCTGCACCCTTCATTCTTGCCGCGGCGCTTCAGGCTCCGGTTTACCTGGTGTTCGGTCTATATTATGAACCAAATCGCTACGAGCTCTCGTGCGAGCTCTTTGCGGAGCGCGTAGAGCTACCTCGTGCCGAGCGGGACGAGGCATTGCAACGGATGGTTCAACGGTACGCGAATGTGGTGGAGCGCTACTGTCGGAAAGCACCTTACAACTGGTTCAACTTCTATGACTTCTGGGGAAAACGAGACAATGACGGCGACTGAGGCTTCGCGAGCCGCGCGAACGGCGATCGAAGTCGGAGCCGCGCCCTTGACCATTGACGACATCATCCAGCTTGCCGAGGGCGTCGCGGTCCCGCAGTTGAGCAAATCGGCGCGCAAGCACATGCAAGCGAGCGCGGACGTGGTTGCGCGGCTCCACGAGGACGAGGCGCACATCTACGGTGTGACCACCAGCGTGGGCGCATCGGCTGGCACCCACGTGCCCCGGCTGTTCTCGCGAGACCTTTCGCTCAACATCCAGCGCATGCACGGTTGCGGCACGGGGCAGTTGCTGAGCGAGGAGCAAACCGCCGCGGTCCTGGCGGTGCGCTTGTCGTCGCTCTCGCAAGGCAAGAGCGGCATTCGGCCCATCGTGGCCGATCGTCTGATCGACTTCCTCGACAACCGAATTCTTCCGCTCATTCCGTCCGAAGGGTCGGTCGGTGCTAGCGGTGATCTGACGCCGCTCTCGTATGTGGCTGCCGCCCTGGTTGGCGAGCGGGAGGTTCGATTCAATGGTGAGGTCGTCGAGTCCACGGAGGCCATCGAGGCGATTGGTCAAGCTCCGCTGATCCTCGGTCCGCGGGAGGTCTTGGCGTTGATGAACGGCACGAGCGCTGCGACGGCGATCGCTTGTTTGGCCTGGGCGAGCGCGCGTCGCCTGAGTCGCCTGGCCGCATGCTTGACCGCGATGTGTTCCGAGGTCGTGCACGGCAACCCAACGCACTTCGATGCGTTCGTGCACGAGGCCAAGCCACATCCTGGTCAAGTGCTGGCGGCGCGGTGGATCCGCGAAGACCTCGGCTACGACAGCGCGGGCAGCGGTTTGGGAGCTCGCCTGCAGGACCGATACTCGATCCGATGCGCACCCCACGTCATCGGTGTCGCCCTCGATTCGCTTCGCTGGTCTCAGACCGCCTTGGAAACCGAGTTCAATGGCGTCAGTGACAATCCGCTGGTGGACGTTGCAGCGGGGAGGGTGGTTCATGGCGGGAACTTCTACGGCAGCCACGTCGGGTTTGCCTGCGACACCCTCAAAGTGGCCGTGGCCAATATCGCCTGCCTCATGGACCGCCAACTGACCCTTCTGTGCAACCCCACGGAGAATGATGGGCTCCCTGCCAACCTCGTCGGAGTGCAGGACGCGAAGGCCTGCTCTCACAATGGCTTCAAGGCGGTCACCATCGCAGCATCGGCTCTGGCCGCGGAGGCGCTGAAGATGACGATGCCGGCCAGCGCGTTCAGCCGCAGCACCGAGCAGCACAACCAGGACAAGGTCCCGATGGCTACCCTGGCGGCGCGCGACCTCGCTCGCGTCGTAGAAATCACCGAGCAGGTGGCAGCGATGATGACGCTCGCTTGCTGCCAAGCCGTCGACCTCCGGGACGACGCTTTGCAGTTCTCGAAGCGCGCCTCTGCGGTTCGTTCCGCGGTGCGCGAAGTCGTTCCCACACTGGGGCCAGACCGACGCATGGACGTCGATATCGCCGCGGTGCTCGCACTTCTTCGACGCAATGCGCTGCCGCTCGGTTCGGACGCGCTCACATGATGCACGACGAGCACGCCGTCAGCATTGAAACGACCGTCCCATTTCACTTCTGTGATCCACTGTTCGTCGTCTGGCACGGCCGGTACTTCGAGTACTTCGGTATGGCGCGCGCCGCGTTGATGAAGAGCCGCGGGATGGACGTCCCCGACATACGCGACCTCGGGTTCCGTATGTACATGACCGATGTGCGCTGCCGCTACATGTACCCCCTGGGCTACGGCGACGACTTGCGGGTCACGGCTTGGTTCACCGCGGCCACTCCGCTGATTCGAGTGGCTTACACCGTCACGAACCTCACGCAGGGCCGAAAGAGCGCCCGCGCGTACACCGAGATCGCGACGACCAACGCCCAGGGCGAGCTCTTGCGCGAAACGCCCTCGGTGATCCTCGAGCGCATGCCAGCCCACCTCGTTGGGGCTGCCTCATGACCGAGAAGCCGCTGCCGCGCGCATTGGTGACGGGGGCGAGCCGTGGCATCGGCGCGGCGATCGCCAAGGAGCTGGCTTCGATGGGGCATCCGGTCATCCTCAACTACCGCTCCAACCAGGCTGCGGCCGAAGCCGTTCAAGCAGAAATTCGCGAATCGGGTGGAGAGGCGACGCTCTGCGGCTTCGACGTCCGCGATCGCGCCGCGACGGCGTCTGCCATCGAAACGCTTCTTGGCCAAGACGATCGCCCTATCGGTGTGCTGGTCAACAATGCGGGAGTGGTGGCGGATTCTGCGTTTCCTGCGATGACCTGGGACGCCTGGGAGAAGGTGACGCGCACCACGCTCGACGGCTTCTACAACGTAACGCACCCCCTGGTGATGCCGATGGTGCGACAGCGCTGGGGGCGAATCATCAGCCTGTCGTCGATTTCAGGCATTCGTGGAAACCGCGGACAGGTGAACTACGCAGCGGCGAAGGCGGGCATCGTCGGGGCGACCAAGTCCCTCGCTATCGAGCTCGCAAAGCGAAAGATCACCGTCAACTGCGTTGCTCCGGGGCTCATCGACACTGACATGGTCCAGGACGTTCCCGACTTCGTCGTGAAGCAGATGATTCCCGCGGCGCGCATCGGGAGGCCGGACGAGGTCGCAGCGCTGGTGGGTTTCCTGGCGAGCGATCGGGCAAGCTACATCACCGGGCAGGTGATCCGGGTGGACGGAGGGTTTATATGACGGCATCACGGCTTTGGGATGTGATCGTCATTGGGGCGGGGCCCGCGGGCTCCGCGGCGGCTGCGCTCCTCGCCGGGCGCGGCTTCGACGTGCTGGTCCTGGAGAAGGACGAGTTCCCGCGTTTCCACATTGGCGAATCGCTTCTGCCGGCGGGGCTGAACGTTCTGTATGACCTCGGAATCGATCCCAACGACGACGTGTTCATGTTCAAGCGAGGGGCCCAGCTTTTGCGAGAGTCGACGGGCCTCGTCTCCTCGTTTGATTTCGCGGACGCGCTTCCGGGTCCGCCGCGTCACGCGTGGCATGTCGATCGGGCGCCCTTCGACACGCTGCTTCGCGACAAGGCGGCCGCGCGCGGTGCACTCGTTCGGCATGGGGTGCACGTGACCGACATGCAAGCTGACCCAGACTCGGCCTCCGTGCGAACCTCTTACGGCACGGAGCGGGCGCGCTTCATCGTCGACGCCAGTGGGCAGGATCGCTTCGTCGCCAAGCTTCGACAAGCCACGGTACCGTATACTCAGTTTGGCAAGGCGGCTGCGTTTGCCCACTTCAGTGGCGTGTCCGACGAAGCCGTGGACGTTATCGGACCAGGCAACGACATCCGCATCATGATGGTAGAAGGGGGCTGGCTCTGGGTGATTCACTTGCCCGGGCGCCGGCTCAGCATTGGACTGGTGTCGAAAAAGCCAGGGCTCAACACCCGTGCCTTGCAACACGAGATCTCCGTCTCCCCTCTACTCCGGTGCCTCACCCACGGTACGGAAGCAACGGCTCCCGCGCTCGTGAGTGGCTTCAGCTATCACAACGAAGCGAAGCACGGGCCGCGCTACGCCTGCATTGGCGATGCGGCATGTTTTCTCGATCCGGTATTCTCGTCCGGTGTTTCGCTCGCGTTGCTCGGTGCAGAAGGGCTGGTCCAGCGGCTCGCGCCCGCTTTGCAGGAAGGGACCGAAGCCGACGCGGATTTGTATCTCGAGGAATCCGAAAAGATGGAAGAAGGCTATCGCGCCTTCGCCTTGCTGATTCACCGCTTCTACAATACACGTCTGGTCGACAATGTGGTGCTCAACTCACCGCCCGAGGGCGACCTCCGCGCCAGCATCACAAGCATGCTCGCCGGGGACGTTTGGCGCGAGGACAACACCTTCCGGGACATGTTGTTCCGCTCTCGCGTTCGGTTGTGAGCTGGAGAGCTGCGTATGACATCGTCGCCCATCATCGAGCCGGTCGCCATCACCGGCATGAGCTTGTGCAACGCCCTCGGGGGTTCCACCGATGAAGTTCGGGAGGCTTTGGCTCGATCGGAGACCAAGCTGAGGCCTCCGTCAATCGAGCTTCCATTCCAAACCGCTGCGGGCGCAATCGACATCGAGCTGCCGAGTCTCGATGGCAACCTTCGCCCATGGTCGACGCACCTCACGCGAATCGCCGCTCACCTGCTCCGCAACATCGAGGGTGAGCTAGCGACGCTCCGTCAGCGCTGGCGGCAAGACCGAATCGCGGTGATTCTGGGGACGAGCACTGCGGGCGCGGAGACCACCGAGGCTGCGTTTCGCCAATACTTAGCCACCGATCGGCTTCCCGAGGACTACGACCTCTGGTGCCAGCACACCTATGGTGCGGTCCTGCATGTCATGCGTGCGCTCACCGGTGCGCAAGGCCCCGCCTGGGTCGTGTCGACGGCCTGTACGTCGAGCGCGAAGCCTCTGGCCTCCGCGCAGCGGCTCATCCACGCGGGCCTTGCAGACGCGGCGATCGTCGGAGGGATCGATACACTTTGCGAAATGACGCTACGTGGGTTCCATGCGCTAGGCGCTCTTTCATCCAAGCCGTGCCGCCCGTTCGCTGCCGCGCGCGATGGAATCAGCATTGGTGAGGGCGGTGCACTCCTTCTGCTCGAGCGCAGTGGCGATCCCATGGTCTGGCTCGAGGCGGTCGGTGAAAGCTCCGACGCCTACCACATCAGCGCGCCACATCCGCAGGGCTTGGGAGCGCAGCTGGCCATGCAGCGCGCAATCGAGCGTGCGGGATGCAGCCCGTCGGCGGTGCACCACGTCAATGCGCACGGCACGGGCACGCGTCTCAACGACAGCGCCGAGGCCCAGGCCATCTCCCAGCTGTTCGGCGATGAGGTGCCGGTCGTTTCGACCAAAGGCTACACGGGTCACACCTTGGGGGCCGCAGGCGCAACCGAAGCGGTGTTGGCGTCGTTCGCGCTCACGCATGGCTGGATTCCGGCATCCCTCGGTGCGGCGCCGATGGACGAGAAAATCTCCGTCAACGTTTCGACCGAGCGAACGACGGGAACCTTTCACAGAGCGTTGAGCAACTCGTTCGCGTTTGGCGGGAACAACGTCAGTGTTCTCTTGAGGGCAGCATGACGACATCCCTGGAGATTGGCGTTGCAGGCGTGGGTGTCTTCATGTCGGACTATCCGACGGCGGCGGATTGGCATGCGGGAAGGCGCAGCGTGGAGCCTCAACTGCCGGTGGGGGCACAGCTCGATCGCCGTTCGCGCGCGCGTTCGAGCGTTCTGACCAAGGCCTTGGCGGATGCGTTCTTCGAGGCCGCAGGCTCGCAAGGCATCGATCCGGGGGAGGGGGCAGCGGTCTTTGGCTCTGCGCTCGGCGAAGTGGGAACCATGCTCGGGCTGCTCAACCAAATATTGCGTGACCACGAGGAGCCCTCTCCGATGGCCTTTGCGCTGAGCGTTCACAATGCCGCTTCGGGGGTCGTTTCGATCGCGACGAAGAACCGCGGCTTCACCTCATCCCTCGGCGCAGACCACGATACGCCCGCCATGGCGCTCCTGGAGGCCATCGGGCTCATCGCCGAAAGAGCTGAGCCCGTCATCGTGGCCTGCGGCGACGAGCCAACCCCCGTCGCACTCGTACCCGAAGAGGAAGCCTGGGAGCTCGCCGCCATGGCCATCGCCTTAGTGCCCCTGGGGAGCGACGACGACGCAGCGCGCGTACGGATTCGTGGCCCGTTCAAAGCGTCGCCCACGCTTGTCGGGCCGGACATGGCCCCGAGGATCGCGCGAAACCCACAGGTCGGTCTCCTCGATCTGATCAGTGCCATCCAAACCGGCCGGTCGGGGACCGTGGCGCTCGACCGAGGTCGTGGTCAAGGCTGGTGCATGGAGGTGCTCTGCCCCGATGGCTGAGGCCTACCCCCCCATCCGCGAGCTCATTCCGCATGCCGATCCCATGGTGCTCCTCGACGAGCTGGTTCATTGGGCGCCCGGAGAAGCACGGTGCAGTTTGACCATCGCCCCTGGCACTCCGTTCGTCTCGGACGGGGCCGTCGATACCATCGTCTCGATCGAGTACATGGGGCAGGCCGTCGCAGCGTGTAGTGGGTACGCCGCTTTTCGGGGCGGGGGAAGCATTCGCGTAGGCATGATCATCGGATGCCGGCGGTTCGACATCAACGTGCCCACACTCCGGGTAGGCGATGAGCTGATGATTCACGTTCACGAAATTCGCGCACAGGAAGAGCTCAGCGTTTTTCGGTGTGAGGTCCACCGAGGGGACGAGGCCGTCGCGTCGGCCCAGTTGACGCTCTATCACGCCGAGAAGCCTCCTGGCGAAGGTGACCCGTTCCCATGATTCGGTTCTCCTCGTCGTGGACCTGTCTGGCGGTTCTGCTGCTGACCGCGAGTTCGTATGCGCAGCCTGCCAAGGCGCCAATCGATCTCGACACTCTGCTGTCCGCGTTCGCCAAGATGGACGGCCTCGAGGCGAAGTTCGTCGAAGAGAAGCGAATGCAGTTGCTCAAAGCGCCTCTCGTGAGCCGGGGGCGCCTCTACTTCGTCGGACCAGGTTACCTCCTTCGGCAAATCGAATCGCCGCAGCCATCGAAAATGCTGATCACGCCGGCTGCCCTCACGGTCGACGATGGAGTGAGACGGGAGACGATCGATTTGCAAGCGCGTCGCGACGTGCGTTCGTTCGTCGGCTCCTTCGTCTCGCTGCTGGCAGGTGACAAAGACGCCTTGACCGCGTCGTACAGGATTCAGATCCGCCAAGCGGACAAAGGCCAGTGGCGGTTGGAGCTCGCGCCCAAGGCCTCGCCATTGTCTGACATCATCCGCAAGGTCTGGGTGACAGGCGACGGGCTCTCTGTGGCTGAGATCCACGTCTTCGACACAAACGGCGACGAGACGATCACCCGCATGGTGGATGTGAATCCGAACCGCCAATTCGATGAATCCGAACGAAAAGCGCTGTTCGGAATCGAACCTTCATGAGATCCGAAGGACAGCGCCGGCTGTTCGCGGCCGCCCTGGTCACCGGGCTACTTTTGCTCTTCGTCGTGAGCCGCTTCGAGGTGTCAGCCGACATCACTGCGTTTCTGCCGAGCTCGGAAGATCGAAGCGTCGGCGAGTTTTCGAGGGCCGTCGCACGGGGTCCTCTCAGCCGCACCATGGTGCTCGTACTGGCAGCGGAAGACGACGCAAGCGCTGCAACGGCGTCTCGTGCGTTCGAGCTGGCCTTGCGCGCGCATCCTGACGTGGGACCGCAACTCGAGTCGATCGAGGGCGGTCCCCCGGAGGGCTTCGAGCGGAAGCTTTGGGACCTGTACCATCCGCGGCGATTTGGTTTCATCGCCGACGATGCGGATGCGGCCAGCGCTCGCGCGAGCGACGAAGCGTTGCAGTCATCGGCCGAGTTCTTGATGCGGCGTCTGCGGCACCCTGACTCGTCCGCGATCGCCCGCTTGGCTCCAAGCGATCCGCTTCTCGTGCTTCCGGACTTGTTTCGTCGATTTCAAGAGGCGGCGGGCCGGCAGCTCCGCATGGTCGATGGCCGCTTCCTGACACCTGACGGCTCCGACGCTGTTCTCTTCCTCACCAGCAGCGCCTCTGCCTTCGATTCCGGCGTGCAAGGGCCCCTCCTGAAAGGCATCGAGGCGACGTTCGAAGACCTGGAAGCGACCAACCCGGAAGTGACAGGGTTGCAGCAAAGCGGCATCAACCGATTTGCCGTCCGCGCCGAGGAATCCATTCGCGCGGACGTCCAGCGAATCACCATCTTCTCTTGCTTGGGCCTGGGGCTACTGCTCTGGATCCTGTTTCGGGGCTTTCGACTCGTGGGCCTGGCCGCGATCGCCGTCGGGCTGGGGGTCTTGGCTGGCTGTGCGGTCGTCCTCGCGGTTTTTGGACGCATTCATGGTGTCACCCTGGCGTTTGGGGCGTCCCTCATCGGCGTTTGCGTCGACTACGTCATCCACTTCTATTGTCACCAGTCCGTCGCGCCTTCACCAGACGGCCCGTATGCAACCCTCCGCAGAATTTGGAAGGCGCTCGCGACAGGCGCCGCGACCACCATGATTGGATTCGCCGCCCTCAGCGGATCCTCCTTTCCCGGTCTGCGCGAAGTGGGGCTCTTCTCGCTCACCGGCATCGCTGCCGCGCTCGCGACCACCCGCTTCGTCGTGCCGTCCCTCGTGCCAAGCGAACCGCGTCCGGTGGCTTTTCGACAGTGGCTCGCCGACTGGCTGGGGCGGGGCTATCGCTGGCTGCGGGCCCACCGAGCGGTTCCGTCGCTCATTCTCGTGGCTAGCGTCGCGGTGGCTCTTGCGGGGCTGTCCAAGGCGCACTGGAACGAAGACTTCACGAGTTTGAACCGAGTGGACCCGGAGCTCTTCGCAGAAGACTCCGCGGTTCGTGCCAAGGTGACGCGACTCGAACAGATGCGGTTCGTCGTGGCGTTGGGCGCTGACGACGAAGAAGCACTGCAGGTGAACGACGCGGTCGCTTCGGCGCTCTCCGAGGCGCGCGATGCGGGCGAGGTCGCCGGCTTCCAGTCGATTGCCGTCCTCTTGCCGAGCGCACGAAAGCAGACGAGCGTGGCGGAGGCCTTCCGTGATTCCCCCGCCGTTTGGGAGCGCACGGCTCGCGCCTATGCAGAGGCGGGCGTCGAATCGAACGCGCTGGCTCCGTTCGAGAAGGACTTGAAGGCTCCGCTCGTGCCTCCGCTCACATTCAACGATTTGCGTCGTTCGCCCCTCGTGTCGCTGGTCGGTAAGTTCCGCATCGAGCTGGACGGGAGAGTCGGCTGGCTCAGCTTTCTTCACGAGGTTGCCGATCCGGCGGCGCTCGGTCAGCGCTTGGCGGAGATCCCTGGCGCGCGACTCATCGACCAGGCCGAAATGATGCAGGAGGCCAATCGCGCTTACCAGCAACGAACCCTGGAGGTGATTTCGCTGGGATTGCTCGGCGTCCTGTTCATTTTGGTCCTCCGATACCGCAACATTTGGAAGGTCTTCGCCGCCTTCTTCCCCTCGCTGCTCGCAGCCGCGGTGACCGTGTCGCTCCTGACTTTTTCCGGCCTTGGCCTCGACTTGGTGTCTCTGACCGCGCTTCTCGTCGTCGTCAGTGTTGGCGTAGACTACGGCGTGTTTCTCGTCGATGCGGACACCGCGGGCGAAGCCGACCGATCCGCTGCCCTCTTGAGCATCGTCGTGGCTTGCCTGTCCACCGTTCTCGGCTTCGGTCTGCTGAGCCTTTCGAGCTACCCCGCGCTCCACGTCATCGGTCTCACCGCCGTGATTGGGGTCATCGCCTCGTTCCTGCTGGCCCCCGCCGCGCTGACGCTCACCGCGAGGAGGCCGAGTTGACGAGGCGCGCCCAGATAGCTGGCGCCTTGCTGCTCGTGTCCGCGTTCCTCGGGCTTGGGGGCTGTCCGCGATCCGTATCTACGGCAGTCCCGAGCTCAGGCGAAGCGCTTGGCCCTGGCCCCATGCTCTTGCCGACCGCGATCGGCGAGCAGTTCCTCTGGCGTCAGCACGTCACCGCGTCTTGGAGCGACGGCAGTGAGTCCTTCGACGCCGTGCTCCAGATGCACGGTGAGGAGCTGATGCTGATGGGACTCGGCCCGATGGGGAGGCCGGGTTTCATCGCCACGCTCACGACCTCAGGCGTCACCTTTGAAAACCGCAGCGGGCGGAGCCTTCCGTTCGCTCCGGAGCACATCCTGGCCGACGTGCAGAAGGTCTTCTATCCCTGGCTTGGCCCGGTCCCTGCGGGATTCAGCGGAACACGCACAGGCGAGCACAAAAGCCTGATGATCAGCGAAACCTACGCCGGCGGGCGCCTGCTCACGCGCGTGTTTGAGCGCAGCGATGCCGTCGAGCGCGGCGAGCTTCGGATCCGCTACGAGGGCTGGCTTCCCGGGCTTTCCGCGCCGCAGAGGGCGGTTTTGGACAACGTGTGGTTCGGCTACGAGCTCACCATCGTTACGGTGGAGCAGCACCGATTGCCTGATCAGGAGCTAGCATCTGGCGAAGCAAGTCGATGATCACCGGTTTCCAGTCGACCCACAGGTGTTGCCCCTCGTACACGATCGAGCTGTAGGGGATCTTGCTTTCTTCGAGGTGGCTCGTGAACGACTCGTTGGCCGTGATGATGCCTTCCCGGTCACTGGTGCCCCAGGCGAAGAACAATCGAAGCCCTTCGACGTCTGCTGGAGAGCTCCAGCGTAGATAGAGATCGTCCGCTTCAATGCGCTCCCGTTCGTCTTCGTTCGCCGGTCCGAACACGCGGCGCGACTGAAACAGAAACTTCGCAACGAACCGATTACTGAAATCGATCATCTGGTCGGTGCTGAAGATTGGAGCACTGATCGCAGCGACGGCGTCGAAGGTCTCGGGCTGGCGCAGCGCAAATCGGAGCGCACCGTGCCCGCCCATCGAAACGCCCATGACGACACAGCGGTCTGGGCATCGTTCCACCGGCAAGGTTCCGTGGACATAAGGCAGTAGGTCGTCGAGCACCCAGTCGGCGTAACGAAAGCTCCCGTCGTACCAGTTTTCCCAAAAGCCAAACTCGCCGTCGGGAAGCACGAGCACAAAAGGCGGCAGGCGTCCGGCGCTCACCTCGGCATCGAGCGCTTGGCCGAGCTCGACCTCGTCGAAGGCGTTGGGGTCATCGCCACCGCCGTGTAGAAACAGGACCAGGGGAACGCGCTGACCTTCGGGGAGGTCTCTTGGAACGTAGGCGGCATACTCCATGGGTCGACCCATGGCGCGACTGTGGATGGAGCCGTGAAGAAGGTACGCTTCGGACTTGACGCAGCCCGGGGCCGTAACCAGAAATGTCAGCAGTGCGCTGATTGCTCTCACGCTGAGGGTCGTCACGCGTCGAACTTAGCGTGACTACAGGAAGGTCGTAAGGTGCGTGGTTCCCAAATTTCGAAATTGCTTTCAGCGCTCGCGATCACGGCCTCGACGGCCTGCGCTCCGTCGACACAAAACCCGATCCCTTCCACTGCGCACGAGGCCCTGCAGAGCCCGCCCAGTTGCGCTGCGGTGATGCTTCCGGGCAAAGGGGACACCGGCGAGTCGTATAGCCAGAACAACGTCGTTGAACGTCTGCAGACCAAGCAGCGTGACATCGAGGTCGTCACCGTCGATGCCCACTTTGGCTACTACCGCGAGCGCAACCTGCTGCCGCGCTTGGAAGAAGATGTTCTCTCCTCGCTACGGGCACGGGGCATCGAAACGATTTGGTTGGTTGGGACGTCGATGGGAGGAATCGGCGCGCTACTGATGGCCCAAGAGCACCCCGAGCTCGTCGACGGAATCATTCTCGTCGCGCCCTACCTCGGGCGAAAAAACACTCTGAAGAGCGTTGAAGAGGCGGGGGGCTTGGCCGCCTGGCAGCCTCCCGAAGACCAGTCCGAATGGGACGTGTCGCTTTGGGCCTGGCTAAAAGGGTACACGAACGGCGAGAGGCGTCCGCCGATCTATCTGGCTTACGGCGAGCAGGATGGCGGCGCAGAAGCACACGAGCTGATCGCCGATGTCTTGCCCACTGGTCACGTCTTCACGATGGAAGGCGGACACGGTTGGAAGGTGTGGAATCCGCTCTGGGACGAAATGCTCCCGAGCGTTGCACCATTCTGTCCGCTCTAGCGGCGCGAAGCTTC
>JBARTN010000212.1:0-6191 GCA_049645265.1 Polyangiales bacterium
GCGACTCAAGCATCGCAGTCTTCAAACTACTCCAACACGGTTGAGGTCAGCGTGCGCAAAAGGCGGCGGCGGTAAAACCGGCGGGCCAAAGAATCGTTAGAAACAGTCAAGACCAAACCCGGCGAGATCTTGCATACAGCCTTCGTCTGGAAGGGTCTCGGCAGAACTTGTCTATACGGTCTCTCAGCCGCCCGGGCCGACCTGAAGCACGCGCATCATCTCGTGATCCTCGTGGGACAGGATGTGGCAGTGCCAGACGTAGCGGCCTGGTTTGTCGAAGGTCGCCTTGATCCGCGTAATCTGGTCGGGCAACGCGGTCACCATGTCTTTGGGTGCATTCTCGACGTACTCGGCCATCTCCCGGACAGCCCGGCCGTAGGTGAGATTCACGATGCGGAAGCCGTTCCCGAGCGCACCGTTGTGCTGAACGATCAGCTGGCTCTCGAGATAGGTCCCGTTACCTGCCGGCCTATCGTGCCGATCGTTCGGAATGACGCGGTCGTCCGCGGTCGTGTGGGCGTCCCATTTGATTTCTTGCCGACCGAGGATCTCGAAGTTCACCAGGTGCAAGTGGATCGGATGGGCGTCGCCCGTCACGTTCCAGATCTCCCACTCTTCGGTGGAATCGAGCGCAGGGTTCTCCGTCGGCGGGCTGTGCCAGGCGATCGAGCCCTCCATTGGACCGACGAGGCCCGCATCGACGTACACGGACGTATCCGGCCAGTTGATGGGGTTACCCAAGTAGTCCGTGGCAGGCTCTGCGGTGCCGAGCAAGGGCTGAAGGCGCCCGAACTCGTCGGTGCCCTCGAAGAGCGCGACCTTGCGGAGCCGATCGACCCTGTTGTTGTTGCCTTGGTAAGGGCCGTCGAATGACGCGGAGAAGTTGTCGGCCACACCGGAAAGTGTCTCGGTGACATCAAAGGCCATGATGCGGTCGGTCTGCCGGTCGGGGAAGAAGTCGTCCGGCCCGAGGTCATCCCCGAAGGCTCCGCCAAAGGGCGAGTCGCCGCCGAGGTTCTCCATGATGACCCGGGTACCCATGCGCACCTGCGAGAAGTCGAAGACGATGTCGTAACGACTGCCCGGCTCGGACACGAGCGTGTCGACCATGGTGGGGCTCGACGCGAGGCCCTGATCGCTACCGATCACATAGAAGGGCAACGGGTCCCCCGCATGGCTGAGGTCGGTGGACCCCATCGGCGCCGGTCGGAACCTCAACACCATGAAGCGTGAGTCGCATCCATTAAGGAGATGCATGCGGTAGTTGCGTCGCTCGACGTCTGTCTTCGGCCAGATCTTGCCGTTGACCACCATGTGGTCGCCAAAGAACTCGGCAAGCGCCGTCGGCCCGCCGCCCGGGAAGAGCTCCGGCGGGAGAATCGCATCCTCGCCCGTAATGAAGTCGTCATAGAACGGGTCACCGGGAAACGCCGGATAAAACAGCTCGCCATTGTCCTTGAACATCCGGCCTTGAATCGCGTAGGCGAGCTCGTAGGGATACGCGGGCAGGCCGAGGGGGTTATTGGCAGCGCCCGTGTCTTGGTCGTCGCGAACGAAGTAGAAACCCGCCATCCCGGTGTACACGTTCAAACGCGTGATGCCGAGCGCATGGTCGTGGTACCAGAGGTTTCCGGCAGGCTGATCGTTTTGATAGACGTACTTTTTCACCTGCCACTGGGGACCGCGGATCGTGTAGCCCGGGCTGAAGAAGAACTCGGGGTTGCCATCGACGAAGAAGTCAGAGTGGCCGCCGTGCAGGTGCATGACGGTCGGTGTTCCGTCGGCGTCGATCGAAAAATCCTCGTAGCCGGGCAGGCTGTATGCCCAGTGCAAGGACGTATCGACGACCGATTCCCCATCGAGGTTGGTGATCAAATAGGGCAGATTCCCGAGCCTGTTTTCCCATGTCACCTCGAGTGGCTGGCCGCTCCGCACCTGAAAAGTGCGGCCCGGCCAAGTGAATTGCTTCTTGTCCCCGTAGCCCCAGAGGGGCGTCCCAAGTCTTTTCCCTCCCGCACCGACAAGACCTGTCTCCTGCACGGTGGGGCCCACCCCGACTTTGATCTTTCCTCTGCTCGTGTCGTAGATGAAGCCCGGATCGAGCGCGTTGGGCACTAGCTCCATGAACTTCGGCTGCAACGCTGGGTCGGAAAGACCGTCGATTAGCCCTTCCGCACGGGCTTTCGCGACCCAGCGCGAAAGCGGCAGCGCGGCCGTGACGCCTGCAGCACCCGTGAGCTTGAGGAAGTCTCTTCGCTGAAAGCCCGTGACTAGCTTGTGCCCGGCTTGGCCCTTCGTCTTCTTTCCCTTTGGCATCTCGACTCTCCCTTGCTCGGCGGATTGGGAAAGCGGATAAGAACACATCAAGCGACGAAAAAATACATCTGCCGACAAAGGGGAGGAGACTTTTTTGTAAGCACGCTCAGAGGACGCATTCGTTGCGCACGACGATGAGCAGCGCGCGAAATCTGCGCGTGTGACCGGTCTTGGTTCGCTAAGCTACTCGACCACCGGGCCGCCGGTGCCGCCTTCGCCGCCAGCGCCGCCTTCGCCGCCAGCACCACCCATCCCGCCTTCGCCGCCTTCGCCGCCTTCGCCGCCAGCACCAC
The DNA here is from genome assembly GCA_049645265.1 of Polyangiales bacterium. Lineage (GTDB taxonomy): Bacteria > Myxococcota_A > Polyangia > Polyangiales > Houyiibacteriaceae > SG8-38. Next base: position 2,610 of record JBARTN010000212.1, read on the forward strand.
CCGTGCCGCCTTCGCCGCCTTCGCCGCCTTCGCCGCCTTCGCCGCCAGCACCACCCGTGCCGCCTTCGCCGCCAGCACCACCCGTGCCGTCATCGCACTCTTCGCCCTTGAGCGTCATCTTGTACGCGACGCCGTTATCGACGGCTTCTCGGCCGCTTTGATCATGGGGGACGGTCACGACGCACTTGCCGTAGCCTTTGTTGCCGGAGTGATCGAGCGCTTTCCAACCCAGCGTGTAGACGCGGCCGTCGCTGCCGCCTTGCCGTTCCGAACGGAGTTGCACGCGATCACACTCGAGGATGATGTCTGGCTCGGTATTTCCGTCGCCCTTGTCGTTGACTGGCTCATCGCTCGATGCCCAGAGGAACGTGACCTGGACGTCTCCATCGCACGCGTCCCTCACGCAATCCTCACCCGAAATCGTGTGAAACTTGTGATTCGGGGGCCAGAGCTCGATCGCCTCGACGTTGGCGTCCGGGGGGTGGGTGTCCTCTACGGTGAGCGTCGCTTCACACGTGACCTCGGCGCCTTCCCCGTCTCCGTTCGATGCTTCGGCGGTGACGACGATTTCGTGGGTGCCCACTTCGAAGGGCCCTTCATCGTTGAGAGAAAGCTCGATCTCTTCGCAGCTCTCGGGAAGGTCGCCGGAAGGCTCGAGATAGATGCGCTCCGGATCTGCGCCGCCGTCTTTACACTCGACGCTCAAATCGTCCGGACAAAGCCAGTCGTTTCCTTCGAGGTCGGTGACGTCTTCGATGCACACCGCCGCGAGCGTCGCCCCGCCGGCGGTTTCGCTGGTCGAGCATCCGAGTGTAAGCACAATGGCCAAGGCGGCCATGCCCATGAGGAAGTTTCGGTACAACATAGATGACTGTGTCGCACCCTTTGGGGTTGGTGCCAAGGTTTGTAGCTCACCAAGATACGAGAAATTGACACGTGCTTGCACGGAGCGGCTCGAAATGTGTGATCCAACACACGCCATGCCTGCACAATCGCGGCGCGGCCAAACCTGGTTGGGTTCGAATGCCGATGGAACAGAAGGAGAGTATGAGAGCCTAGCGTTTGTGCGATGGTCATGACGCAACCACGAAATGTGCGCCTTCGGCGTTGGGGTGCGGGTGTTGCGCTAGCGGCCGTTTGGTTGCTCGCCGCACTCCTGATTGGAAACGCGCTAGCCGCCGTTTGGTTGCTCGCTGGACTCCGGACGGGAGACGACGCGACCGAAGCGCGCGTCACCCACGCCCTCGCGACGGAAAGGGGCGTCACCCACGCCCTGCTGATCAACGGCGGCTCCCGACCCGAGTCCAACTACCAGAGCCATCTGCACCATCTGCAGGAGATGGTGCGGCTGCTCGTGGCGCGTGGCCTGCCCCTCGACCGGATCCATGTCTTCTCTGCCGACGGCGCGGACGAAGCGCCGGATCTCGCGGTTCGCGACGCGCAGCCGGACGGCTTCTGGCTGCTCGAGGGGACGCGCGTCGGCAAGAAGCTGAAGCCCCGCACCGAGGTCACCGACACCCGCTGGCCCGAAGTGACCCTGCATCCGGCCAGGAAGGAAGCGCTCGGGAAGTGGTTCGCCAACGCGGGAGACCTGCGGCCGGGCGATCGGCTGTTGGTCTTCGTGACCGACCACGGGACGGAGAATCGCCAGCAACCGGACAACGGCGCCATCTCGCTGTGGCAAGAGACGCTGACGGTCGAGGAGCTCAAGGGGCTCCTCGGACAGCTGACGCCGGGTGTCCAGGCGGTGATGGTCATGAGTCAGTGCTACTCGGGCACGTTTGCGGCGGCCATCTACGACGATCTGTCCGGCGAGCCGGGTGGCAATGCCTGCGGCTTTTTCTCGACGACCCGCGATCGCAAGGCCTACGGCTGCTATCCGGAAGGGCGCGATCGCGACCGGATCGGTCACGCGTTCCGCTTCATCGACGCGCTCGGCCGTAACCCGACCACCGACCAGGCCCATCTCGACGTGCTGCTCACCGATAGCACGCCGGACGTCCCGGTGCGCACCAGCGACTTCTATCTCGAGCGGCTGCTTGCCGAGGAGGCCGAGGCTCGTGGGCTGGGGCTGGACTCGCTGGTTGACTCGCTGCTCGCCGAGGCCTGGCGGGATCGCGGAGCCTGGGAGCCCGAGATCCGGCTTCTCGACCGGATCGGCGAGACGTTTGGCACGTTCAGTCCGCGCAGTTTAGCGGAGTTGAAAGGCTACGAAAACGAGCTGCCGCCGCTTGCTGAGAAGATGAAGAAGTTCGCCGAGCGGTGGCAGGGGACCCTGGTCAACGTTAAGGAAGAGAACCTGCGGAAGTTCGTGCACGAGCGGCCCGAGTGGCAGGAGCTCCTCGAGCAAGCGCGTCTCGAGGAGTTGGACGCCGAGGAAAGGGGCATTCTTCTCGGTCAACTGCTGTCGAAGCTCGAGCGGTTCGCGCGCGATCAACCGGAGATCTGGGAGCGGCTCGAAGGGCTCCGCGAGCGGGCGCGCGGAGCGTCAGAGGCGCGCTGGCGGCTGGACGTCCGGGGTGGGGCCCTGCGCCGGATGCGGTCCGTTCTGGTGGCCGTTGCGGGTCGAGTCCTGCTCGGAAAGCAGGCGAGCGGAGAGGCCGAAGCCGAGCGCCGCCGGGACCAGCAGCAGGCCCTCGATTCCCTGTTGAGCTGCGAAGCGTTCGAGCCCGGCGAGCTGGCGCCGCGGTGGTTCGCGGTCGAGCCGCCCCTGGTCGACGTCTTCCCGCCGCTGAGCGATGAGCTGAAGCTGCTCGAGGAGGTCCTGCCGTCGTGGCTCGGTGTCGAGTACGCGGCGGTGCCCGAAGGGGTGCGCGCCGGCCGCCACATACCGGCCGGCGCCAGCTGGCTGCAGGTGGTCTTTCCGGGATCACCCGCCTTGGAGGCGGGCCTCGAGGTCGGCGATATCGTCCTCGGACCTCCGGAGAGAACGTTCGACTCCAAGGGTCAGCTTCGAGAATGGACGATGACTTCTCCACGCAACACGCCGGTCCCCTTGCGGGTGATCCGTCCCGGCCCGGAGCCCGAAGAGGACCTGGAGTTCGTCGCCTCGCTGGTACTGCGCCCCCTGCCGCTCGAATGGCCCAAGCTGCCGGGGCCGCCCCAGCTGGGGGAGCTGGCGCCTCCGCTTCCGACCAGTCTCGAGCAGGTAAGCGGCGGCAGCCTGCCCGATCTTCAGGGTCGACCGCATCTCCTCTTCTTCTGGGCTACCTGGTGTGTGTCCTGTAAGCAGGCGGTCCCCGAGGTGATGGACTTTGCCGCCGCGCAGGGCATTCCAGTGTTGGCGATCACCGACGAGGACAGCGCCAAGGTCGCCGGCTTTCTCGATAAGTACCCGGAGGAGTTCTTCTCGCTGGTGGCCGCCGACCGGCTGCGGACGAGCTTTCTCGCCTACGGGGTAAGCGGTACCCCGACCATGGTTCTGGTGGGCAAGGACGACGTCGTGCGCGAGCGCCAGGTCGGGTACAACCTTGCGAAAGGGCTGAGCTTCAAGGGTTTGTAGTGGTCTTCCGGCGACCCGCGGAAGAATTGTGTATGGACACCGCTACACAAACGGGAGACAGCCGGCGCCTCTGAAGCGTG
>JBARTN010000213.1:0-8848 GCA_049645265.1 Polyangiales bacterium
CTGATGGACTCGCTGCGCCTCCTGGGCGTTCGAGGTGAACGGCTTCTCGCAGAGCACGTGCTTCCCAGCGTCGAGGGCGCGGAGTGTCCATTCGGCGTGAAGGCTGTTGGGCAAGGGATTGTAGATCGCGTCGATCTCGGGATCGACGAGCAATGCGTCGTAGCTGTCGTGAACGGTTGCGACGCCGTGCTTTGCAGCGAAATTCTCCGCCCGCGCGCGATCACGAGCGGCTACCGCGGCAACCCGGACGCCATCGAGCTGCCGAGCTGGCCGAATCAACGCCATCGGTGCGATTCGCGCTGCTCCCAAGATCCCGATCCGAAGATCGGAAGCGGTCACTCGAGCTCCCCGTTCTTTGCCTTCTCGATCCACTTCTCCATCACCCGCTGCACGACATCGAGTGCCATGTTCTTGAACGGACGGAGGAGAAGTGGAACCTTCTGCATCTCGATGACGGCCTGCCCTGGCTGCATGTCGACGGTTGCCACGACGTTGACGCCTTTGACGTGGAACGTGATTTGGGCCCTGGTGTCCGTGACCCAAGTCGACTTCGCGTCGTACTTCTCCCACTTCTTGGTGTAGTGCTCCGCGGCTTTGTCCGCGGCCTTCTTTGCCAGCTCCGGACTGAGGTTGTGCTTGATGATGTGCTCCATGAGGCCTCTTGCTGGGCCGAAGGATTGCACGAAACCGAGGGCGGACGCTACGTGTTGGGTGAAAGCGGTCGCGCCTGCTCGATCCAGGCGGCCAAAGCTGAAGGGGCCCCGAGCGGTCGACTCGCTTCGGGCAGTGACCAGGCCGCGACGCCATGTTCGTCGCAGAACGCGACGATGTTGGAACGCTTCTGCTCTTCCTCGGCGGTCAGCAGCGCTCGCATTCGCTCGAGCTTGGGGGCAATCCCAGCAAGCCTCTCGGGGTAGGTGAACGGATCCGCAGAGGGACGGGCGGCTTCCGGAATGAACGCCCGATTGAACACAACCTTGGCGAGTTGGAAATCCCGGCTCAGGACCTCCGCGGCAACCGACTTGGCAGCCTCCGTACCGATCGAGTCGGCGGACGACACGAGCACGAAGCTAGTGCTCGGTGACCGCATCAGCTCCCGGACCTCCTTGGCCCGCTCGGAGAATCCTTTGCGAAGGAAGGCCATCTCAGTGAGGAACTCGGTGAGAGCCACAACGAGGGATTCTCCAGCCACGATTCGCAGGAGCCCCTGTGCAATCGCGCCACCGCGTAGCTGCGGCGACTCATCCGAGGCCTGCAGAAACCATCGAACGACGCGCTGATCCAGGAAGCTCACTAGACGCGTCGGCGCGTCGAGAATCTCGATCGAGCTTTGCGCCGGCGGCGTGTCGACGACGACTAGGTCGTAGCGCGCATCATGGACCGCTTCGTGAACCCGCTCCATCGCAGCGTAGGCATGTGAGCGCGCGAGCGTGTTGGAGAACGCCTGATAAATTCGATTGTCGAGAACACGCTGCGCCCTCGCTTCATCGTGGGCGGCGCGCCGGATGATCTCATCGGCACTTGCTTTGGTCTCCAACATGGCGGCATGCAGCTCGCCTTTACTGCGCTCTCCGGCGCCAGGCATTGCGGGCAGCGGAATGTCGGAAGCCTGGACGGAAAGGCCGCGGATGCCAAGCGCGTCCGCCAAGCGTCGCGCCGGATCGGCCGTCAGGACGAGGACCGACCTCCCACGCAACGCCTCGCTCAGCCCGAGTGCCGCTGCAAAGGTGGTCTTGCCTACGCCGCCTACGCCGACGCAAAACGCCAACCTGCAATCGTCGGAAAGCTCGATCAACGAATCCCCGCTCGTTCGATGGCGGCTGAAAGCTCCGCGATGATCGTGTCGCTACCCTCGTCCTGCGCCGCGAAGGCCATCGTAGGCAGGTCGATGTCGTGGTGAAGCCCCCGTATGCATTTGTCGGCGGTCTGTCGACGCTTGGCGAGATACTGGGCAAGCGACAAATCGGGCGCCCAAGGCTTACCCGCGCTCGCCCCGGCGAGCTCGTTTTCCACCAGTCGCTTCTCGTCATCGTCGAGCCAGGCGCGCGGGACGCGGTTGATGAACAAGTAGCCCAGGTGCAAGTCTTCTCGTTTTCGGAGCTGGGCATGAAGTTGAATCGTTTCGTTGACGGTCAAAGGCTCGGGCACGGTGACGATGTGGATGGCGCATCGTTGCTCATCGGCCAGCAGATTGGTTGCGTTATCGACGACCTGGCGCAAAGGGCCGTCCTTGAGAAATACGTCGAGAACGCTCGGCAGATCGAAGAACATCAGGGCATGCCCTGTAGATTCGAGGTCGACCAGGATGGGACCCCATCGCTCATCCGCCGCGAGCTGCGCCACGCGATGAAGGGTCACTATCTCATCCACACCGGGAGCCGCCATGAACAAACGGCGCAGCGAGCTGTTCTTCGCAACCAGGCTCGCGATGGGTCGGAGCTTGAGCCGTGAGGTGATGTAGTCGATGAGCGCCGGCTCGAATTGAACGCGGGTCGCGTGCACGCCCGGCGCGACCTCCGACGGTTCGTATCCGACGTCGGGACCGTGGAACAGGTGCGACGACGAGGTGTGGGCCCCAAGCTCGACGATCAGCGGTTGCTTGCCCGCGCGCGCCGCAGCCGTCGCCAGCGCCGCTAGGACGGTAGACTTGCCCACCCCTCCCTTGCCGGTGAAGAACTGGACCTCCCGCGTCAGGGGCTCCCGGATGGGCGCGTGCACCTGGCAGACCTAGCAGGATCGAAACGTGATATCGAGGGACCCATCCTCCATGAGAGCCTGGATTCAAGCGTCGCGACCTCTCGCCCACATCAACATCGCCGTGCCCTTGGTCTTGGGACAGGTGGCTGCTTGGCACGTCACTGGACGCTTCAGCTGGCAGTGGCTGGCCGCTGCAATGCTCTGGGGCGCGCTGGATCATTGGTTCGTGGTTTTCGCGAACGACTTCGCGGACCACGAAGCGGACAGTGGCCGGCGCACCCTGCTCTCCGGGGGCTCGGGCGTGATTCCCGAAGGCAAGCTGACCGCGCGGCAGGTCGAACGCGCCGCACAATCCGCCGCGTTGCTGCTCCTGCTCTATTCCTGCGGCCTCGTTTTTCTCGGGCGCAGCTTGACCCCGTTTTATGCACTCGCGGCGTTGCTCCTGATGTGGCTCTATAGCTTCGACCCAGTTCGCTTGAGCTATCGCGGTGGCGGCGAGCTGCTGCAGGGTATCGGGGTTGGCATCGGCCTTCCTTCGATCGGCTACTATCTGCAGACCGAAAGCGTTTTCGCGCCGGGCTGGGTGATCGGTCCAGCCGCGCTCTTAGGCGTCTGCAGCAACGTGCTCACTGCCCTCCCCGACGTCGAGGACGACGCCGAGGCCCAGAAGCAGACCTGGCCCGTTCGGCGCGGGATGCGGTCCGCGCGGCGGTTTGCCTCGGCAGGCATCGCGTTTGCCGCGCTTGCGATCTTCGTTTGGACGCCTTCTGTTTCGGTCCCTGCCAAAGCCTGCGTCGCGATCACGCCGCTTCTACCCCTCCTGGCCGGCGCCCGCGCCGTAGACCCTTTTCGAGCCGCCTGGTGGTCGAGCATCGCGCTCAACCTCCTGATCGGGCTCTGGGTGCTCGCGATGCTTCTAGCGGCCTAGCCGCTCAGGCCGAGCGACGCGGCCAAATCTTCGCGAAGAGCATCGAAATCTCGACTGGCATCGGCTTGGGCGTCGAGCCGCCACGCTTCGACCGGAACGCAATCTCTCTCGGCGAGCAATCGATAGAGCGAAAGCTCTTCTTGGGGCTCACGCGAAAAAGGAAATGGGTTTCGCGCAGCGCCGTCGGCGAGCTTCGGGTACCAGTCGTCGTCTGCCTTGATCAAAGTCAGAATGTCGCGACCGCGGCTTTCCGTATGCCGCAGGAAGTCGATGCCGAATGGCTCGATTCGATTGCGTGCGTCAGGGTCGCGGCGAACCCAGCGAGCCCAGTCGAAGCCATACATGAAGTCGTGCACGTACCGGAATCGAATCGCCGACTGCTGACCGTAGAGTGTCATCAACCCAACCGTGATGCGCGTGACTTCCTCGAGATAGCTCTCGTAGTCGGAGGCGGCCGATGCGTCGCGGTGGATGGACGCCAGATAGAAATCAAAGTCCCAGAAAAGATTCTCGGGAAAGCTGCGAAGCTGTGCCTCTGCGACCTCCGATGCCGCTGAAGCCAGGTGCGGCAACTGCCGCGAGTCGGCCAGGGCGGACACGAGCTCGGTCGGCGAGCTTGCAGTCGTTCGACCCGGATCGAGGCTCACTGCGCCGAACCGGCTTCGTTGAATCCGGGCCTCTATCTCGAGCAATGGGGTAAATGTCTCGTCTATCGCATGGGCCGTCATGTGAATCCCAGTCGTAGCCATAGGAGCAGCGCGGCCACCAACGTACTATGCCAAATTGCGCGATGAAGGAAACCTTTGTACTCGCCCTGCGCTGGAAATGCGTTCGTGACGGCATCATTGCTGACCTTTCGCATTGCAACGAAGTTCCACAATAGGATCGTCACGGCGGGCGCGACGGCCCAGAGCGACAACCATTGTGGTCTCGCGGCTGCGGCACCCAGCCAGACCGCGGCCCCCAGCAAAACACAGGCTTCGGTTAGCTTGCGAGCGGCGGTGTTCCCAAAGACAGAGGCAACGGTGCGCTTCCCTCCGGCCCGATCGCTTTCTTCGTCGGACAAGCCGCTTGCGACTCCGCTCCCGAGGCTGAGCAGCGAGAACCCAGCGACCCAGAGCCAGATGCTCGTCGTGAGGGCGCCCGACTGCAGGTAAGCGTTATAGAGGGGGAGCGCCATGCCGACGCCGAACATCTCCAGGAGCTCACCTCCGCCTCGGTAGTTCAAGCGAATCGGCGGCAGCGTGTACGCGACGAAAACCAGCATGCTGACGAGCCCCGCTTCGAATGCCAACGGCCGTCGCAACGCCAGCTCTGCACCGGCAGCAACGAGCAGTGTGGCACCGCCAAAGAGGAGCCCTGCGACTCCGACCGCCCGCGCATCGAGGATGCCGTCGGGGATGGTCTTGGGGGAGCAGCCGTCGGGAAACATCCTTCGCTTGATCGCGTCGACCTCGCGGTCGCCCCAGTCGTTGAGCAAGACGATGAAGCCGAGCCCGAGCACGGTGAAGCCGACGCCCCATCCGAGCGCCCGCTCGTCGAGCCCACCCGATTGAGTTGCTCCGATCAGCTGTCCGAAGAGCGCAGGCACGAACAGCTTGGGCCAGCTCGCCGGCTTGAGAGCGTAGAGCCATCGCGCGAGACCCGAGCCAGGAAGACCGCCGTCCGTGAGCGAAGCTTTCATCAGCGCTCCGTGGAATCCACGAGCTTCGCCGGGCCCGACACCTTGCTCTCGATATGCTTGGCCCGGGCTTCCCACTTGGCGCGGGCCATGGCGCGCATGTCCTTGACCGAGTCCATCTCGTCGACGATCTCGAGCCCGATGAGCGTTTCGAGAACGTCCTCCATCGTGACGACTCCATCGACACCACCGTACTCGTCGACCACCACGGCGATATGCTCTCGGTGGTCGAGAAGCTTTTCGAACAGAGCGGGCAGCGGAAGGGTGTCAGGCACCATCAAAGCCTCTCGGGCAAAGGTGCGAATCGGTATATCCAGCTCGTCGCGCGCCGCGCGGAGAAAGAGTTGATCCTTCAAGATGTATCCGGTCATCTCGTCGGAAGTCGTCTTCCAAATCGGGATTCGCGAGAAAATCATGGAACCTCGCTCGGCAATCGCATCCCGCACGGTCGTGTTTTCCTCCAGTGAAAACATGACTGTGCGGGGCGTCATGATGTCTCTCGTCCGTAGCGAACCGAAGTGAAACAAATTGCGGAGGATTCTCATCTCCGATTTGTCGAAGACGCCCTGCTCTCCACCGACGCGTGCCAAGGCCGCGAATTCTTCGCGCGAGAGCCTCTCTGCGACCCGCCGTCGCTTGAGAAATCCGGTCAGCTTCTCGGAGAGCCAGACCAGCGGCAGCAGGATCAGAATCATAGGCGGCAAGACGGCCGACATGAAGCCGGCCAAACGTCGCCAGTACATCGTGCCCAGCGTCTTGGGAATGATTTCAGCGAGAAAGAGGATGAGCAGGGTCAACGCCGCCGAAGTGATCGCCAACACCTCGGAACCCCACAAGAGTTGAGCTTGGGCCCCGACCCCAGCGGCGCCAACGGTGTTCGCGGTGGTGTTTAGCGTCAGAATCGCAGCAAGGGGCCTGTCGACGCGGGCCTTGAGCGCGCGCAACCGGCCGCCAACCTTGGGCCGATCTTGTTCGAGCTTCGCGAGGTGAGACGGAGTGACGCTGAGTAGCGCCGCCTCGAGGATCGAGCAGAGGAATGACACACTGAGCGCGATCCCGGCGTAGACGAAGATCAGAGTCATTCGGAGGCCCGATTTGGCCGTAGGCCCGCGTCACCATGGCGCCGAAAGGGCCCATGTTCCCGGAGCTCGCTGATCTGCTGTTGTACCGAAAACGCCTCTCGCGGAAGGAAATCGGCGACGGCTTGCTGCAGCACCGGGTTGCGAATCCAGTGCCCGCTGTGAATGGGAACAGGCATCAATCCACGCCTCAGCTTGTGTGTACCCTGGGCTCCGGCTTCGAAGCGGCGCATGTGATGGTCGATCGCGTGCTCGATGAGACGATAGTAACAGAGCTCGAAATGAAGCATGTCGTGGCGTTGAGTCGCTCCCCAGTATCGTCCGTAAAGGTGCCCACCCTTTGCGAAATTGATCGAGGCCGCGACGATGCGGCCCTCGTCTTTGGCGGTGAACACCAGCGGGGAGCCATTGAGCCGGGATGGCGCGAGCTCGAAGAACTCGGGCGTCAGATAAGGATAGGAGCCCTTACGGCCGCAGGTCGAGCGATAGAGGCGCTCGAGGGCCAGCCAATGTTTTGCGCTGAGCTGGTCACCGCGAAGCTCCTCGATCTGAAGCTTGGCCTCGGCTGCAACTCGACGCTCTTTTCGTAGCTTCTTCCGCATCGACGAACGGAACTTGCCGACGAAGTCTTCAAAATCGTCGTATCCCTCGTTCCGCCAGTGAAACTGAAAAGAGAGCCGACTCATCAGTCGACCGTCGCGTGCAACCCAGTCCTGCTCTTCCGGGCTCAAGAAAAGAAGGTGGATGGACGATGCCCGCGTCGACTCTGCAACCTCGAAACAGCCGTCGACCAAGCGGCGCACGACCTCGGCCGGATCTTCGTCCGCTGCGAAGAGGAAACGCCGCCCGGTCACGGGCGTGACCGGCACCATGGCGACTAGCTTGGGATAGTAGCTGAGCCCCAATCGCGAAGCCGCATCGGCCCAGCCCCAGTCGAAAATGTACTCGCCATAGCTGTGCGTCTTGAAATAGAGCGGCAACGCGCCCACGAGTCGCTTGCCGCGCCAGGCGGTGACGTGCGTCGGCTCCCAGCCCGAGCCTCGCCCGACGGACCCGCTTTCTTCGAGCAACGATAGAAACGCATGCTCGACGAAGGGATCGTCTTCTCCGACCAATTGATCCCAGGCGTGCGCGTCTATCGACGCCAGCGACGACGAGATTCGTATGTCGATCGGCTCACGCAAGCGGATGAGAGAGTCTGCACCGCGAGAGCTGCTAGATCCAGCCGCGGTAGCGCGTCGGCCCCTGCTTCCCACGAATTCGGTTGATCAGGCTCTTTGTGATGGCGTAGCAGCGAAAGAACCCGGTCACTTGTAGCCGCTGGAAGCGGCTGAGCGGAGCATCGGCGCAGACCCACTTCGGATCGAACCTTCCGCCGTCGATGAAGTCGACGCGGGCTCTCTTGGTAAACGTCGCGGTGCTGCCGAGCGGCAATCTCGGCCCTAGGACCACCGCGTCGAGCGCGTCGCCATCTTCTGCCAGGGTGCCCGGCACGTGCCCGTAGTTGAATGGACACGGGACCGGCGACACGAAATCGAGATTTCGATCGTCATCCCGTTTGATGAAGCTGCCTCGAGGGACGTCGATGACCACTGTGAGATCCTCGCCGCTCATCGATGGAGCTCGCACGCGGTGGCCACCAGCCCCTCTTCGACGAGGTAGTGGCCCGAGATCACGTCGCCGGGTTGAAACCCACCGGCCTCCTGTTGAAAGACCGCTTCGAACGAGTCATCGCCGAGCTCGACCTCGACGGCCTGGAAGCCGAGGAACCGGTTGCTGAGCGGATACTGGCACTTGTAGACCGCTTCTTTGGCACTGAAGACAATTTTGCCGGTCACGCCCGGCGCAGGCAGCTGGTGCAGCCAGTCGCGCTCTTTGGGAGTGCAAACCCGTTTTAGCAGTGCTTCCTTCAAGGGCGTTGCCGATTCCAAATCGATGCCAAGCGATCGAATGTCCTCGGTTCGCGCCACCGCGGCAGCGCACCAGGTGTCGGTGTGCGAAATGCTGCCGATGAAGCCTGGCGGCCAAATCGGTGCCCGATCTTCGCCGCGCGGGATGGGCGTCGTCGCAGCAACGCCAAGTCGGCCAAGAGCAATCCGGCTGCAAAGACGGCCCGCCGTGAACTGCTCGATCCGTGTGTGTGCCGCGCCATCGACCGCTTCCTGCTCAGCCTTCAATAGCCTGCCTTGGATCGTGTGAGGGTCCATCTCCTCGGTCTCTACGTTTGGACCGAGCAGGCGATCGAAAAGCGGGCGTCGCATCTACCGAGGCCCGGCGCCAACGCCATAGGCGAGAGCAAGGATCGCAGCGGTATTCGCGAGGGAGATGATCTCTGAGAGCCCGCTCATCACGTCCGCTGTGCTCGCGTACCAGGTCTTGGTCACCCAGATGATGTCCCCCGGCCAGAGCTCGACGTCGGTCGCCTCGCCACTCATCAATGCCTTCAGGTTGGTGGTATAGACT
>JBARTN010000214.1:0-2140 GCA_049645265.1 Polyangiales bacterium
GAGCATGCGTACGCACGCAAGGAACAGCTTGACGCTGCATGTTCGAGCCCATCAACGCACGGTTTGCGTCGTCATGCTCGAGGAACGGAATCAACGAGGCCGCGACAGAGACCAGCTGGTTGGGCGACACGTCCATCAGCTGAACGCTGCTCGGCGGCACCATCACGAACTCGCCGTTGAAGCGCGCACTGATCAGCTGACCCTCGAGCTTGCGGCTCAGGTGCTCGATCTTCGCGTTCGCCTGGGCGATGTAGTGCCCCTCCTCTTCGAGGGCGGAGTACCAACGCACGTGGTCGTCGAGCACGATGCCGTCCTCGACCTTCCGGTACGGCGTCTCGACGAAGCCATACTCGTTGACGCGGGCGTAGGTCGAAAGCGACGCGATCAAACCGATGTTCGGACCTTCCGGCGTCTCAATCGGACAGATGCGACCATAGTGAGTCGTGTGAACGTCGCGAACCTCGAAGCCGGCGCGCTCGCGCGTGAGACCACCCGGCCCAAGCGCGGACAGACGCCGCTTGTGCGTCACCTCGCTGAGCGGGTTGGTCTGGTCCATGAACTGCGAGAGCTGGCTCGAACCGAAGTACTCTTTCACGACCGCGCTTACGGGCTTTGCGTTGATCAAGTCGTGCGGCATGAGCGTCTCAATTTCTTGAGACATGTTCATGCGCTCCTTGATCGCGCGCTCCATCCGGACGAGACCGATGCGGTACTGATTCTCCATCAGCTCGCCCACGGCTCGAACGCGGCGGTTGCCCAGGTGGTCGATGTCATCGACCGAGCCGCGGCCGTTCTTGAGCTCGATCAGGTTCTTCACCGTGTCGAGAATGTCGGTGTTGGTGAGGACCGTATGACCGAGGTCAGGCCGCTCGTCCTCTTCGACGTCCCTGTAGAACTTGTAGTTCAACTTGAGACGCCCGACCTGACTCAGGTCATAGCGCTCGGGATTGAAGAACAGGTTGTTGAAGAGGTTCCTCGCGGTGTCGAGGGTGGGCGGGTCGCCCGGCCGCAAGCGTCGGTAAATCTCGAGGATGCCCTCATCTTGTGACTGCACCTTGTCGACGCTCAGCGTGTCCCGGAGATACGAACCGACGTTGAGACCGTCGATGAAGAGCACCTTGAACTCGTTGATGCCGGCTTCGCTGAGCGCGTCGATGCGAGCCTCGGTGACCTCTTCATTGACGGCGAGCAGAATCTCGCCCGTGTCCTCATCGATGACGTCCTCGGCCGCAACCTTGCCGATCACCTCGGTGAAGTCGATCGGTAAGTAGTCGAGGCCCGCTGACTTGAGCTTCCGAATCGCCGCTCGGGTGAACTTGCGGTTCTTGCGGACCAGCACGTCGTCGCCAACCGCGATGTCGTGCGTGGCGCGCTGGCCGGGCAAAAGCTCGTACTCGATCGATTTCGCGTACTGGTCCTTTGAGAGGATGTAGATCGTCTCGGTGTCGTAGTAGTAGTTGAGGAGCTCCTGGGTGTTGTACCCGAGCGCCTTGAGTAGCACCGTGGCCGGCATCTTGCGGCGGCGGTCGATGCGGACGTAGAGAAGGTCCTTCGGGTCGAACTCGAAATCGAGCCACGAGCCCCGGTAAGGAATGATGCGGGCCTGGTAGAGGAGCTTGCCGGACGAGTGCGTCTTGCCACGGTCGTGGTCGAAAAAGACACCGGGGCTACGGTGAAGCTGACTGACGACGACGCGCTCCGTCCCGTTGATGACGAACGTGCCGTTCACGGTCATCAGCGGGATTTCGCCAAAGTAGACTTCCTGCTCCTTGATGTCGCGGACGGCTCGCTCGGTGCTGTCACCGCCGGCGTCGTAGATGATGAGCTGGATCGTCACTTTGATCGGCGCGGCGTAGGTCATCCCACGCTGTCGACACTCGTCGACGTCGTACTTCGGCCTCTCGAGCGTGTACCCGCTGAAAACCAACTCGCTCGTCCCATTGAAGTCGCGAATCGGGAACACGCTGTTGAACACACCCTGAAGACCGGTGTTGTCCCGTTCGTCTCTGGGTACGTCTGTTTGAAGGAATTTGTCGTACGAGCGCTTTTGAATGTCGATCAGGTTCGGGATCTCGAGGATGTGCTCGATCTTCCCGAAGGAGTGTCGCATTCGAAAGTTCGTCTGAATCGTCGCCGCCAT
>JBARTN010000215.1:0-2336 GCA_049645265.1 Polyangiales bacterium
GGAGATCGCTCAGCGATACGATTTCAAGGGCACCGAAAGCACGATCGAGCAAACCGAAGAGGGGATCGTGATCCGCGCCAATAGCGAAGGCCGAGTCGATGCGGCGCGCGACGTGCTCGAGAGCAAGATGGTTCGTCGGCAGGTGTCTTTGAAGTCGCTCGACCCGCAGCAGGCGCAGCAAGCAGGCGGCCAGATGTGGCGGCAACTCATCAAGCTCAAAGAGGGGGTCTCGAAGGAGAAAGCCAAGGAAATCGTCAAGGCCATCAAGGACAGCAAGCTGAAAGTCCAGGCTTCGATTCAGGGCGACTCGGTGCGCGTCTCGGGCAAGAAGCGCGATGACCTGCAGGAGACGATTGCTTTCCTAAAAGAGCAAGACTTCGACCTGCCGCTCCAATACGTGAACTTTCGGGACTGAGGCGAAACGCATTGGCGCAGACGAAAACGGAGTTGCGGGTTGGCTACCAGGGTACCGAAGGCGCCTACAGCGAGCTTGCGGCGAAGCACCATTTCAAGGGCGCCCCGAAGCCGCTTCGGTGCGTCGGCTACACCAGCTTTCGCCAGATGCTCGAGGCGCTGAAGTCTCGCGAGCTCGACTACGCAGTGCTTCCGATCGAAAACTCGATTGCAGGTTCGATCAACGAAAGCTACGACCTGCTCGCCAGGATGGGGCTCTCCCTGGTCGGGGAAGAGTTCCAGCCCATCGCGCACTGCCTCATTGGCGCAGCGGACGTAGCGGTCACCGACATCCGCCGCGTGTACTCTCATCCGGTGGCCTTGGCGCAGTGCGGGGAGTTCTTGGGGACACTCGAAGACTGTCACGTCGAAGCCTTCGTGGACACCGCGATGTCGGTGGCCAAAGTGAAGCAAGACGCCGACCCGACGCAGGCGGCCATCGCCAGCGAACAAGCCGCCGCGTTGCACGGCTTGCCCATCTTGCGGAGGGACATCGCCGACCACCCGGAGAACTACACGCGAATGGTGGTGGTTGCGTCAGAGCCGGCGCACTACGAGCCTGGGGTTCCCTGCAAGACCTCGCTGATCTTTTCGACCATTCACGAGCAGGGCGCGCTCGCGCGCTGCATTGCCATCTTCGCCGATCGGGGCTTGAACCTGACCAAAATCGAATCGCGACCGAAGCCGGACACGCCGTTCGAGTACATCTTCTACGTCGACTTCGAGGGCAACGTCGATCGCGAAACGACCCAAGCGGCGCTCCACGAGCTCGAAGAGGTGACCACGTTTTTGACCGTTCTCGGTTCGTATCCCATCCGCCGCGCGGGCGTCAGCTAGCGAGCGCTTCGGCGACTCCGGCGATCCGGTCGGCATCGCTGTTCAGGCCCGCCGCCAGGCATGCTGCCGACACGATCTTCAAAGCGGCTGCTTCGCCCGGGCCGTCCTCTTGATCCCGTGCTGCGGCTAGTGCTTCGAGCGAGTCGATCATGGCGTCGTGCCGGCGGCCGCGCGCGAGTTGCAGGCAGGCCGACGCAATCGAAATTCGAATCGTAGCGCCCGGTTTTCGATAGGGACTCTTCCGGGCAGCCTCGAGTGCTTCGGTGGCGGATGGGATGTCCTCACGACTGATGTACGAGACGACGCGCAGACAATGAGCCCCGGTGAGATCTCCACCGGCTGCGATGGCAGACTCGATCAAGGCATCGAACTGTTGATGATCGCGGTCTTTGAGGACCTGAACAATCGCCTCGGCGGTGTTTTCGAGAGCCGCCTCGAGAACGGGGATCGTCGGCCGATCGTCATCGAGATCAGGCGGCGGGACGCTCGGCAGTCGGACCGCCTTGCTGATTTCCGAGGCCGCCGAACGCGTATCGACGTCGGGCTGATATTGCACGGCGGCGGCGGCGAGCCGGACCGCGGAGGCCGTGTAACCGAGGTCCGCCGCAAGAGACCCCGCCTCGAGAATGGCGTGCGCACCCCGGTCGAGGTCGCCGCCCTCGCACAGATACGCGCCGACCGTAGCCGCCATCGCAGGGCCGACCAAGGGTTCTGCAGTGTGAAGCGCTTCCGCGACGAAACGGTAGACCTCGCTACGACGGGCCGGCGGCATTCGTTGAAGAACGGCCCGGCGCAGAAGCTCGGAGCCTGGCTTGCCCTGTGGCGTCAGCAGACCGTCGTTCACGAGCGCTTCGAGGCAGCGCCGCCGCACGTTCTCTGGAATGCCGTCCACGCCGACCGCGGCGTCGATCACCTGCCCAGACGAGGCGGGCAGTGCGGTGCACGCGACTTCGAGATAACGCATCGACGAGGTATCGAGCGTTGCGAATCGTTCTTCGAGCAGGGCACGCGGCCCGAGATACTGACGCCGCTCGCCGGTCTTTTCG
>JBARTN010000216.1:0-7221 GCA_049645265.1 Polyangiales bacterium
GCGAAGCAAAACGACCCAGACCAGCGAATCGCAAGAATCTATGCGTTCCTTGCCGAAGGCGACCCTCGGGCCGCCCACGCCGAGGCCGAACGGCCGGCCAAGTATTCGGAGCAAGCCGACGCGTTCCTTCTTGGACGCGCCTGGACCGCCATCGCGCGCGGTCAATGGACGCAGGCGCTTCCCGACGCCGAGAAGGTCGTCGACGCGCGCCCCGGTGCGCCCGAGCCCATCGCTTTGCTCGCCCGCATCCGGGCACGCACCGACGGCCCGGAAGCTGCGCTGGCAACGCTGAACGGCGCAAGCAAAGAAACGGCGGCAACGATCATCGCGCGCGCGCAGATCGTCGGCCTGCTCCAAGGCAATGCCGGCGAGGCGCTCGCTCTGGTCGAAGAGGTGCGTTCCGATGAAGACGCGTCTGCGGTCCACAAAGCCTGGGCCGATTTGATCGAAGGCGTGCTCTCCTACCGGCAAGGCGCAGTAGGTGCAGCGTTCGAGCACGCCCGCACGGCCGCCGAACCTGAGCTGCTCGCCGACGAAACACTAATCGTCGGAACCGCACAGCTCCTGCTCGCGCTCGGACGAACGAGCGAGGCGAAGGACGTGCTCAAGCGGCTCTCGAGCGGCCCGTCCGCTGACCTGTCCACCAGGGCCCACGTGATCGCCTGGTGGTACGCGCAGACCGGCGACCGGCGCGCAGGGCTCGCTACGCTGAGTGGCGCGGGTTTTGGGCCCGAAAATGAGGCCAAGCCAGCGTTTCGGGCACTGGTCATCGCCGAGCTCTTGAAGGACTCCCCGCGAGCCGCCGAGCGGAGCCGTGCCGCCACGCTTTACCAAGAGGCCGCCAGTGATCCGCGATGGGGTGTCGCTGCCTCGAACGGCCTTGCGGGCTCGCTCATCGAAGATGGCAACGTGGAGCAAGCGATCGCGGTGCTCGAAGCGGGGCTCGCCGCCGCGCCCAATCATCTCAGCCTGGTGGACACGGCCTCCCAGGCCTATGTCGAAGCCGGCCGGCTTTCCGAAGCCGAGAAGGTCACTTCGGCCGCGCTCGCCGCATTCGACGGCGAAGGTTGGGCACACGGAAGTCACGCGCGCGTTCTATTGGCAAAGGGCGATGCCGCAAAGGCGGTGGCAGAGCTCGATCGCGCCGTCGAGCTGAGCGCTGGGGACGCCAGCTTGTATGCGCTTCGAGGCGACGCCACCCGCCAGGTCGGCTCCAACGACGAAGCCAACGCGGCCTATGAAAAAGCGCTCGCGCTCGATCCGGCTCAGCCGCGTGCCTTGTCCGGCTTCGCAACCCTTCTAATCGACGCGCGGAACTTCGATCGCGCCGCAGAGGTCATCAAGCAAATGGACGATGCCAAAGTCCGGGACCTCCGCGCCGACGAGCAGCGCGTTCGCTATCTGATCCTCACGGGCGCCGGACAGAGCGGCATGTCGACGATGCGCAACGCCGTCAGCCGTCACCCAAAGAACGCGGCGCTCCGTCTTGCAGGTGCGCGTGTGGCGCTGCAGGCGGAAGACTACGTACGTGCCGGCACCTACTATCAACAGG
Source organism: Polyangiales bacterium (assembly GCA_049645265.1). Taxonomy (GTDB): domain Bacteria; phylum Myxococcota_A; class Polyangia; order Polyangiales; family Houyiibacteriaceae; genus SG8-38. The sequence goes on from JBARTN010000216.1 coordinate 1,553, forward strand.
CCAAACGCGACGGTGCCGACCCAAGTCTCGCCGAGACGGCCTTGGCTCTCGCACAGATCTACGGCCGCCGAACGCTAGGCGCCGAGAACTCGCTCGAACGCGCCCTCGAAGCGGTCGACGCAGAGGGAAATCGCCTGAAGGCGAGCCCGCAGGTCGAGGTCTGGGAGCTGATCGTCAAAGCGCGGCTCGCGCTCGCCGACGAAAAACGAGGCCTGGCGGTCCGCTACGCGGCGGATGCTCTCCAGAGCATGCCCGACGACGCGGACGTGCACCTGCTCCGCGCCGATATCGAAGAAGACCGCGAGCGCTCGCCGGAGGCGCCCCTCCGAAAGGCCGCCAACGCCGCGATTCCCATGCCGGTTGCAGCGGGTCGGCTCGCTGTCTTGCTCGGCCCCACCGAAGAAGGCTGCGCGATGGCGGCCCGCTACTTGAAGGCCAATCGAAGCGGCAAGCTCGCAAGCCGCGCACGCGACCTGAGCCGCCAGTGCAAGTAGCGGCCCGCACCTAGTCGGCGTCTGCGAGCAGGCTCGACACCCGTTCGACCGCGTCGATGTACTCGCTGACCATTTCTTCGATGACCTGGCGCGCAGGTTTTCGCGTATTCATCTGGCCGACCACCTGGCCCACCGGCGTACCGAGAAGCGTGTCCGAACCTTCCGCGCCCGTCTGCGCAAAACGCGTGATGCGCTGGGTCGCCTCGGCCGTCGCCATGAACTGAAGCGGCATCGGGAGGTAGCCGGGGCAGTCCGGGTCCTCGTCCCAGGCGCGCGTGTACGCCGTCTTGAGCTGTCGGGCGGGCTTGCCGCTGATGCAGCGCGAGCGAACCGTTTGGGTGGAGTCCGCGACGAGCAGCTTGTCGACGAGCGAAGGAATCGAGTCGGATTCCTCGGTGGCGAGCCAGATCGAGCCGGTCCAAACGCCAGCTGCGCCCATCGCCATCGCAGCCGCCATCTGACGGCCCGAGCCGATCCCGCCCGCGGCGAGCACCGGGGTCGGCGCCACGGCGTCCACGACCTGCGGCAAGAGAACCATCGTGCCGATTTCGCCCGTGTGACCGCCGGCCTCGTAGCCCGACGCGATCACGATATCGACGCCCGCGGTCTTCTGCTTGATCGCCTGCCGAACGGTGCCGCAGAGCGCAGCCACCAGAACGCCCTTGTCGTGCGCCTGGCTGATGATGTCTTCGGGGGGTGGCCCGAGCGCGTTTGCAATGAGCGCAATCGGGTGCTTCATCGCCACCTCGAAGTGCGCGCGCCCGCCCGAGGCCGACCAGCCGAGCAGGCCTTCGATCTCTTCGACGTCGTCGGGGAGCGGAGGCACGCCATTGCGATTCAGCAAATCGTTGATCCACTTGCGGTGCGCAGGCGTGATCATCTGGTCGAGCTGCTCTTTGCTGATGTCGCCCTGGTCCTTGCCGATGTACTTGGCGGGGATGACGGTATCGACGCCGTAGGGCTTGCCATCGACGTGCTCGTCGATCCACTTCAGCTCGAGCTCGAGCTGCTCCGGGCTGTAGGCCACGGCACCGAGCACCCCGAGCCCACCGGCCCGGCTCACCGCCGCCACGACGTCGCGGCAGTGGCTGAACGCAAAGATGGGAAACTCGATCCCCAGCCGCTCACAGATCTCAGTTTTCATGCAAACACCCGAAAATTGGCGCTCCGAAAAAGGGGACGGCCCTTCGTTCAGAGCTCACGAGGAGGGATAGAACGTGTTCTACTTTGCAGGAAACCGAGCCCGCGGTCAACGCCAAAAGCCGTGCGGCCTGGGGGACCCTTTTCCGGGTCTATTCGACGCCTTCGTCGACCAGGTCATCCCAGACCTCGGTCCCGTCGATCATGGCGGTGAACCAGTCGAGCACGCTGACGCCGGCAATCTCGGTGTCGAGCGCGCCGATCTGAATGCCCCCGCCGCCCTCGGACACTTCACGAAGCAAGGTCGTGTGCGCGGTGCCGTTCGGAATGAACCGTTTGTAGCGATCCTCGAACAAGCCGGTCGTGCGCCCGGTCTCCGCCAAGAGCCACCTCGTGAAGTTGGCCGGGGTGACCATCAAAAACGTAAACGAGATCACGGCATCCGCGCTGAAGCTCAGCGCGCTCATGGTGAAGTTGTCGTCCTCGGCGAGCTGCCACTCGATCAGGCGAGTCGCGTGCCCGTTGCTCGTGCAGTCGGGGCAGGATTCGGGCACGAGCGACGACGCATTCCACCCGGCGAGGAGCGTTTCGTTGATGAAGTCGGGGTTGCCGTCCTTCGCGACGCCAACGCCGGAATCATTGAACACCAGGATTTCGGTCGCAGGGTAGTAGTAACGCACCAGGGGGAGTGCGGCGATGGTCCCGAAGGCTCCCCCGCTCACGCCCGTCAGAAGAATTCGGCTCGGATTGGGGAACTCTGCAAGCCCGACGTCGAGCGCCGCGGTGAGGTTCTGAAGGCCGCGTTGGTAACCCATGCTTTCGGTGGGCCCGCCTTCCACGAGCGCGCTGGTAGGCAGAACCCGATCCACATCGCCGGCGAACAGCGAGCCGTCACAGTACGGCAAGTAGAGGACATCCCAATCGGCCACCGGATTGCCCGCGAGGTCGGGGTTGAGAATGCCGGCCGGCGGAAGCGAGTTCGTCTCTTCAAACGCCGCACAGAAGTCCTCCCAACACGCGCCGCCGCCCTGCAGGAAGATCACGAGCTCATCGGAGCTGCCTTCCCGCGTGTCGACGGTGTACTCGGTGCCACGAAGGAAGAGCGGCCCGCGCGGCTCCGCCGAGGGGTCGTCCGGCACCGCGAACTGGTGGGTCTTGACCCCTTCCACGGCCTCGGGCTCGTTGGCCGGCTCGAACGCGCCGACATACTTGCTGAGCCCCTGAGCGTACAGCTCCTCGAAGCCAGACCCAGTCGTGCCGCTCGCACTGTCACTCCCACAGCCCGAGAGCGCGGCGAGCGCACCCAAAGCCAACACTAAGACATTCAATCGCATCCAAACCTCCACGATGACCGCATCAGCGAATGCGGCGGCGGCTACTGGTAGCCCGCTGCATTCGCGGCGTCAACGATGCTAGCCTCGGGACGCTATGATTCGCCCTCGATGGTTTGGGGTCGCCCTCCTCTTCGGATTGGATTGGCTGCGACGAGCGCCAAGCCTTCACGAAGACGATTCGTAGCGGCTCAGGCTTCCACGCCCGGGCTTGGAAGCCGCCCGTCCACCTCGAACGTTTCGCGTACGAAGCTCGTCCTCGGCCGCATCACCGCGGGCCCCGGACGGAGCTCGACCCGCGCGCGGGTTGCCGTGCAGATCCACTGCTCGGCGTGGAGCGGATGCTTGGTGCTGAACACCGGTTCGATCAGTCCCAGATTCGCCCCAGCTGCCGGGTCACGCGCCGAGGTAAACCGAAACGCGGCGACCCCCGCCTCGCGCATGGCGGCGCCGAGCGGCTGCGAATCTCTGTAGCTGCTCGGCGAGGAGATCTGTTCGATGAACGCATCGAAGGGCGCATGCGTCAGGTCCGCCCCTTTCTTCGTCGCGATGCGAACCTGAAAGACCGTCAGCGGCCGAGTCAAAGGCTCGATGTCCGCGTCGGTGCCTTCCAAGAACAACAACACGTAGTACGCCTTCTCCGCAAACGCCGTCGACTGCGCCTCGGCACAGTAGAAAATCCCGCGCTCACGACGCGTGCCAAAGCGCGAGCCGTAGCGAAGCGGCGGATGGCGAAACGGCGTCGCCAACAGATAGTGAAGCCCGATGAAGCGGCGGCCCAGAGGCCAAGGCGGTTTCGCCGTGTCGATCAACGCTTCGAGAACCTGCTGCTCGTCGTCGGAATCGACCAGCTTGCGCGTCGAGGTCACGTGCTGAGATTCGACCGCGCGCCAGGCAGGCCCGGCGAGCCGCTGCGGCTCAAATCGTTCCGCGCATCGCGTCCAGATATTCAGCGACATCGACCAGCCCCTCGATCTTCTTCATGCGCCCAAGCGGGACGCCCCCCACGTGACGATTCTCGGCGCGGAGCCAGGCCTTCGCATGCGCTTCGTTGCCTCCGACCAGGGCATCGAGGCTTCGGAACACGCGGAGAAACAAGAGCGCAAGCTCTCCCTCCTTGCTGCCCAGCGGAATCGGGCCGCGCTTGTGATTACGTATGCGCGACAGGGTCGACTCGCTCGCCCCGATGATCTCGGCCAGCTCCGCAGACGAAAGCCCGAGTGCCCCGGCAGCGCGAAGCAAGGCCTTGCTCACCACGTGGGCTTCGTCCGGGGCGGTAGACACGGCGACAGACATTCCGGCTCCTTTCATGAGCAAGAATAGCCATGATTTATTGCTAGTGCAAGAGCGGAGGCGGGTTGGGCAGCTTAAAGTCGAGTGATTTCAGACAGGTACCAACCGACAAGCCTCCCTGGCGCCGCCCGTCTTTGAGAACCAGAGCCGCCGTCATCGAATCGAGCGGCTGATCCGCCCAGGCAAGCAGCGCTTGGTCGCTCTCGGCCGCCAGCACGAACACGTCCTGCTCGAAGAGAACCGCCGTCTGCGTGCGCCCCTCCATCTCGGCGTTGATCGCATCGCGGACCATGCTGGCCGATTCCTCGAAGCGAACTCTCCAGACCGCCGCCACCTCCGAGCCGGTGTCGTAGACGGCGAGCTCGTCGCCACGCCAGCTCAGCGCGCTCGTCCAGGCCTCTTCTTCGGCCATGCCGTTACGCCGGAGAAAAGCATAGACGTACCAGGCGCCCATTCGATCCTCGACCTCCTGGCTGTGTCCTTCGACCGGCGCAGGATGCGCAACGTTGGGAAAGTCGAACGTGGGTGGGGCATTGAACAGACCCGACATCACCTCGAACGCCGAGAGGGGCGGCGCGCCAAACGCAAGGCCGCGAGCTCCTAGTCCGTTCGTGAGCGTTGCCCGGCTCATGAACGCGAAGCCATAGACATACGGAAAAAACGAGGCCGTATCGAGCAAAGCGACTTCCGGGTCGACCAGGCGCTCATTTAGAAACCACGCCTCGCTATCGGCGTAGACGGCGTCCCAATCGATCTCCTCGGGGAGATACCCGAGCTTCTCGTAGGTCCAGGCATGCTCGGTGTGACTCGCATCGCCCTCGATCACGCTGCGAGCCCCAAGCGCCGTGTCCTCGCTGTTCACCCCGGCCCAGACTCCGGCGAAACCGAACTGACGCTCTTGAATGGCATGGGTGAACTCGTGCGCCAAGAGCGCCTGAGCGCTCACTTCTTCGTAGTCTCGATCGACCACGGTGATCATGTCGTTGTTGGAGCTGTAGTAAGCCGCAATCTGGCTGATCCGAAACTCGGTCTGCGTCGCGGTGACGCTCTCGGACGCTTCCGGAAGAAAGCCCAGCAAGCGAAGCCCGCGCGTCGCCGCGTCCTCCCCGGTGAGGTCCTGCAAGTCGAGGCTACTTCGAATCTCGTCCGCGTGTTGCTCCACCGAAATCGTCCGAAGCTTCGGAGGTGCAAAGCCCGTCGCTTCGAGCTTGGCCGCAACCGAATTGTAAATCGCCACCTGACAGTTCGCGTTGGCAATGTCGCAATAGAGCTCGTATGGAAGGTCGGTTCGAGCGGGCGCGGTTGCATCGCCGCCGCAGCCGACCAGCCCAGTGATCAATGCAAGCGTGACGAGAAGACACCCTCGCGTCACCCCAGCGCAAGAGAAGAAAGCATTCATCTCTCCCATTAT
>JBARTN010000217.1:0-20744 GCA_049645265.1 Polyangiales bacterium
CCCACGATCAGGGTTCGGGGGCTCATCTCTCGATCTTGGGCGCGTCTCGCCAAGTTTCCAAGTTCGTGAGACCCGTCGGGCGTTGACAGCAGGCGCAAACCGGCAATACAGCCGTCTCCATGATCAAAGAAGGCCACAAGGCTCCTGCGTTCAGTCTGCCCTCCTCCACGGGCGGCAAGCTGGCCCTCGAGGACCTCGCCGGCAAGTACGTCATCCTCTACTTCTACCCGCGCGACAACACGCCGGGCTGCACCACGGAAGCCAACGACTTCAACGCGGCGCTGCGCAAAATCAACGCGCGCGATGCGGTCGTCATCGGAGTCAGTAAAGATTCGATCGACTCACATTGTAAGTTCGCAGACAAATTCAAGCTGAAGTTCCCGCTGCTCAGCGACCCCGACGGAAAGATGCTCGAGAAGTACGATGCCTGGGGCGAGAAGAACATGTACGGCAAGAAGTCGATGGGGATCATCCGCTCGACCGTGCTGATCGGCCCGGATGGGAAGGTCGTCAAGCACTTCCCGAAGGTCAAGGTGAAGGGGCACGTCGAGGCGGTGATCGACGCCCTCAACGAAGCCCGTAGCGATTGACACTTGGGAGAGTACCGGCGCATGGTTCCACTGCGATGAGCGAGCCCAGCCCCATGCCGGTGCCCGAGGCCCAAGAAGCGCCCGAGGCGCTGGACCCCAACTTCCGGATCGAGCTGCCCAACTTCGAGGGGCCTTTGGACCTGCTCCTGCATCTGATCCGGAAGCACGAGCTGGACATCCTCGACCTGCCGATCTCGTTCATCACCGATAAATACCTGGAATATCTGAGCTTGATGGGGGACTTGAACCTCGACATCGCCTCGGAGTATTTGGTGATGGCGGCGACGCTGGCGCACATCAAGAGCAAGATGCTCCTGCCGCGTCCGCCCGAGGATCAGGACGACGACGAGATCGACGAGATGGACCCCCGGGCCGAGCTGATTCGGCGTTTGCTCGAGTATCAGAAGTACAAAACCGTCGCTTCCGATCTGGGCGAACGCGCGATCGTCGGCCGGGATGTGTTCGCGGCTGGCACCCCCGCGCCGGCCAGCCATGAACAGCCGCCACTCGCTCAGGTCAGCGTCTTCAAGCTCCTCGACGCGCTCAAAAAGATCGCCGAACGTGTCAACGCTGCCATCTCGCTCGAAGTCGACGCCGAGCGGATGTCGATTCAGGAACGCATCGGGAGCCTGGTCGATTTGCTTCGCGAGCGCCGCCGGTGCCGCTTCGACGAGCTTTTCGAAGACGTGAGCACCTCGTACGATTTGGTGGTCACCTTCCTCGCCTTGCTCGAGATGGCCAAGATGCGCCTGGCGAGCATCTATCAAACCGACCACGAAGAACCGATCTACCTCGAGTACACGCTACTCGACGCGTCGGGCGAGGCGATCGTACCCGCCGACGTGGGGCAACCGAGCCGCGACCTGGTAGACAAGCCCATCGACTATGGCCTCACGGTCGACACGGGCGCGGAACGAAGGGAATCCGTCGTCGTGCCGGCTGGCACCTCGGACGCCTACACATGGAATGAGGACGAGCAAGACCCATGACCCAGACAGACGTGCAAACCGACAACGGCGCTCCGGAAAACGGCGCGGGGGCACCCATCGCGCCGAGCGCGGAGTCGCTCAAGAATGTTCTCGAGAGCCTGATCTTCGTCTCTAGCAGCCCCGTGACGCCGAAGAGGCTGGCCCGGGCCGCGCGGTCGACCATCGCAGAGGTCCAACCGCTGCTCGACGAGCTCGTGGCGGACTACGCAGGTCGCGGCGTGCACCTCTATTTCGTGGCAGGCGGCTATCAGTTTCGCTCGGCACGGGAAAGCGCCGATTTCGTCAAGACACTCGTCGCACCGAAGCCGATTCGGCTCAGCCGCGCCCAGCTCGAAACGCTCGCCATCGTCGCGTATCGCCAACCGCTCACTCGGCCCGAGGTCGATGATGTGCGCGGCGTCGACTCCGGCTCGTCGCTCAAGATGCTGGCCGAGCGCGGGCTCGTGAAGATCCTTGGACGCAAAGACGAGCCGGGCAGGCCGCTCGTCTACGGGACGAGCCCGATGTTCCTCGAGTTCTTCGGTCTGAGCGGGCTCCAAGACCTTCCGACGCTTCAAGAGTTCAGCGACCTCACCGACGAGCACAGGGCCTTGTTCGAAGAGAAGACCGGCGAGTCGATCGACATCGCCGCCGCCGAGCTCGCCGCGGCCGATGCCATGGAAGAGGCGGAAGAAGAGCTCCTGGCCCAGGAAGACGCCGCCATCGCCGCGGCGGAGGACGACGAGGACGACGAAGACGACGACGAGGACCAGGAATGACCTTCCAGGAGCTCATCCTCGCGCTCGAACGCTTTTGGGCGGAGCACGGTTGCCTCATCGTCCAGCCCTACAACTCCGAGGTCGGCGCGGGCACATTCAACCCGCACACCTTCTTGCGCGCCATCGGCCCCGAGCCCTGGAACGTCGCCTACGTCGAGCCGAGCCGCCGCCCAACGGACGGTCGCTACGGGGAGAACCCCAACCGTCTGCAGCAGTTTCACCAGTACCAGGTCATCCTCAAACCGTCGCCGCTCGACATCCAGGAGCTCTATCTCGAGTCGCTGCGCGCGCTCGGCACCGATCCGCAGCACCATGACATTCGCTTCATCGAGGACGACTGGGAATCGCCGACGCTCGGCGCCTGGGGCCTCGGATGGCAGGTCTGGCTCGACGGGCTCGAGATCAGCCAGTTCACCTACTTCCAGCAGTGTGGCGGCATCGATTGCAAACCGATCAGCGGAGAGCTCACCTACGGGCTCGAGCGCATCGCCATGTATCTGCAGGACGTCGACGATGTCTACGAGCTCCAATGGGCGCCAGGCATCCGCTACGGGGACCTCTACAAGCGCGCGGAATGGGAGTGGAGCACCTACAACTTCGAGCAGGCGGATCCCGAGCTTCAGAAGAAGCTTTTCGAGGAGTACGAGAAGCAGGTCGCCGTCCTGCTCGGTCTCCGCGACGAGAAGGGGAAGGGCGGCGCCCTCCAATTCGACCGCCAGCCCCTCGAACGGCTGGCGCTCCCGGCCTACGACGCGGTCATCAAATGCAGCCACTACTTCAACGTGCTCGACGCACGGGGCGCGATCAGCGTGACCGAACGCCAGCGCTACATCGGCCGCGTGAGGATCCTCGCAAGGGCGGCCGCGGAGTCCTGGTACGCACAGCGCGAGGCGCTCGGCTTCCCGCTTCTCGAGACGGCCGCGGCGGCTCAATAGCACGATTGGGAGAACGCCCCGTTGCGCCCCTGGATCCCGTCTGGTAGCAACGCCACTCCATGTCATCCGAGTTTTTGCTGGAGATTGGGACCGAGGAGCTGCCGGCGTCGTTCGTGACGCACGCGCTGCGTTCGATGAAGACGAGCGCGGCCGAGCTGCTGGACCAGGCCCGGCTCGGCACTGACTCGCTCGAGCTGAAAACGCTCGGTACGCCGCGGCGTCTCGCGCTCCGCATTCGGGGGCTGGCCAAGCGCCAAGCGGACCGCGACGAGACGATCCTGGGGCCGCCCTGGGGGGCTGCGTTCGAGGGGGACGGCTCGCCCAAGAAGGCCGCGACCGGCTTCGCGAAGAAACACGGCCTCCGCATCGAGGATCTCCGCAAACAAACCACCGACAAAGGTGACTACGTCAGCGTACGGATCCTCGAAACCGGTCAGGCGACGAGCGAGGTGCTTGCCGGCATCCTTCCGCGCCTGTGTCAACAGATCACCTTTCCCAAGTCCATGCGCTGGGGTCCTGGCGAAATCGCATTCGGTAGACCGATCCACTGGATCGTCTCCTTACTCGGCAGCGAGATCGTGGGTTTCGAATTTGCCAACGTCCAGGCGGGGCGCGCGACGCGCGGGCATCGCTTCCTCGCTCCTGATAGCTTCGACCTCGACGAGGCAGCCCAGTACGAGAAGGCGCTCGAACGCGCGCACGTGATTGTCGACCTCGGGGTCCGAAAGGATCGAATGATGGAGGGGCTGCTCGCTTCGGCGAAGTCCCTCGGTGGTGTCCTCGAGCCGGACGCCTTCCTCGCCGACGAATGCGTTTCGCTCGTCGAAGAGCCGTTCACCGTGCCGGGAGGGTTCGACGAATCGTTCCTCGAGCTTCCTGACAAGGTCGTCATTTCGGTGATGCGCGATCATCAACGCTATTTCGCCGTCCGGGCGTCTGAAGGCGGAGCGCTGCTCCCCTCGTATCTCAACGTGGTCAACACCGCCGAAGATCCGGCCGCGATTGCCAAGGGAAACGACCGCGTCCTTCGCGCGCGCCTGGCCGACGGGCGGTTCTTCGTCGAAGAAGACCGCAAGGCGCCGCTCGCCAATCGGCTCACGAAGCTCGAATCCGTCGTGTTCCAGTCCAAGCTCGGCACGATGGGCGCAAAGGTCCGTCGGCTCCAGGCCAATGCCCGCGCGCTCGCAACCGAGTCCGGGGCGGATGCCGATGCTTGCGAGGAAGCGGCACGGCTTTGCAAGGCGGACCTCGAAACGCTGATCGTCTACGAGTTTCCAGAGCTTCAAGGCGACATGGGTCGCTGGTACGCCTTGCGCGAGGGCATCGACCCGGCGATCGCAGACGCCATCCGTGACCACTACCGGCCGCAAGGCGCCGACGATGTCGTACCGGACCAAATCGTCGGCGCCGTCGTCGCCGTCGCCGACCGGATCGACACCCTCGTCGGCTGCTTCGGCATCGGCCTGGTTCCAAGCGGATCGGCCGACCCTTTTGCGCTCCGCCGGGCCGCGCTCGGCATCATCCGCATCGCCCTCGAAGGGCCGATCGACGTCGACCTCCGGGCACTCATCGCGCAGGCGTATGGCGCGTACACGGGCGACGCCGAGCTCACGGCCGCAGAGGACGTCCACGCGGCGCTCGACGGTTTCTTCCGCGGCCGCATCCGCGGGATGCTCAAGGACTCGTTCGGCGGCGACGTCGTCGACGCATGCCTGAGCGCATGGGACGGCACCTCGCTTCGCGATCTACGAAGCCGGATCGAATCGGTGTCCGAGCTAGGCGCCGCACCGGAGTTCGAAGCGCTCGCGATTGCATTCAAGCGCGCATTCAACATCACCAAGGAGAGCGCGCGAGGTCCCATCGACCCGAGCCTTCTCGAAGCCGGCGCCGAGGCCGCGCTGGCCGAACGTTTTGGCACCGTCCGCGACCAGATCCGCGAAGCGACCGGCGAGCGCCGATACGCCGACGCCCTGAAGCTCGTCGCCAAGGAGCTCGGCGCGCCGATCGATCGCTTCTTCGACGAAGTGTTCGTGATGGTCGACGATGCACGCGTTCGGGACAATCGCCTGCACTTGCTCGGAGAAATCGCGGACACCGTCAACGCTATTGCCCACTTCCACCAGCTTGGGACAAGGTTGCAGCCCCGTGACCCTTCTGTATCCGCTTGACGCAGAGCTGGACCCGGACGTCCGCCTGCACCTCCTCGGAAAAAAGGCGGCCGGCCTCAACGAGATGACTGCGCTCGGGATCCCCGTTCCTCCGGGATTCACGATCACGACCGAAGTCGGCCGGGAGTACCGAACGAACGGGGCGCTACCCGATGGCCTCGAGCCGGCCGTCGCGCGCGCGCTCCGAAGCGTCGAGGATCGCCTTGGCAGAGGCTTTGGTGATGCGAACCAACCTCTCCTCCTTTCGATTCGCTCAGGGGCCGAGGTCTCGATGCCGGGAATGATGGACACCGTCCTCAATATCGGCCTCGGCGAGCGCACGCTCAGCGGGCTCGCGGCCCAGCGCGGGGACGAACGCTTCGCACTCGATGCCTACCGGCGCCTGCTGCAGATGTACGGTTCAGTCGTGCGCCGCATCGGAGCAGACCGCTTCCAGCACCTGCTGAGCGATCTCAAGAACGCGCTCGGGCGCCCCCGGATGCTCGACTCCGAGCTATCCGTCTCCGCCCTCGAAGGGCTGGTCGCCTCGTACCTTTCGGTGATCGAGGAAACCTCCGGGGCCCGGTTCCCACAAGACGTCGAAACTCAACTCTGGGATGCGATCGGTGCGGTCTTCGCATCCTGGGAGAACCCGCGCGCCGTTCGATACCGGCGCATGCAGGGGATCGACGACGCCATCGGTACCGCTTGCACCGTGCAAGCCATGGTCTTCGGCAACACGGGCCCACGAAGCGGTTCAGGAGTGGCGTTCACCCGCAACCCGTCGAGCGGAGAGCCGCAGCTCTATGGCGAATTCCTGCCGAACGCCCAAGGCGAGGACGTAGTGGCCGGCATTCGAACGCCCGTGGCACTCACCGCGACGGCTTCAGCGCCCGGCAAGGAGGCGTCCAGCCTCGAAGTCTCACTCCCGAACGCCTTCGAATCGATTTCGACGTATTGTGCATCACTCGAGAGCCACTTCGGCGACATGCAAGACATCGAGTTCACCATCGAGGATGGTCAGCCGTACTTGCTGCAAACACGGACGGCGAAGCGAACCGCCCATGCGGCAGTCCGTGTCGCGGTCGACATGGTGAGGGAAGGGGTCCTCAGCAAGAACGAGGCCTTGCTCCGGGTGGATGCGCGTTCGCTCGAGCAATTGCTCCGGGCGCGACTTCCAGACGAAACTGAATTGACCTCCCGGGGAATCGAACCGCTCGCCGTGGGCCTACCCGCAGGCCCGGGGGCGGCCTCCGGCCGTATTGTGTTCGATGCCGATGACGCCGTCCGTTGGGCCTCTGAAGGTCAGGAGGTGATCCTGATTCGGCAGGAAACCAGCGCCGAAGACATCCACGGCATGAAGGCCGCCAAGGGCGTCGTCACCGCAGCAGGGGGTATGACGTCTCATGCCGCGGTCGTCGCCCGTGGGCTGGGAAAGTGTTGTGTGGTGGGCTGCGGAGGGCTGCGGATCAACCTCCGAGATCGAACCGTGAGCCTGGACGGCCTCGAGTCCACGGAACCGCTGCGCCAAGGTGACATGCTCACCCTCGATGGCTCGACCGGAAGGGTTTTCGCCGGCGCGCTCGACCTGGTGGCGTCGACCACCGTCGAGGAGCTCCGTGAGCTGATGGGCTGGGCAGACCAGGTACGCCGCCTGCGCGTGTACGCCGAAGCGGACACCCCGCAGGCCGCCCGCGCTGCCCTGAGCTACGGCGCCGAAGGGGTCGGCCTGTGCCGAACGGAGCGCATGTTCTTTGCGAAGGATCGATTGTTCGCAATGCGATGCGCGCTGCTCGCAGTCGAGGACAGGCAGCGGAGCGAGTGGCTCTCCGAGCTCGAGCGCGCGCAGCGAGAGGACTTCGTCGAGATTTTTCACGCGATGGACGGGCGACCGGTCACGATTCGCTTGCTCGACAGGGCGCTCGAAGAATTTCTTCCTCAAGACGAGCAGTCGTTACAGGCGATCGCCAACTCGCTGGGCATCGAGCTCGAAGAAGCGACCAAGGCGGCCGCACGACATCGAGAGTCGAACCCGGCGTTCGGCCACCGCGGTGTGCGCTCAGGGCTCACCGTCCCGGGTCTCTATGACATGCAGCTTCGTGCGATGCTCCTCGCGGCCCGCGACTGCGTGGAGCAGGGTTTCGCAGTCGACCTCGAGGTTCTGATTCCCATGATCGCGTTCACGTCGGAGGTCGTAGCGCTCCGCGCAGCCGTGGATCGCGCCCACCGGGAAATCTTCACCGAGCCGACGGGCGCGTTCCAATGCCGCACCGGCGCGATGATCGAGGTGCCGCGCGCCTGCCTGATTGCGGGGGAGATTGCGGAGCACGTTCACTTCTTCTCCTTCGGCGGGAACGACCTGACGCAGACCGCGCTGGGCATCAGCCGAGACGACGCCGGCCGGTTCCTTCCCGCTTACCGCAATGAGCTCGGCTTGCTCGCCGGGGACCCGTTCACCCATCTCGACGAGAAGGTCGCCGAGCTCATCCGCATCGCCCTCGAGCGGGGCAAGGCCGTCCGGCCGGACCTCCGCGCCGGCCTCTGCGGGGACCACGGCGGGAGCCCGACCTCCATCGAAATCTGTGAGAAGCTGGGGCTCGACTTCGTGTCGGCGCCTCTTTCCCAGCTCCCGGGAGCCCGTTTGGCGGCCGCTCAGGCTCGCCTCCGGTAGAAATTCCGCCTAATCTGTGGTTTCCGGTCCGAGAGGGCTTGATGCTCAGGCCGGAGCGTGTTGGAATGAACACGACTGGAATATTGTGGCAGAGCTGTATGGGCGATAGCACGAGAACGATAGCTGGCCCGATCGGGGGAGTGAGCGCTTCGGGGCCGACGCGAGTCGCCGAATGGCTGCTCGGTCAGACGATCGACCATCGCTACCGCGTCGACTCCCTGCTCGGCGAAGGCGGCATGGGCCTGGTGTACCGGGTCACCCATACGCGCTTGAACAAGCCGCTCGCGATGAAGGTCCTTCGCCGGGAGAACACGCGCGACCCAGAGGTGTTGGCGAGGTTCCGGCGCGAAGCCGAAAGCGCATCGAACATCGGTAACCAGCACATCATCGACGTCAGCGACTTCGGCGAGCTGACCGACGGTTCGACCTACTTCATCATGGAGTGTCTCGACGGGGTCGACCTCATCGATGCCATCGACAGTGTCGACCGCATGCCCGAGGAGCGCGCGCTTCACATCGCGATTCAGGTCTGCCGCGCGCTCGGCGCAGCCCACGATGCGGGAATTACTCATCGCGATCTCAAACCGGAGAATGTCTTCCTGATTCGGCGCGACGACGAGGAAGACTTCGTCAAGGTCCTCGACTTCGGCATCGCGAAGGTCGGCCACGGTCCCAATCGGCTTACTCGCGCCGGCGAGGTGCTCGGCACGCCGCACTACATGTCGCCCGAGCAATGCGAAGGCGAGGGCGTTGATCATCGAACCGACATCTACGCGCTTGGCGTCTTGCTCTACGAGATGGTGACGGGTCAGGTTCCGCATGACGCAGACACCATGATGGGAATCCTCACAAAGCACATGTATGAGGAACCGATCCCGCCGAGGGTGCGGGTTCCACACGTTTCCGAGCAGCTGGAGACCTTGATCATGCGCTGCCTCGAGAAACAGCCCGAGCGTCGCTATCAAACGATGCACGAGGTCTTGAGTGACCTCGAGCTCGTCAAGGCGGGCCTCCAACCCGTTGGGCCAGATACCTGGACGCTTCCGCCAACCAGGCCGCCTCGTCTCTGGCGCCGCGGCGCATCTCCGATTTACCTCGGCGGCTTTGCCCTCGCGCTCCTGGTGCTCGTCGGGACGATCGCCATTGGGACATCCCGGAAGCCGGAGCCAGAGGCGACGGAGACCGAAACGCTCCAGAGTGCGCCGGACGCGTCGGCCCTGGCCGCGACCCGACCGGCGCCACTGATTCCGCCACCGATACTCTCTCCCTTGATCGGGGAAGATGCGAGCCCCGAGCCGCGCGGAGCGGAAGCACTCGCCGCGGCGCCCGATGCGGGCGCGGCCGAAGCGCAGGGAGCCCGCGACAAGCCGGTCCGACGCAAACCGCGACGCCGGCCTAAAGCAGCGCCTGAGCGCGATCGATCGATCCTCGATCCTTGGAACTGAGCGCCTCCGCTGCCGGTTGCCCCGGCTAGGGTGAACGGCTAGGGTGCCGCCTCATGCGGTCGCGATTCGGCCCATGGAGCGGCGTCGTCGGGTTCGCTCTGGGGTTCTTGCTTATGTTCGGAGCGGTCTCGACCGGCTGCGGCAGGATAACCGGCGAGGATCTGCCCGCCGGCCTGATGTCCTTTCCCATCGCGATCGATCTCTCGGTCGACGAAGACGCCGAGGGAAAGCCCAAGTACCTATTCGTCACGAGCTCGAATTTTGCGCTGCAGTGGAACTCCGGAAACGTTCAATCCTACGACCTCGAGAAGGTGCTCGAGGCGATTCAGACGGGCTGCATGGGAGCCGGCGTCAACAACACGTGCTTGCAAGCCGACTTCGACGGCAACATCAACGAACCGGCCTGCGTCTGCGATCCGGTGAACGACGCCAACTGTACGGCCATTCCGCCGGACCGTTGCTCGATCGTTCCCGCCAATCTCCGATTCCGCGATCCGGGGGCGGCGCTCAGGCTCGTCCCCGTCGAAGGGCTGATCCGCGGCGAGGTGTCGATTGGGTCCTTTTCGGACGGAATGGGGCTCTCGACCGACGGCAGACGCATCTACATTCCCGTGCGAAGCGATGCCAACTTGACCTTCATCGACGCGGATGAGGAAGGGCGGCTCCGTTGTGGTGGCGAGTTCGGCGAGCTGCATACCTGTTCGAGCGTCTATCGAACGGGAAGCGCGGAGTTGGTGAATCCGACGGTCGCTCTCAACCTGCCCGCGGACCCGGTCGATGTCTACGTCGGCGACCTGGCGGCCGACTTCGGTAGCGATCCGGGGGATCTTGCCTTTCGCGGCGATTACATCTTGATGGCGCACCGCGAAGGCCGGGCGAGCATGTTCTTCGATCAGTTCCGCCCCGGCGGCCCCGAACCGCAGAAACGCCCCCGCCTCGCGGCGACGATCGACGACCTGGCGCCCGAACAGGTGACCATTACTTATGAGCCCGGCGCGAAGCGAGCCTGGATTCCCAGCGCCGAAGTCCCAGCGATCATTCGCCTCGGCATCGGCATCGACGGGGACCCGACGCAAAGCTACCTGTTCGACGCTGGCCCGCTCCTCGTGTCGGGGCTCGATAGGGGCACTAGCAATCGGGACATCCGATTCGATCCACGCCCGGGGCGAAACCTCGCCTACATCGTATCGCGATCGCCGGAGGCGCTGGTCGTTGCCCGAAGCGATGTCGCAGGTGGAGACCTCAACATGGTCGCTCAGATTCCGAGCTGTGGGGATCCGTCACGCGTCCAAATCGCCGAGGTCCCGGCGCGCGGCGACACCGTGGTCCTCGCGTTCGTGAGCTGCTTCCTATCGCGCAACGTCCAAGTCATCGACACAGACAGGTTCCAGGGGCTCACGACCTTGACCAACATCAGCGGCGCCTTCGAATTCGCGATCGATGCGCCGCGACGTCTCATGTACATGGCTGACTTCAGCACCTCGGTGATTCGCGTGGCCGACCTACAGCCCATCATCGACTGCCTCGAGTCGACTAGCGCCGATGAGGCCAAAGAATGCGCGCCGAAGCTCATTGGTCTGGTCGGCCTGCCACAACCGGTATCGGAGCTGCCTCGATGACGCGTGTCCTCATGATTTCCCTCGCGGCCTGCGCACTCCTCTTCTCGTCATGTAGAAGCAACGAGAGCAGCGTCATCCTCTCGTCCTTAAATCGCTCCGAAAAGCTCCAGTTTCTGTGCGCCGACGTCGAGCTGATCGGCGGCAATCAGTTCGACCTCCAAGCGCTGCTGCCATCGGCACTCTGCAACGAGGCATCCGTCCTAGTTCCCGAGCTCGACCCTCAGTTCCTCGGCGCCGTGACCCAGATCCAGCGTGGAGAGGTCGCAGTCGTCAACTTTACCCGAGGGTTCATCTTCAACACGAACCGCACGATACCGGGCGTGACGGCCGTGACGGTGGATGAACAACCGACAGGCATCCAAATCTCGCCGTTCCAGCCCGACTACACCTATGTGACCAGCTTCAGCGCGAAGAGCCTTCAGGCGATACCGACCGAGGCGCTCATCACAGGCAGCACGGAGCTACCGACGCCGGAGCCGCAGCGCTTCGACGCAGAGCCCACCGACCTGGCCTTGCACGAAAGCGCGCAAACCGTTCTGAGCACGAACGACGACGGCCAGATCACCGGCGCCGAATCGACCGTCGACTATCGCTACCTCTATGCGGCAATCCCAGAGCTCGGTCAGGTTGCTCAGGTCCAAGTGACGATCGACCCGGTCACCGGTGCGCAGATCCTCGGCGAGCCCGTTCTACTCCCACTTGCCGACGTTGGCTGCCCGATCGCGCAAGTCCCACCGCCCGATTCGGACGGCAACGACTACAACCGAATTTGCCCGCAGGACTTCATGGACCGCGACGACCCTGCGGCTCGGGTCATCAAGACCGTCACCACGACGCAACCTTGCTCCGAGGGTCCGTCCACGGGCCCGAGCCCCGTCGCGCTGACGATCGATCGCGGAATGGAACAGGGCAGCAACTCAGCGTTGGGCACGGGCGACGATACCGACGACGTCTTGCTCGTCGCGGATGCCAATCAGCCGGTGATCCATCGCTTCGCTCTCGGCGCAGACGGCGCGACGCCGTTGCCTCCGATCCTCACGGGGACACCGACGACCGAAATCGACGTGACTCCGTTGGTGCCGGCCAGCTCCGCGCCCGACGACCAGGCCGCGACCCAACGCTACCTCTACGCCGTGAGCGCCACCGACAGCAGCATCCTGGTGGTCAACTACACCGAGGACCCCGAGGGCACGGCTGAGGAAGACAAGACATTTGGCGCGGTGCTTCCGGTCCTTGCAGGAGTCTCGGCCCGGGCGAACGAAGAGAACGTCGAATCCCGCGACCGGGTTCGCTTCGCGTTCGCCAACGTCCGCGCGATCGAAGTCGTTTCGCCGTCCTATCAGCTAGAGGACGACCCGAACGGCACCGGCAAGCGGGTGCCCCTTCTGGACATCTGCAACTCGAACGACAGCACCGCGTTCGCCGCGGCACAGAGCGCGAACAACATGCGCGGCGTCTTTTTGGCGGTGAGCCTTTCGGACGGCACCATGTTCTTCCTCGACATCTACGATCTGAATGCGCCGTGCAGAGGCGGATCGGGTGCCATCGCCTGCACGCTTGCGGAAACGGGCCCGGACCGTCTGGCGAGTATCCGCCGACACCGGGAGCGATTCTTCTTCACGCCCACCACGGCCACGGTCGTTTCGATCGACGGCAGCCCATCGTTTCAGTTCAATACGGCGCCCGGTAGGCTAGACGAAACGACAGGAACCGCGCAGAGCTCCGACGGTCCGGGGCTGGAGTTCATCAGCTGCCCCCCCTCGACGAGCATCGACGCCCAGGGCATGCCACGCGTCGGTTCCTCGATGATCAACGTCTTCGGCATGCCGCCGACGGGGTCGGGGGCCGATGGGCTGATCTGCGCATCGTCGCAGGTCTGGAGCAGCTTTTCGGAGGGATGGAATGCAAGTTGGGAAGGCTTGATCCCGGATTCCGAGGGCGGTCTTGGCCTATTCGCGGACACGAATCTCGCCGGCACCGAACAGGGCAACTGGTTCCAAGCATCCGACGTCCCCCTATGCCGGGTCGGCGTGCTGGGCAAACAGCCACCAGACGCGGCGCTCCTCGAAACCTATCTCGGAGACCGGCTCCTCATCACGGGCGACTTGCCACCAAGCACCCGTGACGAACCCAGTTGCAAAGACTTCGAGGACCTCGCGGACGACATCGATGATAGCCCGGTTTGGTTCCCCATCCTCCGGGCCTTCAACCATGAGCTCGAGATCGGGGAGTCAGAAAACGACAGGTACACCCTCGACGAGGTCCGAGCCTGCTTCCCTCAGTTCACTCAGTATCAAATCCACACGCAGGATGTGTACACCGTGACCGGCACGACATCTGGCTTCATCAACCGGGTCATCCCCGGCGCGAACGACGAGTGCGTGCTGGACCCTAGTCGACCGGTCGATCTACCGACGGGCGACGACGACCTCGTGGATGTGGACACGTATCTTGCGGGGCGCGCCTTCGAAGGCAAACAGTACATCAATCCACTCGTGAGCTTTCAAATCGCACCATTCCCGCCCGGACTGGCTGACCCGGTCCCCGATTCCACGGTCGCCCTTCTGAATTTCAACATTAGTAATCAATTCGGGAGGCTGGTCCTCGACACCAGCGCAGGGTTCCTTTCGCTGCCCTCGTCCATGCTGTTTTCCCCGCAGCAAGACCAGCTCTACTTCGTGGACTTGGAAGCGGGGGTCCGACGCATCATTTTTTCTCCGCTTAACATCGCCCAGACTTTTGAGTAGACCCGGTTCATGGGGGTACGTGGGACGGTGCGAAAGAAGGACCACAGCCCGGTCATGCGCCAGTTTCTGCGCGCGAAGGGGCAGCATCCCGATGCGATCATCTTCTTTCGGCTCGGGGACTTCTACGAGATGTTCTACGAGGACGCCGTCCGGGCTGCGGGCATCCTCGACATCGCGCTGACATCGCGAGGGACAGACCCTGACGGCAACAAGATTCCAATGGCCGGCGTGCCGCACCATGCCGCGGCCGGATACCTGGCAGGGCTGCTGCGTCACGGGGAGAAGGTGGCGATTTGCGAACAGATGGCCGAGCCTTCGAGCGCTCGTAGCGTCGTGCCGCGCGAAGTGGTTCGGGTGGTCACGCCGGGGCTTTGCCTCGAGCCCGACGCCCTCGACGCGCGCTCGGAAAACTTCCTGGTCGCCGCGACGCGGGACGGAGGCGTGGCTGCCCTCGAGCTGTCGACAGGCACGCTCCGGGCCTGCGTGGTCGAGCCCGGCCCGCAGTGGGTGGGCGAGCTCGTGCGACTCGATCCCGCCGAGGTGCTCCTCGAAGCGGGGGCTCCCGAGCTCGAAGCGCTCTGCAAGCAATGTCTGCCCAAGTCGGCGCTGCGATCCGTGGAGCTACGGCCGGATGCCGAGCGCTTGGATCAATGGCTGAGCGCCGAGCAGGCCGCCGAGCTCTCGAGCCAAGCGCCCGCGGCCCAGGCGGCCTCACTGGTGCTCGACTACGCGAAGAAGCACCAGGCCGATTCATCGATTCACACGGCCACGCTGTACGCAGCGGGCGACCGGCTGGTCCTCGACGACGCGGCGGTGCGCAATCTGGAGCTCGTTCGCACCCTGGACGGCGAGCGTCGGGGCTCACTTCTTCATCTGCTCGACGAAACAAAGACGCCGATGGGCGCACGGGCGCTCCGGTCCCGCCTACTCGAACCGCTGACCGACATCGAGCGCATCCGGCGGCGCCACGATGCCGTCGAGCTCTTCTTCGCCGACGCGCGTAGTCGCGATCAGGCCAGGGCGCGACTCGCGGAAATCGGCGACATCGAACGCCTCGCGGTCCGCGCCGCGGTTGGCCTGGCGACTCCACGAGACCTGGGCGTGATCCGAAATAGCCTCGCCAGCGCCAACGCGCTTCATCGAGAGCTCTCCACGCGCCCGGGTAGCGCGCTCGACGACTCGATGGCGTCGCTAGAAGGGGTGGACCTTTGCGCGGACGTTCTCGCTCTGTTGCAGGCTGCGTTGGTCGACGAGCCTCCAGCGATCGAAAGACAGGGCGGCATTTTTGCCGATGGTCACCTCGCCGATCTCGATGAGCTTCGAAAGCTGTCGACGACGGCCAAAGACATCGTCCTCGACCTCGAGCGCCGCGAACGAGAACGCACCGGCATTGGTTCGCTCAAAATCAAGTTCACGAGGGTCTTCGGGTACTACATCGAGATCAGCAAATCCAAGCTCGACTCCGTCCCAGATGATTACGTTCGCAAGCAGACCATCGCGAACGGGGAGCGATTCATCACGGCCGAGCTCGCAGAGCTTCAAGACCGCATCCTCCACGCCGACGAACGGTCCCGCGCGCTCGAATCGGCGGCCTTCCTGGACCTGCGCAAAGCGATTGGCGATGAGGCGCCGCGTCTTCACCGGCTGGCCCGGGTCATCGCCTCCATCGACACGAACGCCGCGCTCGCGGAGGTCGCACACCGCCGCGGCTATGTCCGTCCCGACATCGATTCCAGCCGGGCGCTCTTCCTCGAAGACAGCCGCCACCCCACCGTCGAATGCTACGCGGCCAAGGACGGCTTCGTACCCAATACGATCGAGCTGAATCCCGAAACCACCCGCTTCATGCTCCTGACCGGGCCGAACATGTCGGGGAAGTCGACCGCGATGCGTCAAGCGGCGCTGGCGGTTATCATGGCCCAGGCTGGGGGGTTCGTCGCCGCCAAGAACGCCCGGATCGGCATCGTCGATCGCGTCTACACCCGGGTCGGGGCGAGCGATCACCTCGCTCGCGGTCAGAGCACGTTCATGGTCGAAATGATGGAAGCGTCCGCGATCTTGCGCGGCGCGACCGAACGATCGTTCGTGATTTTGGACGAGATCGGGCGCGGCACGAGCACCTACGACGGGCTCGCGATCGCCTGGGCAGTGGCCGAGCACCTTCACGACGCGACGCGTTGCCGTACGATCTTTGCTACGCACTATCACGAGCTTTGCGAGCTTGCCGATCGCCTCGAGAGTGCGGCCAACTACAACGTCGCGGCAAAAGAGCATGATGACAGCATGGTTCTGCTCCATCAGCTCGTGCCGGGTGGCTCGAATCGAAGTTATGGCTTGGCTGTTGCTAGGCTCGCGGGCGTTCCTCCGGTCGTGTTGGCGCGGGCCAAAACGAAGTTGAGGGAGCTCGAGGCGCGCGCTGAAGCAAGCTCCGTGCCCCAGATGCGCCTGTTCGAACCTGCGCCTCCGCCTCGCTCCGAGCTGGAAGCCACCTTGGAAGCGCTCGACATCGAACGCATGACGCCAGTCGACGCACTCGTCACGCTGTCTCGGCTTCGCGACCTCGCGCGCCGAGACGACGGTTAACGAAACGCCGCCGGCGGTATACCTTAAATGAAGGGACTGTTACCATCGGCTCCATGGATGATCGTCTTGGCCAGATCACGGCAGCCCTCGAAGAAGCGGATCGCCAAATCGTTAGCGGCCTGAACACGCGAGCGCGAGCGATTCACGAGTACAACGCGCTCCGAAAGGACGCCGGGGACGAGCCGCTTCGCCTGCCGAAAAAGGCAGTCGTCATCGAAAGCGCGCGCAAGCTCGCCGAGGAGTTCCCCGAGTCCAGCATCGAGCCGGTGTTTCGCGAAGTTTTGTCGGCGTGCACCGAGCTGGTGACGCCCGATGTGGTCGCATACTTCGGCACGCCGGGCGACCTCGCGCACGCGGCGGCCCGGGACTATTTCGGTCACGCGCCGAGCTTTCGCCCGACCGAGTCGGTCTCCGCCGTTCTCGAAGCGGTCCTGCATGGCCATGCGACGTTTGGCGTGGTCCCGCTCGAAACATCGACCGACGGAGCGATTACCGCAACACTCAAGGGCTTGGTGGACACCGACGCCAAGCTCTGCGCGGAGCGCGTCGCGCCGCTTCGTTATCAGCTACTCTCCCAGTCCGGCGACCCGGCCCAGGTGATCAAGATCTACGGCTCCGCGCCAGCCATCGCAGCATGCGAGCGGCAACTGCGCACTCGCTACCCGGACGCGATCCTGGTCGACGTCCAGTCCGGTGAGGCCGCAGCGCTCTTTGCCAGCGGCGACGACCAATCCGCAGCGCTCGGCTCCTCCCTGCTCAAAGAGCTCCACGCTCTCGAGCTCATCGAAGACCGACTCGAAGATGACCCCAACGTGATCACGCGCTTCGGCATCGTCGGCAACCGCCTCCCATCACGCACCGGAAAAGACCGCACCTTCGTGGCCGTGGCGCCTGGTGACGAGCCCGGCGCGCTCCACCGCGCTCTCAAGCCCCTGGCGGACCGCGAGATCAACCTGACCCGTATCGAGTCGCGCTCCTCGACCGGAACCCAATGGCGACACGTGTTCTTCCTCGAGATGGACGGTCACATCACCGACCGCGCGATCCTCACAGCGGTCGAGGAGCTGCGCCGCATCTCCCGTTATGCCAAGGTCATCGGAAGCTATCCTCGTTTGAGCTGACCGATCCCCATGAGCGACTTCGCGGCACCCCACATCCTCGCGCTGACGGCGTACGAGCCTGGCAAACCCGAAGACGAGCTCCGGCGCGAGCTCGGCATCGACGACGTCGTGAAGCTCGCGTCGAACGAGAACCCCTACGGCCCTTCGCCGAAGGCCGCCAAGGCCTTGAGAGCCGACGGCCTTCAGCTCGAGCGTTACCCCGACCCCAGAGGCTACGAGCTCCGCGAGGCGCTTGCCGCCCATCACGGCGTACCTTCAACGCAGCTCTGTCTCGGGAACGGCTCGAACGAGCTCATCGACTTGATCTGCCGCGTCTTTGCGAGCCGCGGCGATCACGCGGTCTTCGGACACCCCTCGTTTCCCTGCTACCGAATCGGATCGGTCGCCCAGGAGCTGAGCTTCACCGCAGTCCCGCTTCGCGACGACTTGCATTGGAACGTCGACGATCTGCTCGACGCCGTGACTCCCGACACCAAGCTTCTTTTCGTCTCCAACCCCAACAACCCGACCGGCAGCTACATCGCCAGGCGCGAGCTCGAGCAGCTCCTGCGTTCGCTCCCGAAGCGCGTGCTCGCGGTCATCGACGAAGCCTATGTCGAGTATGCGGACGCGGAGGATTTCGTCCCCGCAACCGAGTTGCGCAACACGCGCGAGCGACTCGCGATTCTTCGAACCTTTTCGAAAGCCTATGGGCTTGCTGCGCTCCGCGTGGGCTACGTACTCGGAACGACGGAGCTCGTCGCCGATCTCAACCGCCTGCGCCCCCCATTCAACGTCGGTACGCTCGGCCAGGTCGCCGCCAAGGCTGCTCTGGCCGACCAGGCGCATCTGCACCAAAGCGTGGAGGCCACGGTCCGTGACCGCCGCGCGCTCGGCAGCGCGTTGGAGTCGGCAGGCCTCCGCGTCGCGCCGAGCCAGGGCAATTTCGTCTTGGTCGACGTCCAAAAACCGGGCAGGGCGGTCTACGAAGACCTGCTTCGCGAAGGGGTGATCGTACGCCCCATGGCCCCGCCACTTCAATCCTGGATCCGTGTCACCGTGGGCAAGCCCGAGGAGAACGAGCGCTTTCTCCATTCGCTCGAGCGCGTGCTAAGGGGGTCGCGTGTCTAGTCGCGCGTCTAGTCGCATATCTGGCGGAGTGAAGAAGCGATACCGCGTCCGCCGTTCGGGGCCGCTTCGCGGCAGCGTTCGGGTGCCTGGGGACAAATCGATCGGCCATCGTTCCTTGATTTTCGGCGCTTTGGGCCGCGGCCGGTCCCGCATCACCGGCTTGTCCGAAGGCCTGGACAACGCGGCGACGCGCCAAGCGTTCCGCTCGATGGGCGTTGCCGTCGAGAGCACGGACGAAGCCACCACGGTGCATGGCGTCGGGCTCCACGGCCTCCGAATGCCGGGAGACGTGGTCGACTGCGGCAACTCGGGCACGACGATGCGACTGCTGGCGGGCCTCCTGAGCGGCCAACGCTTCGGCACGCGCATGATCGGCGACGAGTCGCTCACGCGCCGCCCCATGGGCCGCGTCATCAAGCCGCTGCGCGCGAGGGGCGCCCATATCGCAGGCAGCGCAGGGGCGAAGCCCGACGAGGTCTACCCGCCGATCTCCATCGCGCCCTTGGTCGAGGGCGAGGCCCTGAAGGGCATCGAGTACGCCATGCCCATCGCCAGTGCCCAGGTGAAGAGCGCGCTCCTTCTAAGCGGCCTCTACGCGGGCGCCCCGACGGCGATCGAGGAGCCCGTCCTCTCGCGCGACCACACCGAGCGAATGATGCTTGCCCTCGGCGTCCCCCTCCAAACCGCCGGTGCTTCAGTCGTCCTCGACCCGAACCTCGAATGGGCCGGAGGTTGGGAGCCGTTCGACTGGCATGTGCCAGGGGATCCATCGAGCGCCGCGTTTCCGTTGCTGGCTGCCGCGATGGTGCCGGGAAGCCAGGTGAGCGTAAGCGACGTATGCGTTAATCCGACCCGCACGGGTCTCTTCGACTGGTTGCGCCTGCTCGGCGCCCAGGTCTCTCATCGATCGAGCGGACATGGCGCGGGCGATGAGCCAATGGCGGAAATCAGCGTCGCGCATCGTACGGTTCGTGGCTCGGTCGCGGGCGGCGAGCTGATCGTCCGCATGATCGACGAGGTTCCGGCAGTCTGCGCCTTGGCTGCAGTCTCCAAAGGTCAGACCGAGATTCGGGATGCCGGCGAGCTTCGGGTCAAAGAGAGCGACCGCATCGCGACGATGGTCGGGGTCCTCCGCGCATTCGGCGTCCCATGCGAAGAGCTTCCCGACGGGATGATCATCACCGGGGGCGCTCCGCTCCACGCCGCAACGATCGAAAGCCGGGGCGACCACCGCATCGCCATGTCCGGATCGTTGCTGGGACTCTTGGCCGAAGGCGAGTCGGTGATCGAGGGCGCCGAGGCGGTCGACACCAGCTTCCCGGGGTTCGTGGCGCTCATGCGATCGCTCGGAGCAGACATCACCGAGGAAACCCTATGACCCGCCCGCGCCCTGTCATCGCCATCGACGGCCCGGCGGGCGTGGGAAAGAGCACCACCGCTCGCGTTCTTGCTCAGCGCCTCGGCTACACCTTGGTCAACACTGGCGCCCTCTATCGCGGCGTTGCACTCGCGGCCCGCGACCGGGGCATCTCTTGGGGCGACGAAGCCGCCGTCACGGCCGTCGCGGTTGAGGCGGATCTTCGCTTTGCCCCGCAAGAGGACGGAACGCCTCGGCTTCTGCTCGATGGCCAAGACCGGGCGGACGAGATTCGAACCCCTGAGATGTCCGCCGGCGCAAGCCAGGTGAGCGCCTATCCCGGCGTTCGCCGTGCATTGCTCGCGATGCAGCGCGATCTGGGCCGCGACGGCGGAGTGGTGCTCGAGGGCCGCGACATCGGCACGGTCGTCTTCCCCGACGCAGAGGTGAAGCTCTTCTTGACCGCCTCCGCCGAAGAGCGAGCCCGGCGACGGGTCAAGGACCTGCAAAACCGCGGCACCGAGGCCGACTACGACCAAATCCTCGCCAAAATCAGGTCCCGCGACGAGGCGGACTCCACCCGGGCCATCGCTCCCCTGCGCCCCGCCGAAGACGCCGTCATGCTCGACAGCACGAGCCTCGACCTCGAATCGGTGGTCCAACACGTGCTCG
>JBARTN010000218.1:0-31084 GCA_049645265.1 Polyangiales bacterium
TGCTGACCAAAGCCTCGATCGTCGATGGCCGCGTCGAGGCGGGCATCCTGCCGACCGGTCAGATCACCGGCGTCATCGACGAGATCCCCACCGTGGCCGAGCTGCTTCAACGAATCATGGCCGAGGCGGAAGCAACGCTCGAACGCCTGGGCGCCTGAGCCGGAGCGATGGATCTCAACTTCACCGATTCAGAGAACGCCTTCCGCGACGAGTGCCGGTCGTGGCTCGAAGCCAACGTGCCTCCGGGGGCGCTTCTTTCGGGCGACACGAAAGAAGGTTTCGCGCTGCACCTGCAATGGGAGCACGAGCTCTTCGATGCGGGCTGGGCCGCGGTCTCCTGGCCTAAGGAGTACGGCGGGCGGGAGGCCACGCTCTTCGAGTGGCTGATTTTCGAGGAGGAGTACTACCGTGTTGGCGCGCCGAGCCGTGTCACCCAGAACGGCATCTTTCTTCTGGCGCCGACCTTGTTCGAGTTCGGTACCGACGAACAGAAAGACCGAATTCTTCGCCCGATGGCACGCGGCGATGTCAGTTGGGGGCAGGCCTGGTCCGAGCCGAACGCCGGTAGTGACCTGGCTTCGCTCAAGAGTACCGCGCGCCGAGTCGACGACGGCTGGCGTCTGACTGGCCAGAAAACCTGGTCTACCCGTGCCGCTTTCTGCGACATGGCCTACGGCCTCTTCCGTACCGACCCCGAGCAGTCGCGTCATCGTGGGCTGACCTATTTCATGTTCCCACTCCACGCGGAGGGCGTCACGGTGCGCGGCGTCGATCGCCTCGACGGCGACGAAGGCTTTGCCGAAATCTTTCTCGACGATGTATTCGTGCCCGACGCCGATATCCTCGGCGAGGTGAATCAGGGATGGAAGGTCGCGATGGCGACGACGGGCTCGGAGCGGGGCCTGAGCCTTCGGAGTCCCGGCCGATTCATGGCGACCGCATCGCGTTTGATCGACCTCTACCATCGTTTCCGCGACCGCTGCGATCCCGTCCTTCGCGATCAGGTGATTCAGGCCTGGATGGACGCGCAAGTCTACCGGTGGTTCACCTACCAGACGGTCACGCGCATGAGCCAAGGCCAAGAGATCGGGCCCGACTCGAGTATGAACAAGGTGTTCTGGTCCGAGATGGACGTCTGCACGCACGAAACCGCGCTTGCGATCATTGGCGACGCGTTCGAGCTGGACGAAGGCTCGCCAAGCGCGGTCGATGCGGGCCATTGGATGAAAGGGTTCCAATTTGCGCTCGCCGGGCCCATCTATGCGGGCACCAACGAAATCCAACGCAACATCATCGCGGAACGGGTCCTCGGCCTTCCACGGAAGTAACGTCATGCGTTTTGCTTTCACCGACGACCAGAAGATGCTGCGAGATACCGTCCGCGAGGTTTTGCAGCGCGAGTGCGCGCCCGAGATCGTGCGCGCCGCTTGGGAAGGGCGGACCGAAGGCGTGCGGGCGGCATGGAATACGCTCGCAGAGACCGGCGTGATTGGGATGACCGCGTCCGAAGAGGCCGGCGGCATGGGCATGAGCGAGCTCGACCACCTGCTTCCCCTCGAAGAAACGGGCTATGCGGCCATGCCAGGCCCAATCGTCGATACCGTGGCAGTCGGAATCCCAATGCTCGAAGCAGCGGGCACCGACGCGCAAAAGGAGCGCTGGCTCGGCCCCGCCGCGGCCGGGGAGGTGCGTATCGTGGTCTCGTTCGAAGACCGAGCCATTGTGCCACACGCGGCGTCGGCCGACGTCTTGATCGCGGAGCGGGGCGGCGCGGCGTACTTGGTGCCCATCGACGAGGTTTCCGTCCATCCCGAGCAATCGGTCGACCGCGCACGCGAGCTCGGTCGGGTCTCGTTCGAGCCAAGCCTACGATACCGAATGCGGGAAGATGTCGACGCGGGAGCTCTCTTCGCGCTCGGCCGGGAGCGCGCTGCGCTCGGTACAGCCGCTCAGCTCGTCGGACTCTCCCGCCGCATGCTCGACATGGCCGTGCAGTACGCAAAGGATCGCGAACAGTTCGGCAAGCCAATCGGCGCGCAGCAGGCGATCAAACATCGGCTCGCGAACGCGCTCATCGAACAAGAGTTTGCGCGGCCGACCGTCTACCGTGCCGGCTGGTCGATGGCGACATCCGCCCGTGACGCCGAGGTCGATGTCTCCCTCGCGAAGATCTATGCAGGCCAGGCTGCAAAATTCGTGGCCAAAGAAGCCCTGCAGGTTCACGGTGCAATCGGCTACACGATCGAATGCGACCTACATATGTGGATGAAACGCGCCTGGGCGCTGGCCGCGGCACATGGAGACGCAGCCCACCACCGCGAGCGGATAGGCCGCCACATTCTTTGAGCTCACGGGGTAGCGCCTTGCGGGCGATGTCCACTACCTCTAGAAACACATTCATAGCGAGGATCAGATGCCTGAAGCATACATCGTTGAAGCAGTTCGTTCGCCCGTCGGAAGAAAGAAGGGCGGCCTGAGTAAAGTCCATTCCGCGGACCTCGGCGCGCACGTCATCAAGGGCGTGATTGAGCGTACGGGGATCGACCCGGGCGTCGTCGAGGACGTGGTCTTTGGCTGCGTGGACTCGGTCGCGACCCAGGCCGGCGACATCGCTCGCACCTGTTGGTTGGCAGCCGGCTACCCGGAGCACGTTCCCGGTGTGACCATCGATCGTCAATGCGGTTCCTCGCAGCAGGCGGTCCACTTCGCCGCGCAGGGCGTCATGAGCGGCACACAGGACGTCGTCGTCGCCGGCGGCGTTCAAAACATGAGCATGATTCCGATCGGCGCGTCGATGATCGCCGGCAAGGAGCTTGGAATCCCCGATCCGTTTTCCACTTCCATCGGATGGAGCGAACGCTACGGCGACAGGCCGGTCAATCAGTTCTACGGCGCCGAAATGATCGCCAAGGATTGGGACCTCTCCCGCGAAGAGCTCGAGAAGTTCGCCCTCGAGAGTCACCGACGCGCGCTTCAGGCTCAGAAGGAAGGCCGCTTCGATCGCGAGATCATCCCATTTGGCGACGTCACGGCCGACGAGGGCCCTCGTCCCGATACCACGCTCGAGAAGATGGCGGCGCTTCCGATCCTCATGGAAGGCGGACGGCTCACCGCTGCGGTAGCGAGTCAGATTTCAGATGGTTCCGCCGCGCTTCTCGTCGTATCGGAGAAGGCTCTCAAGGAGCACAAGCTCACACCACGGGCTCGCATCCACCATTTGAGCGTGCGGGGTGAGGACCCGATTCGCATGCTCTCGGCTCCGATCCCGGCGACCCGCTACGCCCTTGAGAAGTCGGGTATGAGCCTCGATGACATCGACCTCGTCGAGATCAACGAAGCGTTCGCTCCGGTCGTCTGTGCCTGGGCCAAGGAGCTCGACGTCGATCTCGCAAAGGTGAACGTGAACGGCGGCGCGATCGCCCTCGGTCATCCGCTGGGTGCCACGGGCGCCAAGCTCATGACGACGCTTCTGCACGAGCTCGAGCGCACCGGCGGCCGCTTCGGGCTGCAGACGATGTGCGAGGGCGGCGGTCAGGCCAACGTCACCATCATCGAGCGACTGGGCTGAGATCGACCTGATCCTCAGTTGGGTCCTCAGTTGAGGACTGAAACTATTTTTGCTGCCATGGCCGCCGCTTCGGCCTGTGACGTGCCGCACACGACTCCGTGACTTTGTCGACATCCCTCGATCGGCTCGGCATCATTTAAGTCCAGGCCAGGCATGAGCTCCAAGCTCCCAAAAGAAGGTTCGAATTCTCCGCCTCCAAGGCAGTCGCAGGTTCGTCCAGCAGTTCAGCCCGATGAACGGCGTCAAGCCGCCCGTTGGGCCTCCGACGCAAAGATTCAGATCCTCTCGCCGATCCAAACTCAGGCAACGGCTCTGGATGTCAGCGCGATGGGCATCCAAGTCGTCCTCGACCAATGGCTTTCGACCGGCGCCCTCTGTGACTTGCGCATCACGACCCACACCGGGCGGGTGATCTTCAAGCGTGCACGGGTCATTTGGGCTCGTCGCGTCGGCGAAGAGTGCGTGGCCGGCTTGCATGTGGTCGGTTCCATCGTGCCTCCTCCGGATCAGCAGTAGCCCGCGCTCCATCGTTCGCAGGCCTTTTTCGGCCCTGATGACCAGGCGGCTTGACGCGGAGCCCTAGGCAAAATAGAACACGTTTCACTTCTAGTGGACCCTTTTTCTACCCGGAACCGGGAGGTGGACATGGCCAGAGTAGCCAACACAGCAGAGTACTTCGACACCCTTGCCGATCGTTTCCTGGCCGACCAGGCCAAGGGTGTGAACGCGACCATCCAGTACACCCTGGCCGGCGACGGTGGCGGCGAGTGGACCATCACGATCGCAGACGGCGAGTTCATGGGAGTGGAGACCGGTGGCGTCGAGAAGCCGACTCTCAACGTGATGATGGACGCCGCGAAGTTCGTTGAAATGGCGAATGGCGACCTCGACGGTCGCAAAGCGTTCCTCACGCGAAAGCTCAAGGTGAAGGGCAACATCGCCCTCGCCCAGAAGATGCAGAAGTTCTTCCCACAGGGCTAATCAACCCTCACGACGCGGAACATAGTCATGAGCGAGATTCTTTCGGCTCCGTACGTGCTCGAATACACGTACACCCGCAGCACCGGGCCGGTGGTCGGCCGCTTCTTGGAAAGTCTTCGGTACGAAGTGCTCGAAGGCGTCAAGACGGCGGACGGTCGTGTGCTTTGCCCTCCTCTCGAATACGACGAGGAAGGTGAACCCACGACGGACGAGTTCGTCCAGCTGCGGCCGTCCGGCACGGTGAAGTCTTGGTCATGGGTGCCGGAACCCCGCAAGGGGCATCCGTTCGACCGCCCCTTCGCGTGGGCCCTCATTCAAATCGACGGAACCGACAATGCGATAGTCCATGCCGTCGATGCGGGGAAGGCCAAGCGGATGCGGACCGGGATGCGGGTGCGTTTGCGTTGGGCGGAAGAGAAGCACGGCACGATCCGCGACATCGCCTGCTTCGAGCCCATGGCTCCCTACCTGCCGAGTCCGGTTCATCTCGAGTACGATGTGAATCCGGGCAAGCATTACAGCGCGTATCTGCGCGGTCTCCTGGAGGGCAAGCTCATCGGCGGCCGCGATCCGGAGGCAGGGAAGGTGTACGTGCCTCCCCGCGGGGCCGACCCGATGACGGGCAACCCGACGAACGAGTACGTCGAAGTGGCCGACGTCGGCGTGCTCACCACGTTCGCGATCATTCGGATTCCGTTTGAGGGCCAGAAGCTCACGCCGCCATATTGCTTCGGCGCGATCGTGCTCGATGGTGCGGACAGTCCGATCTATCACCTGATCAGTGGTGTCCCGCACGACGAGATTCGGATGGGCATGCGTGTGAAGGCGAAGTGGAAGCCCCAGGATGAATGGGAGACTTCGCTCGAAAACATTCTCTACTTCGAGCCCACCGGCGAGCCGGACGCGCCCTTCGATAGCTACAAGGAGCATCTCTAGTGCGCGATGTCGCCATTGTTTCCTTCTCCCAGCTTCCGTCGGTGAAGGCGATCGACGCCACCGACGAACCGGAGCTCGTTCAGCCGGTCACCTCGGACGCGATGAAGCAGGTGGGTCTCACGCAGGACGACATTGGATTCACTTGCTCGGGGAGCACCGACTACCTGCCCGGCCGTCCTTTCTCGTTCGTTGCAGCAGTCGATGGTCTAAAGGCCTGGCCGCCGATTCGCGAGTCGCACGTCGAGATGGACGGGGCGTTTGCGCTCTACGAAGCTTGGGTCCGCCTCATGCACGGCGACATCGAAACCGCACTGGTGTTTTCGTTCGGGAAGAGCTCGCTCGGCCCCGTTCCCGATATCCTGAACCTGCAGAACGACCCGTATTACGTCCAGCCCCTCGGGCTCGATTCGATCAGCGCCGCCGCGCTCCAGGCGCAGGCGATGATCGATGCAGGCAAGGCGACCGAGCGTGACTTTGCAGAGGTCGTGGCTCGCAATCGAAAGAAGGCGATCGACAATCCAAACGCGCACATTAAGGGCGACTTCAGCGTGGATGAGATGCTCGAAGAGCCATACATCAGCTCGCCGCTGCGCAAGAGCTTTTGTCCCCCGCTTTCCGATTCGGCCGCAGCCATCGTGCTTGCCGTCGGGGACCGCGCGAGGAAACTGGTGAAGAGGCCCGCATGGATTCGCGGTATCGATCATCGGACCGAACCGCATGCGCTCGGCCAGCGTGATCTCACGACATCGCCGTCTTCCACGCTCGCTGCTGAAAGGGCGGGCCTCGGGCAGGGCAGGGTCGACCTAGCCGAGCTTCACGCGCCCTTCGCCCATCAGGAGATCATCTTGCGGGAAGCCATGGGCCTCGGTGACGAGGTCAACATCAATCCCTCGGGCGGCGCCTTGGCAGCCAACTCACTGATGACCGCCGGGCTGATTCGCTTTGGTGAAGCCGCCAGTCGGATCCTCTCCGGAGATGCGGGTCGTGCTCTGGCGCACACCACCAATGGCGTCTGCCTTCAGCACAATCTGGTTGCCGTCTTGGAGGGGGAATAATGGCCGAGCAATGTGCGGTCATCGGGATTGGCCAGACCAAGCATCGCGAGAGCCGTCGCGACCTGTCCATTCCGGGCCTGGTTCGAGACGCAGCGCTCCGAGCACTGCAAGACGCGGACATGACTTGGAAGGACGTCGACTCCATCGTGATCGGGACCGCTCCGGACATGTTCGAAGGCGTCATGATGCCGGAGCTCTGGTTGTCGGACGCACTCGGTGCCGCCGGGAAGCCGATTTTCCGCGTGCATACCGCCGGCTCGGTCGGTGGCTCGACCGCCGTAGTGGCCGCCCATCTCATTCAAGGCGGAGTTCACGAGAAGGTTCTTACCCTGGCATTCGAGAAGCAGAGCGAAGCCAACGCGATGTGGGCGCTCTCGCCGGCCATTCCGTTCCAACCGCAGCTCGTTGCCGGTGCCGGTGGCTACTTTGCACCGCTCATTCGTTCGTACATCCGCCGCGCGGACGCGCATCCGGACACCGGTTGCATGGTGGCCGTAAAGGATCGCCAGCATGGCTTGCTCAACCCGAATGCGCACCTCCACCTCGACCAGACGCTCGAACAGGTGAAAGCCTCACCGATGCTCTGGGATCCGATTCGCTACTCGGAGACGTGTCCCTCCTCGGACGGCGCCGTGGCGATGGTGCTCGTGAGCGAGAAACACGCAGGACGCGTGAAAAACCCGGCCTGGGTGAAGGGTACGTCGGTCCGAACGGAACGCACGTTCTTTGCGGGGCGTGACCAAGTGAATCCGGCGGCCGGCAAGCTCTGCGCCAAAGACGTTTACGACGAGGCAGGCATCCGCAATCCGCTCAAAGAGATCGACTGCGCCGAGGTCTACGTCCCGTTCTCCTGGTTCGAGCCGATGTGGCTCGAGAATCTAGGCTTCGCCGAAGAAGGCGAGGGCTGGAAGATGACCATGGAAGGGAAAACCAAGATCGGCGGCGAGATGCCCTGGAACATGTCCGGTGGCGTCATGTGCACCAACCCGATTGGGGCCAGCGGTATGCTCCGATTTGCGGAAGCCGCGCGCCAGGTGCGCGGGACCGCTGAACGCCATCAGGTCGACGGTGCGAAGGTGGCTGTCGGCCACGCATATGGAGGCGGCTCGCAGTTTTTCGCGATGTGGATCGTGAGCTCAGATCGCTGAGCAGGAGACACGATGGAATATAATCTTGCAGATCTTTACGAGGCGATTGCGGACGCGGTTCCGGACAACGTGGCACTGGCCTCGGGCGACGTTCACCACAGCTACGCAGAGCTCGATAAGCGGGCCAACCGCTTGGCGCACTACTTCACATCACGCGGTATTGGCTCCGGCGACCACGTCGGGCTGCATCTCTTCAACGGGCACGAGTTCGTCGAAGCGATTTTGGCGCTCTTCAAGATCCGGGCGGTCGGGATCAACATGAACTACAGGTTCGTGGGACCCGAAGTTCGCTACATGATCGAGAACGGAGACCTAGTGGGGGTGATCACCCAGCGCCGCTTTCTGCCGGTCATCAACGAGGCGATGGAAGGTCGTGAGCCGCTCAGGTCGCTCGTCGTGATTGAAGATGGTGCCGATGCCACCGCCGACCAAGAGTCGATCGAATACGAGGCGGCGCTCGCGCAAGGCTCCGAAGAGCGTGATTTCGGGCCCAGGTCTGGCAAAGACCTCTACATCATCTACACCGGTGGGACGACAGGGATGCCCAAGGGGGTCATGTGGCGGCATGAGGACTTGTTTTTCACTGGGCTTCAAGGCGGTTCGCCAGGTGGAGATCCGGTCGAATCGCCGGAGCAGCTCATCGAGCAGGTCAAAGAGGGCTGGTACACCGTCACCATGCTCCCCTGCGCACCTTTCATTCATGGTGCCGCGCAGTGGACGCAGTGGATCTGCCACACGACGGGTGGGAAGCTCGTGCTTCAGCACGGCCCGAGCTTCGACGCAAAGCGCATCCTGTCGCTCATTGCCGAAGAGGACGTGTCGACCATTTCGCTCGTAGGCGATGCGATGGCGATTCCTCTGGTCGAAGAGCTCAGAAATGGCGACTACGACATGTCGAACCTGGCGGTGATCGCATCCGCTGGCGCGATCCTCTCGGCGAGCATCCAGGAGGAGCTCGAAACACTCCTTCCCGACGTGATGATCATCAACAGCTTCGGGACGAGCGAATCGGGCGACCTCGGTCGCGCCGCGGGCGATGAGGAAAGCCACGAGAACCGCCCCTCTTTCTACATGGGTGATGAGGTCACGGTTCTTGACGAAAACGGTGACCAGATCGAGCCAGGGTCGGGCAAGATCGGCATGGTGGCCCGTTCGGGCCGCCTGCCCATCGGCTACTACAAAGACCCCGAGAAGACCGCGGAGCGATTCAAAGTGTTCAAAGGTAAGCGCTGGGTCGTGCCCGGGGACTTCGCCACCATCGAAGAAGACGGCCGTATCACCTTCCTCGGCCGCGGCAGCAAGTGCATCAACACGGGTGGTGAGAAGGTCTTCCCTGAAGAGGTGGAAGAAGCCTTGAAGGCGCACCCGGACGTGATCGACGCGCTCGTCGTGGCGGTTCCAGATCATCGCTTCGGGTCCAAGGTCGCCGCGGTCTTCAATACGCGTGGCAATCAACGGCTCTCTCTCGAAGAAATACAGCAGCATTGCCGCAAGCACATCGCCGGGTACAAGGTCCCTAGGCAGATCACCATCACCGAAACGGTTTCCCGCATGCCGAGCGGAAAGCCGGACTACACGTGGGCGGAGGAGATCGCCCGAAATCAAGCGAGCGCCTAAACCTGTGCAATCGAAGCCCAGCACCAAAGGAACCATGTCAGCAGCACAAGATGAAGAGGAGCTCTTTCCTGGCTATCCGCGCGGATGGTTCGTCATCGGCGTGTCAGTTGAGCTCGCAGCAGGCGATGTCAAACCGATCAAGTACTTTGGCAGGGAGATGGTTCTGTATCGCGCCGAAAGTGGCGCGGCGATCGTGCACGACGCGTTTTGTCCGCACCTGGGCGCGCACCTCGGACATGGCGGCAAAGTGGTTGGCGAGACGATCCAGTGCCCATTCCATGCCTGGCGGTTCGACCAGACGGGCAAGTGCGTGGACGTCCCCTATGCCAAACGGATTCCGCCGCGCGCCTGCGTGAAGAACCGCCCCGTGCAGGAGCACAACGGTTTGACCTTCATGTGGAACGCTCGCGTCGAAGGCGAAGAGCCGACCTGGGAGATTCCCGACATCCCCGAGTATGGCAGTGAGGGCTGGACCGATTGGGGCGCGGCATTGATCGACATCAAGACGCACCCGAAAGAAA
Organism: Polyangiales bacterium; assembly: GCA_049645265.1. Classification (GTDB taxonomy): domain Bacteria; phylum Myxococcota_A; class Polyangia; order Polyangiales; family Houyiibacteriaceae; genus SG8-38. Next base: position 9,827 of record JBARTN010000218.1, read on the forward strand.
TCGTCGAGAACCTGGCAGACAAGGGACACTTCGGTCCGGTGCATGGCACCTGGGCCAACGAATTCGGAAACGAATTCAAAGATCACATCGGCATCCAGAGGGTGAAGGGCGTCGCCTATCCGCGCGGCGGAGGCGAAGATCACTTCGAGCTCCAATCCACGTATTACGGACCCGCCTACATGCTCACCAAGATGCAGAGCGTGCTGCCGAACATCATGCTTCTGTGCCACACGCCCGTTGACAAGAACCGCGTTCACGTTCGAATCGGCGCGATGATCGACATCTCGAACCTCAAAGAGGGCAAAGAACAGTTTCAGGAAGGGTACCGCGAGAACATCATCGTCGGCTTCAAGGAAGACATTGCGATTTGGGAAAACAAAAAGTATCGAACGCGACCGATTCTCTGCGATGGTGATGGCGATGTGGGAGCCTTGCGCCGCTGGTATCAGAAGTTCTACATGCCCCAGGCAGAGGTTGGATATTGACCATGGATGATCGAGCCAAGCGCATCGTTGAAACGGCCGTCGCACTGGCGGAGCGGGACGGATACCAGGCCGTTCGGCTCCGGGACGTCGCGGCCAGTGCCCAGGTTGCGCTCGGCACGGTCTACAAGCGCTTCGCCAGCAAAGAAGAAATCCTCATCGCAGCCCTCGAGCAGGAGAGCGAAAAGCTCGTGGCCAAGATCGGCAAAAAGCCCGTTCCCGGCGAAGGCTCGCGGGAACGCGTGCACTTCGTCTTCTCGGCGCTCACCAAGGGGCTTTTGCGTCGGCCCAATCTCGCAAAGGCCCTGGTTCGATCCCTGGCCTCCGGTGACCCGAACATCACGGAGCGAGTCGCCAGCTTCCATGCGCTCATTACAGCGATGGTCATGGCTGCAATTCGTGGCGAGGCTGCGTCCGAGCAGGGAGAGTGGGGCGGGGACGTCGACGAACGCGAGCGCACGATTGCTTCGATTCTGCAAAATGTCTGGTTTGCTTCTTTCGTAGGCTGGGCCGGTGGCTTGCACGAGGGGTCCCAGCTTCTCTCGGACATCGACAAGACGACTGAGCTCCTCTTGACGGACTAAGCGAGGGCGCATCAACTCTGCTCAGCGATTTCGATGGGTGCTTCCTTGTCCGAAGGGCTGCGAGAACGCGCTCATGCAGGAGGTCAAGGACCTGGACATCGAGGTCGCCGACGTGCGTCCGACCGCGGTGCATGTGCTCGCGAGCCTGCAGGAAGGCTACCGCCTTTGCTTGTGGTCACGCGTGGCCTCACGGATTTTGCTCCCGATCCTGGAGCTGGACGCCGAGGATGATGCGGCGCTCTACGAGGCTCTCCGAGCGGTTCCCTGGTGGGAGCATTTCGACGCCAAGCAGACCTTTGCGATCGGTAGCTCTCAGGCCCCGAAGAGCCCCTTTCCTTCGCACTACTGGGTGCAACGCGCGAAGGACGCAATCGTCGATAGCTTTCGAGACCATGCAGGCTCGCGTCCGAGCATCGACAAGAAAGCCCCCGCGATTCGCCTTCACCTACACATCGGTGAACGGCACCACGAGCTTGCTCTCGATTTCTCCGGGGAGGCGTTGCACCGGCGTGGCTACCGCAAGGCGGGCGGGAAGGCGCCTCTCAAGGAAAACCTGGCCGCGGCGATTCTCTATCTTGCCGGATGGCCCGAGGCGGCCCGCCAAGGACTGGCACTCATGGACCCGACCTGCGGGTCCGGCACGTTTTTGATCGAAGCGGCCTTGATGGCGACGAACGCCGCGCCGGGGCTCTTGCGCGAGCGTTTCGGCTTCGAACAGTGGCGTAAGCACGACGCTTCGGCATTCGCAGCGGAACGGGATGCGGCGTTGACGGCTCGAAGGGCGGCATGTCCGGCGCGGATCTTCGGCTGCGATGCATCCGAGCAGGCGCTGTCCTACGTCCGAGAGAACCTCGCGGCGGCAGGCGTCGAACAGCACGTCTCGCTTGCGGTCAAAGAGCTTTACGAAGTCGAAAGACCGACCGACGCGGGCATCTTGGTGTGCAATCCGCCCTATGGTCATCGGCTCGGCGACGAGGGCACCCTCTTTTTGTTCTATCAGTCGCTGGGAGATGCCCTCAAGCGCGCCTTCGACGGATGGACCGCCTACGTGTTCGCGGCCCATGGAGGAAACCTCAAACACCTCGGCCTTCGGCCCGCGCGCCGGCACGTCCTCTACAATGGCGCGATTGAATGTCGCCTAGTGGAGATCCCAGTGCGCGGAGCGATGGGTGGCGAGTCCGCCAAGCCGCCCGCCTGGCGAAAGCCGAGCGAGAAGGCGTCGATGTTCGCCAACCGGATCAAGAAGAACAAGAAGAAGTGGGGGCGATGGGCAAAGCGCAATGGAATCGAATGCTACCGGATCTACGATGCCGACATTCCCGAATACCACGTCGCAGTCGACCGCTATGGCTCGAAAGCCGTGGTTCATATCTTCCAGAAAGAACGTGATGCGGACGACGATCTTGCCAAGCAACGGGTGCAAGATGTCTTGCTGACACTTCCCGAGGCGCTTGGAATAGATCCCGGCGACCTGGTGGTGAAGGTTCGACGCAAGCACGATCAAGGCGACCAGTACGCGCGCATCTCACAGCAAGACAGCGACATGGTCGTGAGCGAAGGTGACCTCCGTTTCGTGGTCAACGTGGAAGACCGAATCGACACCGGCCTCTTCTTGGATCACCGCACGGTCCGCGCCTACGCCCAGGAGCACTGCAAGGGTAAGCGCATGCTCAACCTCTTCGCCTACACCTGCTCGGTCAGTGTCGCGGCAGCCGTCGGCGGAGCCAAGCAGACCAGCAGCGTCGACCTGTCGAACACCTATCTGGACTGGGGCAAGAAGAACTTCGAAGCCAACGGCATAGACCCGGCAAAGCACCGATTCATCCGCGACGATGCCACTCGCTGGATCGCCCGGGACCGGAACAGCTACGACTGGATCTTCATCAACCCGCCCACGTTCTCACGATCCAAGATGAGCAAAGGCGCGTTCAACATCCACAAAGACCATAAGAGCCTGCTCAATGACGCCATGAGCTCGCTCGACAAGAAGGGCGAGCTGCTCTTCACGACCCACGCCCGCGCCTTCGAGCTAGACGAGACGATCACGGACCGCTTCCGAGTCGAAGACGCGACCAAGGAATTCGTGCCGCCCGACTTCGTGCGATATCCGTTTCAGGCATTTCGGATCAAGCGTCGAGCTTGAACACGCGGATCGCATTCTCGCGAAGGAACTTCGGCCAGACCTGATCTTTGAAGGGCACGTTCTGCATTTCGGTGAAAATACGCTCGAGGGAGAGCCCCATCGGGAAGTAGCCGGCGTACATGATCTTGTCCGCGCCGCGCGTGTTGGCGTAGTCGATGATCGGTTTCGGGTAGTGCTTCGGAGCGAAGGCACTCGTGCTGTAGTAGAGGTTGGGGTACTTGAGCATCAGCTTCACCGCGAGGTCGACCCAGGGCTCGCCCCCGTGGCGCATCACGAACTTGAGCTCCGGGAAGAACCAGCACACCTCGTCGATGTGCTCGACCTTTTGCGGCGCCATCGGGATGCGTGGGCCTGGCACGCCAACGCAGAGGCAAATCGGGATGTCCAGGTCAACACAGGTCGCGTAAATCGGGTAGTACTTTTTGTCGTTCAGCGGGACCTGCGGACAGAGGCCGGAAGGGAATCCCGTCACGGCCTTGAGACCGTGGTCCTTGTGCAGCTGTCGAATCTTCCGAACCTCCTCCATGCCGTTGTTCGGATTCGCACCGTAAGACGGAAAAAAACGATCGGGGCGCTTCTGGCAAGCTTCGAGGTTCGTCGAGTTCGGCCCGGACACGCCCAGCATCGCCTGCTCGACGCCCCATGTGTCCATTTCGCCGATCGCGTGTTGGACATAGTCTTTCTGATCGCCAACTTCCGGGATGTCCTTGAACATGTACTGTGCTGGCATCTTGAACTGGTTCCGGCTCTCCTCATCGAGCAGCAACGGCTTGATGAACTCGTACCAGGCCGTTGGGTCCCCGTCGGGGATGTTCATCATCAGGTCGATAGCTCTGAGACCAGTCGGTATCGGCATGAAACAGCGTCCTTTCGGGGTCCCTGGCGGAGCTCTATGATCGATAGAGGTCCACTGGACTTGTGCCCGCCCATAGGCTAGAACACGTTCTAGTTTATGGACTGAGGCGGAGCATCTGTAAAGCGTTGAATGTAGAAACCATCAAACGCCCGCGGCGCGAGCCAATGGCCCCTGGAGAAAGCACCATGGACGGAGACCAGAGCCCCATCCCGACGCGCGACGAGCTGATTCAGCGTGCCCGAGATCTGGTGCCGAAGCTGCAGGAGCGCTCCAACAAAGCCTGCGAGCTGCGACGGCTTCCAGACGAGACGATCGAGGATTTCCATCGGCTCGGGTTCTTCAAAGTCGTCCAACCCAAACGCTATGGCGGCTATGAGATGGACCCGTCCATCATCTTCGACTTGCAACTCGAGCTCGGGCGCGGCTGTGCCTCCAGCGCATGGGTCTATGGCGTACTCAACGTACACTCGTGGCAGCTCTCGCTGTTTTCCGAGAACGCCCAAGACGAGGTTTGGCTCGAGAATCCGAGAACACTGATCTCCTCGTCGTACATGCCGGTCGGGAAGACGGAGTGGGTCGATGGAGGCGTGAAGCTCAGTGGTCGCTGGTCGTTTTCGAGTGGCTGTGATTTTTGCGAGTGGGCGTTTCTCGGCGGCTTCGTCCCGAGCGAAGAAGGCAAGCCCCCCGACATGCGAACCTTCCTCGTGCCGCGTTCCGATTACGAAATAATCGACAACTGGCATGTGTCGGGCTTGCGAGGTTCCGGCAGCAAAGATGTGGTCGTCGATGGCGCTTTCGTTCCCGACCATCGCATGCACAAGTTCTCGGACGGATTTAGGCAGAAGAGCCCGGGCAACGAAATCAATCCATCCCCGGTCTACAGGTATCCATTTGGACAAATTCACGTGCGCTCTGTCTCGACCCCTGCGGTTGGGGCCGCCTTTGGCGCGCTGGACGCATACATCGATTTCATGAAGACGAAGGTCTCTCAGGCGACGGGCGGCAAAGCCAAGGACTCGTTCACCAACAGCATGGTCGCCGCAGAAGCCACGGCAGCGCTCGACCGTGAGGTCTTGACCTTGCGACGCAACTTTCAAGAGATGTTCGGATATCTCGAAAAGGGAGAGAAGATCCCACTCGATCGACGCGTTCACTTTCGAAACGACTCGGCCCGCGCGGTCCGGGTATCGACGGAGGTGGTCGAACAGCTGTTTGTCGCCTGCGGTGCGCGCGCAGCCTTCGAAGACCACCCCGTCAACCGTCACTTCCAAGATATCCACGCGATTCGTTTGCATCATGCAAACGGGCCCGATGGACCGGCTGCCAACATGGGTGGCGTCCTCTTCGGCCAGAGCAACTCGGATTTCTTCATCTAGTAGGCATGGATGATGCGGCGAGACGACAAAAAATCGAGCAGCTCGGAGACGAGCTGTTCGATGCCTTGCGGGAGCGCCGAACGCTGACTCCGCTCACCGAGCGCTGGCCGGAAATTCGGATCGAAGACGCGTATCACGTGTCCCTGCGGATGGTGAATCGTCGTATCGAGGACGACGGCGAAAAGATCATCGGCAAGAAGATCGGTGTCACCAGCCGGGCCGTGCAGGAGATGCTCGGCGTCTTTCAGCCAGACTTCGGGTACCTCACGGACAAGATGATGTATCCCAACGGCGGGCCGATGCCGATCAGCGAGCAGTTGATCCAGCCGCGCGCCGAAGGGGAGATCGCCTTCAAGCTCAACAAGAACCTAAAGGGGCCCGGCGTCACCAACGACGATGTCCTGGACGCGACCGAGTATGTGATGGCCTGTTTCGAGGTCGTCGACAGTCGTGTCCATGACTGGCAGGTTAAAATCCAGGACACCGTCGCCGACAACGCAAGCTGTGGCTTGTTCGTCCTGGGTGACGAGCACGCCGACCCCAAGGGGCTCGATTTTCCGAATTTAAAGATGCGGGTCTACAAAAACGGCGAGCTGCTGAGCGAGGGCTTGGGCTCCGCGGCGCTTGACTCGCCTCTCAACTGCGTGAGCTGGCTCGCCAATACCCTCTCGAAATTCGGCATCGGCTTGGATGCAGGCGATGTGGTGCTCTCCGGCTCGCTGGTGCCCCTCGAACCCGTGGTTGCGGGCGACGAGATGCGCCTCGAAGTCGAAGGGGTCGGGACCGCTTCGGTGCGGTTCACTTAGGAGAGTAGGCAGAGATGACGACGAAAGTGAAGGCAGCGATTATCGGCTCCGGGAACATCGGCACCGACCTGCTCTACAAGGCGCTTCGAAGCGAAATCATCGAGCCGATCTGGATGGTTGGCATCGATCCTGAATCCGAAGGGTTACGGCGAGCAAAGGAGCTCGGCCTCAAGACGACCGCTGAGGGCGTCAAGGGCATGGAGCCGCACATCACCGAGGACAAAGTACAGATCGCCTGGGACGCGACGAGCGCCTACGTGCATGCGTCGAACAATGAATTCGTGAAGAAGTACGGCGTCAGGATGGTCGACCTCACGCCCGCCGCCATCGGCCCCTTTTGTGTGCCGCCTGTCAATCTTCGCGAGATGGTTGGGCGCTCCGAGCAAAACGTGAACATGGTGACCTGTGGCGGTCAGGCGACCATTCCCATGGTTGCAGCCGTGAGCCGCGTTCAGCCTGTCGAGTACGGGGAGATCATCGCGACCGTCTCGTCGAAGTCGGCAGGGCCGGGAACGCGCAAGAACATCGACGAGTTTACGCGCACCACGGCCAGGGGCGTGGAGGTCGTTGGTGGCGCGAAGCGCGGCAAGGCGATCATCATCATCAATCCCGCGGAGCCGCCGCTCATCATGCGCGACACGATTCACTGTCTCACCGAGGACACTCCGAAGCAAAAGGAGATCATCGAATCGGCTCAGCAGATGATCGCCGAGGTCCAGAAGTACGTTCCCGGGTACACTCTCAAGAACGGCCCCGTCTTCGATGGCAATCGCGTGTCGTTCTTCATGGAGGTCGAAGGGCTCGGTGACTTCCTGCCGAAGTATGCCGGCAATCTCGACATCATGACGGCCGCGGGCTTGCGGACAGCCGAGCTCATCGCCGAAGAAATTCAGCGCGCGGAGGCAGCATGAATCTCGAGGGTAAAAAGGTCAGGCTCCACGACATGAGCCTGCGCGATGGGATGCATCCCCAGCGCCACCAACTCACGCCGGCGCAAATGATCGAGGTGGCGACGGCCCTCGACGCGGCGGGCGTACCGCTCATCGAGGTGACGCACGGCGACGGGCTCGGCGGAGCCTCGGTGAACTACGGCTTTCCGGCAGCGAGCGACGAGGAGTACCTCCGAGCGGTCGTGCCCAAGATGAAGAGCGCCAAGATCTCCGCCTTGCTGATTCCGGGGATTGGAACAGTCGATCACCTGCGGATGGCCCACGATTGCGGGGTGCAGACGATTCGTGTGGCCACGCATTGCACTGAGGCCGACGTTTCGGAGCAGCACATTGCCCTCGGCGCCAAGATGGAAATGGACACTGTGGGATTCCTGATGATGGCTCACATGATCGGCCCGGAGGAGCTCCTCGAGCAGGCCAAGCTCATGCAGGGCTACGGCGCGAACTGCCTCTACGTCACCGATTCGGCGGGGTACATGCTCCCGGACGACGTAACGGCCAGGGTAGGCTTCCTTCGCGAAAAGCTCGATGCCGACGTCGAGGTCGGTTTCCATGGTCACCACAACATGCACATGGGGATTGCGAACTCGCTTGCGGCAATCGAGGCCGGTGCCGCACGCATCGATGGCTCGGCGGCTGGCATGGGTGCAGGTGCCGGCAATACGCCACTCGAGGCATTCGTTGCCGTCCTTCACCGGATGGGCGTCGAGACGGGGGTCGACATGTGGAAGCTGATGGATGTCGCCGAAGAGATTGTCTACCCGTTGATGACCCACAAGGTCCGCGTCGATCGTGATTCGCTCACACTCGGTTATGCCGGCGTCTATTCGTCCTTTTTGCTTCACGCGAAGCGAGCTGCAGAAAAGTACGGCCTCAAGTCGACCGACATTCTGGTCGAGCTCGGCCGGATGAAGACCGTTGGCGGCCAGGAAGACATGATCGAGGACGTCGCCCTCGACATGAAGAAGGCCGGAGCAGCAGAGTGGCCGCGTGACTGACTTGGAAGCATTTCGCGCCGAAGCGCGTGCTTGGGTTCGTGAGAACGCGCCGAAGTCGCTCTGGGGGACCAGCGGCAGCGGGCCGTTCGAAGGCTACTGGGGCGGATCCAAATGCGAGGAGACCGATCCCGATCTCTTGCGCTGGCGTGACCTCGGCATCGAGAAATCCTGGACGGCGCCGGCGTGGCCGAAGGAATACGGCGGCGGGGGCCTCCGTCGCGAGCAGGAGAACATCATCCACGCGGAGATGGAGGCGCTCGGTGTGCCGCGTCCGGTCGCGGGGCAGGGTCTCGCAATGTTTGGTCCGGTCCTGCTCGAATACGGTAACGATGCTCAGCGGGCGCAACACTTGCCGGGCATTGCCCGCGGTGAGGTGCGTTGGTGCCAGGGCTACTCCGAGCCCAATGCCGGGTCCGATCTCGCGAACCTACAGCTCAAAGCGCTGCGCGACGGCGACGAGTTCGTATTGAATGGCCAAAAGATTTGGACTTCGCACGCCGACCTGAGCGATTGGATCTATTGCCTCACGCGGACGGACCCGAACACGACCAAGAAGCAAATGGGGATCTCGGTGATTTTGGTGGATCTCGATACGCCAGGGATCACGGCGCACCGCATCGATCTAATCAGCGGCTATTCGCCGTTCTGCGAAACCTTCTTCGACAACGTCCGCGTACCCGCCGGGAATCTCGTGGGCACCGAGAACGAAGGCTGGACGATTGCGAAAGCGATTCTCGGGCACGAACGCTCCTCCATCGGCCGCTCGATCGCACGCCAGCCCGGCTCCGCGCAGCGCGAGGTCGTGGCCAGGGCACGAAAGCACTTGGCTGTGCCCGCAGGCGCCATCCCCGATCCACTACTTCGTGATGAGCTGGCGGCGCTCGGGATGCTCGAAGAGGCGTTCCACCTCACGCTTGCTCGCATTCAACAGAGCGCCGAGTCGGGCACCCCCGGGCCCGAGGGCTCGATCACCAAGATCGTGGGCTCTGAGCTCAAGCAGAAGCGATTCGAGCTCGGAATGCAGGTCGCGGGCACGCAGGGCCTCGGCTGGGAAGGGCCGGGCTTCGACGAGGATGATCTTCAGTACACCCGTGACTGGCTGCGGTCGCGTGCAAGCACGATCGAAGGCGGTTCGTCCGAAATTCAAAAGAACATCGTCTCCAAGCGGGCGCTCGGCCTGCCGGAGGGGAAGAAATGACAGAGGCTAGGGCCCCGTTTCTTCTCCTGAATGAACAGCAGAAGATGCTTTCGAAGACGGCCCACGATTTCATTCGCGAGCGTGCGCCGGCTGCGCGTATTCGAACCTTCCGGGATTCGAACGATGAAATCGGGTTCTCTCGCGAGCTTTGGAACGAGATGGCGGACCTGGGCTGGCTTGGTCTGCAGATTCCCGAGCGATATGGGGGCATGGAGCTTGGCTTCTTCGACCTCTCGGTCGTTCTCGAGCAAAGCGGGCGCGAGCTGATGCCCGAGCCCTTCGTGTCGACCCTGTTGCTCGGCACCCAAGCGCTGCTTCTCGGGGGCAGCGAGGAGCAGAAGAAGGCGCTGTTGTCTGGAGTCGCCGCCGGCGAAACGCTCATCACAATCGGCTACGAAGAGACTGGCAGCCGGGGAGGCGCGTCGAAGCCGGCGACGGTTGCAAAGAAGTCGCGCAACGGATTCGAGCTCAGCGGGGAGAAGCTACAGGTGCTCGACGGGCACCTCGCCGATCGGATCATCGTATCGGCGGCAACGTCGGACACCGGGTACACGCTGTTCCTGATCGATCCGGCGCAGCCAGGCGTCACGGTCACGCGACAGTCTCGCATGGACGGCCTGAACGCCGCCATCGTGCGACTCGAACGCGTCCTGGTGAAGAGCGATGCGGTGGTCGGCGAGCTGGACGCGGGCGCGATCCTCTTGGAGTCGGTTTTCGATCGCGCTTCGGTGGGCCTGGCGGCGCAGATGCTTGGCGCGTCGGAGCAGGCCTTCGCCGACACCATCGACTACATCAAGGAACGCGAGCAGTTTGGCGTGCCCATCGGCTCCTTCCAAGCGCTTCAGCACCGCGCGGTGTCGGTGTACACGGACATCGCGCTGACACGTTCGGTCGTGCTGGCCGCCGCGAGGGCGATCGACGAGTCGCCAAATGACGTTCCGCGCTTGGCGTCGCTCGCGAAGGCGATGGCGTCCGAAACCTTCATGCACGCCGCGAAGGAAGCCATCCAAATGCATGGCGGCATCGGGGTGACCGATGCGCACGACATTGGTTTCTACCTGAAGCGTGCACAAGCAACCTACATGACGTTTGGAATGCCTTCCCAGCACCGACAGCGTTGGGCGGAGCTCCACGGTTACTAGCGACCAGCAAGGAGGAGCGAGAAGTACGATGAAAAGGTTTGAAGGAAAGAATGTCGTGATCACCGGCGCGGCCGCGGGCATCGGCCAGGCCACCGCCCAGCGCATCGCCGAGGAGGGTGGCAACGTTGCCCTCATCGACATCAATGCCGAGGGGCTGGCGGTCACCAAGCAGATCGCCGAAGCGCAGGGAGTCAAAGCCTGGGTCTACGAGTGTAATGTCGCTGACGGCGCTCGCGTCAAGGAGGTGATCGACGAGGCCGCAGAAGACATGGGCGGCTTCGACACATTGTGTCACTGCGCGGGCGTCCTTCGCACCTATCACACGCATCAGATGACGTTCGATCAGTGGCACCAGATCATCGACATCAACCTCAACGGCACGTTTTACGTGAACCATGCCGCGCTTCCGCATCTGCTGAAAAACCGATTCAGTGCAATCGTGAATTGCTCTTCGACCGCGGCGCTGGGCAGCCACCCCTGGATGAGTGCCTACGCGGCATCGAAGGGAGGGGTCCTCTCGATGACCCGCGCCCTTTACCAGGAGTACGTGAAGCAGGGCCTTCGCGCAAACTGCGTAGTGCCCGGCGGCATCGCGACGTCCCTTCACGGCGACTTCAAAGCCCCCGAAGGTGCCGACATGGAGTTGCTAAAAGGCGCCATGCCCTTCGTAGGCTTCGCCAAGCCCAAACACGCCGCATCTGTCATCGCCTTCCTCGCCTCCGACGACGCCCGCTACATCAACGGCACCGAAATCCGAGCCGACGGCGGCGCCCTCTCCTAGGCAGGCGCTCGCGTGGGGGCGGCGGGGTGGGGCAGACGGGTCCACGCTCCACGTTTTCGGTGACACTGAATCAGTTCTTGAGCTTCGCCAGCTCTTGGACTCGGGCGAGTACGCTCGCGTCGACCTTGTGGAGCGCGCCAGCGTCGTGCGGGGGCTGGGGGTCGTACTCGATCATCAGCTGCAGAGCTTTCGCGGTCGTCGCGTCGGTGAGTTGTTCGGCGAGATGCAATGCCATGTCGATCCCGCTCGAGACACCAGCGGCAGTGATGATTTTCCCTTCTTGAACTACGCGTTCTTCCGTCGGAGTAGCGCCATATTTCAGGAGCAAGGGTCGTGCGGAGAAGTGGGTCGTTGCCTTCCGCCCCTTCAGCAAGCCCGCGGCTGCGAGGAGCAATGATCCCGTGCACACGGAGGTCGTGAATTGACTCGTCTCGTGCGCGTTGCGAATCCAATCGAGAATCACTTCATCATGCACGAGGGCGCGCGTCCCAATCCCACCTGGAATCAAGAGTATGTTGGGGTTGCTCACCTCGTCGAACGTATAATCCACCGTAAGCCCCAAGAACCCATTGTCGGATCGAACCTCTCCCTTGCGATGCCCGACGAAACGAACCTCCACCCCAGGAAGGCGTTGAAGCACTTCATAAGGCCCCACCGCATCCAGCGCGGTGACCCGCTCAAATAGCGCAACGGCAATGTCCATGGGGACACGCTATACCCCAAAAACCTGAGAGATAACACGGCGCTATGCGGCACACCGCGAAAACACAACATTAGGCCGCCTTGGTCGGGAGCGTGTCCCTAGCTGAGTTGGCCACGGACGAACGGTAAGTAAGTCGGGTGCCAGAAGCGCTCTCGGACGAACGACTCGATGTCTTCGGGGATGTTCGCTCGGCGGGCTACGCCATCGGCGATGGCTTGTTTCACGACGGCCGTCGCCACTCGGACTGAGGTTTCTTGAAGGTCGTTGATCGGTGGGTAGATGAGGCCGCCTTCGACGTATTTCTCGATGGTGTAGTCGGCTAACGCTTGGGATGCTTCCAAAACCATGCCGTCCGTGATCGACTTGGCGTCGCTCACGATTGCGCCGAAACCGAGACCCGGGAAGATGAAGGCATTGTTGCCTTGGCCGATTGGGTGCGTGACGCCGCCCATCATGACCGGGTCGAAGGGGCTGCCGGTCGCAACAATCGCTTTACCATCGGTCCAGCGGAAGATGTCGACGGGCTTGGCTTCCGCCGAGCTCGTGGGGTTGGAGAGCGGAAAGATGATCGGCCACTTGTGATTGTCGGCCATGGCGCGGACGACTTCCTCGTTGAACGCGTCCGGCCTACCGGAGAGGCCCAAAAGAACCGTGGCTCCGGCATTGCGAATCGTCTCGACCAAGTCGGGTGTGTCGCCTTCGAACTTCCAATCCCGGGTGATCGCGCGGTCATGCGCAAAGCCGCGTTTGTACTCCTCCATGTCGCGGTCGGTGACAAGAAGGCCCTGGGAGTCGAGCACGAACACCCGCGATTTTGCTTCCGCACGGCTCAGGCCGGCTCGAACCAGGCCTTCGCGGATCGCCCATGCCACGCCGACCCCGCCGGCGCCTGCGCCATGAATGACGAAGATCTCGTCCTTCAGGCTTTCGTTGCGGAGGTGGCACGCTGCCAGGATGCCCGCGAGCGCCACCGCGCCCGTTCCCTGAATGTCGTCGTTGAATGAAGGCCCACGGTCGCGGTACCGCTCGAGCACCGTGAAGGCCGCAGTCTTCGAAAGATCCTCCCACTGGATCACGGCATCGGGCCAGCGCTTCCAAACCGCATCGACGAATTGGTCGAGGAACTTGTAGTAGTCGTCTCCGCGGAGCCGCTTCTGACGAACGCCCAAGTAGTTTGGGTCGTTGATCAGGTCCATGCGATCGGTGCCCACATCGAGCGCCACCGGCATGGTGTGGAACGGGCTCACGCCGCCGCCGACGGTGTAGAGCGCCATCTTTCCGATTGGAATTGCCAGGCCACCATACCCTTGGTCGCCAATCCCGAGAATCGCGGAGGAGTCCGTCGCGACGATCATGCGGACGTCTTCCATCGGGTAGCACTCGAGCGTTTGATCGGCCCGGTCGATGTTGAGCGGCGAATACGAAAGACCTCGCGGGTTCTGGTAGAGCGCGCTGAACTGCTGCACTGCGGCGCCGACCGTCGGCGTGTAGACGATGGGCAACATCTCGTCGAGATGTTCTTCGAGCAAGGCGTAAAAGAGAATCTCCTGCCGCTCTTGCACAGCGCGAAGGTACTGGTACTTGTCGATGTCGGTCGGCGCCTGGACGAAGCCCTCGTAGACGCGTTCGATTTGCTGCTCGAGCGTGTTGTACTGGGGCGGAAGAAGGCCACCGAGCCGAAGCGCTACGCGCTCTTCGTAGCTGAACGCCGTTCCCTTGTTGCTCAGCACCAAGCGCAAAAGCGCGATGCCATCGAGATAGACCTCCATGTACTTGCGTCCATGGTCGTCTTCCTTGAGGTCGAACAAGCGGCTAACGCGTTTGCGCGGCATGTCGGTCCTTTCGTTAGGTGGCTTCGATGGCGGTCACGACTGCGCCAGCCATTTCCGTGGTCCCGAGCGAACGCTGTCCGCCGCCCAAATCTGCCGTCCTGAGGCCGCTGTCGAGGACCTTCTGGACTGCGTCTTCAATTGTTTTCGCATCTTCGTCGAGGTTGAGGCTGTGCCGAAGCAACATCGCCGCGCTCAAAATAGTGCCGAGCGGGTTTGCGATCCCCTTCCCGGCGATGTCAGGCGCCGAGCCGTGGATGGGCTCGTACAGGCCCAGCGTGCCCTCGCCAAGTGATGCACTCGGGAGCAGCCCGAGCGAGCCTGTCAAGACAGCGCCCTCGTCCGAGAGGATGTCACCGAACATGTTGCCGCTCACGATCACGTCGAACGAAGAAGGCTCGGTGACGAGCCGCATGGCCGCCGAGTCGACGAGCTGGTGGTCGAGACGAACGTCGGGGTTCTCTTTGCCCACCTCGGTGGCGATTTCGCGCCAAACCTGCATCGTCGCGAGCACGTTGGCCTTGTCGATGGAGGTGACGTGCCCGCCACGCTTTCTGGCCACTTGGAAAGCCAGCTCGACGATGCGGCGAATCTCGCTCTCGTCGTACACCATCGTGTCGAAGCCCGTGCGTAGGCCGTTCTTGGTTTCTTTGCCCTTTGGCTGCCCGAAGTAGATACCGCCCGTCAGCTCCCGGATGAAGACGAGGTCCACGCCACGGAGTCGCTCGGCTTTGAGAGGGGAGGCGGCTTCGAGGCCTCGGAAGAGCTTCACGGGACGCACGTTGGCGAAGAGCTTCAGTGCTTTTCGCATTCCGAGGAGCCCCTGCTCCGGTCGAACTTCGGCATTGGGGTCGTCCCATTTTGGCCCGCCCACCGCACCGAGCAGGACGGCGTCCGCACTCCGGCAGCCGACGATGGTGTCGTCCGGCAGTGGCACGCCTGTTTCGTCGATCGCGATGCCGCCGATCAGATGCGTCGAAAACGTGAACGTGTGACCTGACTTGCTCGCGATGACTTCGAGCACTTGGCGAGTCGCATCTACGATTTCGGGCCCGATGCCGTCGCCGGGAAGGAGTGTGATCTTGGCTTTCATGTCCTGTTACCTGTGCGGCCGGCCATGATGCACGGCGCGCGTCTCGAGGGCAATGGCTAAGTCCGCGCTACGGTGGCTTCCGGCTGCCCTTCGTGCCTCGCGCGCTCCAGCGAAAGACCGTACTCGATGCTGTCGACGAGCGCCTGGAGCGACGCCTCGATGATGTTGCTCGATGCGCCGACGGTGCTCCAGCTGTCATGAGATGATTGGCTGTCGATGAGCACCCTAGTCGTCGCGCCGGTTCCGCTCCGCCCGTCGAGAATGCGAACCTTGTAGTCCGTGAGGTGCATGTCCGCGACCTCGGGGAAGAACGGTCGCAAGGCCTTTCGAAGTGCTGAGTCTAGGGCGCTTACCGGGCCGTTGCCTTCGCCGGCGGTGTGCACCACCTCGTCGCCGATCCTCACCTTCACCGTAGCCTCGGCAAACATGCCGCCACCACGACGCCGTCCGACGCCGGCTTGAAAGTCCAGCACCTCAAAAGGAGCTCGGTAATCGGCCTGGTGGCGCGCCATCAGAACTGCGACCGAGGCCTCGGCAGCTTCGTAGGCGAAGCCCTTGGATTCGAGCTCCTTGATCTTTTCCAGCACTCGCCCCCCACTCGCGGAGCTCACTTCGAGACCGAGCTCTTCGGCCTTGCTGAGCAGGTTGCTTCGCCCCGAAAGCTCGCTGACCACGACACGCGACTCGTTGCCAACGAGCGTCGGGTCGACGTGTTCGTACGACTCTGGATGACGTCGGATCGCCGACACGTGAACACCGCCCTTGTGAGCGAAGGCGCTTCGCCCAACGTAGGCTGCATGTTCGTTCGGGCTCAGGTTCGCGATTTCCGCGACGAAGTGGCTGAGGTCGTGGAGCTGCTTGAGGCCGCCTTCCGGAAGACACTGGAGGCCGAGCTTGAGCTCCAGATCGGGGATGACGGAGCAGAGGTTCGCGTTGCCGCAGCGCTCACCGTACCCGTTGACGGTGCCTTGGACGTGACGCGCGCCCGCGCGAATGGCTGCAACTGAGTTGGCGACGCCGCACTCCCCGTCGTTGTGGGCGTGGATGCCAAGGCGCGCGTCGGGAAGCGCCTCTTGGACCGCCTTGATCATCTCCTCGATCTCCCAGGGCATCGAGCCACCGTTCGTGTCGCAGAGAGTGAGAGTCTCGGCTCCCGCACGGGCAGCCGCCCGCAGAGTCTCGATCGCGTACCCGGGATCGGACTTGTAACCATCGAAGAAATGCTCCGCATCGTAGATCACCCGGCGTCCGCTCTGCTTGAGAAACGCGACGCTCTCCTCGACCATGCGCAGGTTCTCCTCGAGATTCGTACGCAGCACCTCCGTGACGTGCATGTTCCATGTCTTGCCGAAGATGGTGCAGACTGGCGCTTCGGCTGCGATCAGGGTTTGAAGCTGAGGGTCGTCTTCGGCGCGAAGCTCAGCCCGGCAGGTGGAGCCGAACGCTGTGATCGTAACGTTCTTCCACGGCAGATCCTTCGCGCGCTCGAAGAATTCGACGTCCTTGGGATTCGAGCCCGGCCAGCCGCCTTCGATGAAAGTCACGCCGACGGAATCCAAGTGCTCCGCGATACGAAGCTTGTCATCGCAGGATAGACTCATGCCTTCCATCTGCGTACCGTCTCGCAGAGTGGTGTCATAGACTTCTACGACGGAGCCGGTGGCCTTATGTCCGTTGCTGCTCATAGCGCGTGATCTGATCGTCGAACGACAGCAGGTAGCCAAGCTGGTCGATGCCCTCGAGAAGGCAGTGTTTGGAAAATGCGTCGATGGGGAAGGTGGTTTCGAGCCCATCTAGGGAGGTTACGGACTGAGTCGGCAGGTCAATCGTGATTTTCTTAGAACGGTCGAGCTGAACCGCTTCCATCAGCCCCTTGTACACGGCGTCGCTCACCTCGACTGGGAGCAGCCCGTTCTTCAACGAGTTGCTCTTGAAGATGTCTGCGAAACCCGTCGAGATCATCGCCCGAAAGCCCCAGCCGACAAGCGCCCAAGGTGCGTGCTCTCGCGAGGATCCGCTGCCGAAGTTGTTGCCTGCGAGGAGAATCTGCGCACCCTGCGACGGCGCCTCGTTGAGCACGAAGTCGGGGTTGTTCGATCCGTCTTTGAGGTAGCGCCAGTCGCAGAAGAGGCTGTCGCCAAGCCCATGTTTGTCGGTGACCTTGAGAAAACGAGCGGGGATGATCTGGTCGGTGTCCACGTTCTCCTCTGGGAGAGGAACCGCATGCGATGTGAGTGTAGTGAATTTCGCCATGACTCGACCTTTCAAGAAAGCAGCAGGCTCCGCGGGTCCGTGACTTCGCCTGTCACCGCCGACGCGGCTGCGGTGAGAGGGGAGGCGAGGAACGTTCGGCCGCCCTTGCCCTGACGTCCTTCGAAGTTACGATTCGAAGTGCTGACTGCGTATTGCCCTGGCTCCAAGTTGTCGCCGTTCATTGCGATACACATCGAGCACCCGGGCTCACGCCATTCGGCGCCTGCTTCTTTGAAGATCTGGTCGAGCCCCTCGGCCTCGGCCTGCTTCTTGACGTCGTGAGAGCCAGGAACGACGAGCGTTCGCACCCCGTCCGCTACCTTGCGTCCGCTGAACACGCCTGCAGCCATACGGAGGTCGCTGATGCGGGAGTTGGTGCACGAGCCAATGAAGACTACGTCGATCTTTTTGCCGAGCAGGCGCTGCCCGGGCTGAAGGTCCATGTAGCCCATTGCCTTCTCAAATGCGGCCCGCTGCGAAACGTCCTCGAAGCGGTCCGTGGTGGGCATGGGCTCGCTGATCTGCATACCCATGCCAGGGTTCGTCCCGTACGTGATCATCGGCCCGAGCTTGTTGGCATCGATGATGACGGTCTTGTCGAAGATCGCGCCTTCCTCGGTGCGGAGCTGACTCCAGCGTTCGACCGCTGCATCCCAGTCTGCCCCCTGCGGCACGTGGTCGCGCCCCTTGAGGTACTCGAATGTCGTTTCGTCGGGACCGATCATGCCAGCGCGCGCGCCCGCTTCGATGCTCATGTTGCAGACCGTCATCCGGCCTTCCATGTCGAGAGCTCGGATTGCCGATCCAGTGAACTCGATTACGTAGCCGGTGCCGCCGCTCGTGCCGATTTCCGAGCAGAGCGCCAAAATGATGTCCTTGGCTGTGACACCCGGCATGAGCTGGCCCTCGACTCGCACCTCGAGGGTCTTTGCCTTCCGCTGCAAGAGGCACTGTGTGGCCAGAACGTGCTCCACCTCGCTCGTCCCGATGCCAAACGCCAGGGCGCCAAACGCGCCGTGGGTCGACGTATGGCTGTCGCCACAAACAATCGTCTTGCCCGGTTGCGTGAAACCCCGCTCCGGCCCGATCACGTGCACAATCCCGTTCCGGCTGTCTCCGAGCGCGTAGAGCTCGATACCAAACTCCTTACAGTTGCTCTCCAACTGCCCGAGCTGTGCCTTTGCCTGGTCGTCGATGACCCAGAGCGCCTTCGGTAGCGTCGGCGTCGAATGGTCCATCGTCGCGATGGTCTTGTCCGGGCACCGAACCTTGAGGCCGCGCTCACGAAGGCCGGTGAAGGCCTGCGGCGACGTCACCTCGTGAATGAGTTGCAGATCGATGTAGAGAACCGCCGGCCTGTCCGGCTCCTCAACGACGACGTGCTCGTCCCAAACCTTCTGAAATAGTGTTCTTGGTTCCATGATGCTCGTTAGGCAGCGCTTCCGGCTGCCTTGCTTTCGGTTTGCCTGGCTTCTCTAGTCGCGAGGATGCGGTTGATTGCGGCGAGATAGGCCTTGGCGCTAGCGACGATGATGTCGGTGTGTGCGCCGTGGCCGTGGAACACACGCGCGCGAGAGTGCTCGTATTGCGGATTGATCTTGTCGGGGGGGGCGTCGCCGGCCTCGTCGGGTGCCACGCGGACGCTCACCTCGCCAAGGGCGTCGATTCCTTCCGTCACCGACTGCACGGTGTACTCGAGCAACGTGGCGGGCACGTGCACGAGAGACTGGATGGCCTTGTACACCGCGTCGACGGGGCCCGTCCCTACGTCCGCCGCTGTTTGCGTCGCTCCGTCAGGTCCACTGAGCTTGACGGTTGCCGTCGGCATTCCGGTGCCGCAACTAACCTGGATGGCGTCGAGCCGCCAAAACTCCTTTGGTTGGTAGAGCTCGTCGCTGACCAGCGCCAACAAATCGGCGTCGGTGATGAGCTTCTTTTTGTCGGCGAGCTTCTTGAAACGCGCGAACGCCTTGTCGAGCCCGTCGCCTGATATCGGGTATCCGAGCTCGACCAACCGATTCGCGAACGCATGCCGGCCCGAGTGCTTGCCGAGGACGAGCTGCGTCTTTCCGGCGCCCACCGTTTCGGGACGCATGATTTCGTACGTTTCTTCGTGCTTGAGCATGCCGTCCTGGTGGATGCCGGCTTCGTGCGCAAACGCGTTAGCGCCCACGATGGCCTTGTTCGGCTGCACGACCATGCCCGTCACCTTGCTGACCAAACGGCTCGCACGGGTAAGCTGCGTGGTGTCGATATTGGTCTCGATCGCGAAGAGATCGCGTCTCACGTGGAGCGCCATCACGACCTCTTCGAGTGATGCATTACCCGCTCGCTCGCCAATGCCGTTGATCGCGACCTCGACCTGTCGTGCCCCGTGCTGGACCGCCGACAAGCTGTTGGCGACCGCCAAACCGAGATCGTCGTGGCAATGGACGCTGATTACGGCGTTTTCGATGCCAGGTACGTTCTCGCGAAGCATCGCGATGCGACCGCCAAACTCCTCGGGGATCGTGTACCCGACCGTGTCGGGAATGTTCAGCGTGCTCGCACCGGCCTCGATCGCGGCCTGCAGCGCTTCGTAGAGGAAGTCCATCTCCGTTCGGCCTGCGTCCTCGGGGCTGAACTCGATGTCTTTGCAGAAGCTACGCGCGTAGGCGACCATCTCGCTGATCTTGGCGAGCACCTGATCGCGGCTCATCCGCAGCTTGTGCTCGCGATGGATCGGCGATGTCGCGAGGAAGGTATGGATCCGGCCGTGCTTGGCCGGGGCGATCGCTTCAGCGGCCTTGTCGATGTCAGGTTTGTGAGCCCGCGCCAGGCTACAGATGGTCGGCGGCTCCAAAGCCGGCCGACCCTCCACGCCCGTCACACCCACGGCCTCGGCGATCGTTTTCACGGCTCGCAAATCGTCGAGTGAAGCGGCCGCAAAGCCCGCTTCGATGATGTCCACGCCCAGCCGCGATAGGGTCTTCGCCACCTCTAGCTTTTCCGACGAGGTCATCGTCGCGCCAGGTGATTGCTCTCCATCTCGGAGCGTTGTGTCGAAGATCCGTACGTGATCGGGTTGCATGATTCATTCTCCCGACGCCGCCTCGAGCGACGCCTGACTTACTCTCCCTGCTTGATTTCTACTGGGTCGACGAAAGGCATCATCGACCGAAGCTTCGCACCGACCTGTTCGAGCCGCTGGTCCTGCTCGGCACGCCGGATCCGATTGAACTCGGGGCGGCCTTTCTTGTTCTCTTCGATCCAGCGCTTGGCAAACGCGCCGTCCTGAATCTCGGCGAGGATCTGCTTCATGGCCTTCTTGCTATCTTCGCCAATGATGCGTGGCCCGCTCACGTAGTCGCCCCACTCGGCGGTGTTCGACACCGAGTAGCGCATGTAGTTCAGCCCGCCGCGGTACATCAGGTCGACGATGAGCTTGAGCTCGTGGAGGCACTCGAAGTATGCGAGCTCGGGCTGATAGCCTGCCTCGACCAGCGTCTCGAAGCCGGCCTTGACGAGCTCGGAAGCGCCGCCACACAGAACAGCTTGCTCGCCGAAGAGGTCCGTCTCGGTTTCTTCGGTGAAGGTGGTCGTCAACACGCCCGCGCGTGCACAGCCGATTCCAGCCGCGTAGGACATGGCGAGCGCATCTGCATGGCCGGTCGCGTCCTGATGAATGGCCAGAAGCGCTGGCACGCCGCCCCCCTCTTGATAGGTCTCACGCACACGGTGACCGGGGCTCTTTGGAGCGACCATCGTGACGTCGACGTCCTTCGGGGGCTCGATCGTGCCGTACCGGATGTTGAAGCCGTGCGCGAACATCAGCATGTCGCCGGCCTCGAGGTTTGGGGCGATCTGCTCTTCGTAGATCGCCGGCTGCGACGTGTCGGGCGCCAAGATCATGATCACGTTGGCTTCCTTGGCCGCGTCGTTCACCGACTTCACCGAAAGCCCGGCCGCCTCGGCCTTGGCCTTGCTCTTGCTGCCGTCCTGCAAACCGATGCGAACGTCCACGCCACTCTCCTTCAAGTTGAGCGAGTGCGCGTGGCCCTGGGAGCCGTAGCCGATGATCGCAA
>JBARTN010000219.1:0-3930 GCA_049645265.1 Polyangiales bacterium
GGTCGCGAGAGGTCACCGACCGTGAGCTCGGCGCGAGGGTAGCGAAATGCAACTTCGTGGGCGGCGCGTTCGATCAATCGAATGAGCTCGCCTGTCGCGTGGCGCGAGTCTTGCGAACCGACCTTGACCTTGAGGGCCTTATCATCGTTGATCCGCATCCCGAACCGCAGCAGGCCGCGGTTGGGGTAGCCGACCGAAACACTCGGGTTCGGTTCGATGTCCGAAGGGGAAATGCTGCGTGGCATGCGCGCGATCTTTTCGAGGTCTGCGTCGGACGGTTCCGCGTGCGATTCCGCGTGTTGCGCTTCGCGAAGAACCGGGTTGCCGGTCATTGGAAGCTCAGCGGACGCAGACGTACCGAACGAGCCAGACAGCCACACCAGCAACGTCGCAATCAGCGCACAAATCCATGGCACTAGCCTGGATTGCATTCCCCTCTGTGAATCCTCGTTCCCCATTTTCGCGAGGCCAAGTGTGGCCTGAATCCCCTTAGGTGCCAGTGTGCAGGTTGGACTACCCTCATGCCAAGGCTGAGAGCCCGTTCAGCCTGAGTTTTACAGGGTTTCTGTAGCCTTGGGTCGCCCTTTTACGAAAAAAATGACGATTCAACCCAGCGCAGGCCGCTGTAGTGCGGGTTTTTCGACCGGGATATCACCCGGAGGGGGCATTTTCGCGCCCATGAGATAGCGAAGAAAGAGCCACCAAATGACGCCCAGGCCCCACATGAGGCCAAGGACGACGCCCCCGTCGACGATCCCGCGCCAGGGCTGCGGCAGCGAACGGACCCACCAGATCAGCAGAACGATCGCTACGACGAACACCCAGCTCACCGTCATCTGCCGCCGGGTCGAGTGAAAGAGGCTCATGCAAAACGGCAGCGCAAGAATGACCCAGAGTGGCCGAGGATTCTGACCGAGATAGATGGCGCGGGACACGACCCGCGGCGAGAACCGCAGTTGGAACCCGCGGTAGCCTTCCAAGTAGGCATTGGCGGCGAGCCAGGCGATGTAAATGCCTTTCTGACCGTTCGTCATCAGGTCCTGAGTCCACGGTTCGAGCGCGAGCGGCGCGAGTCGCCATATCGCCCGTCCGAGCAGTAGCGACACCCAGGCGATGCCCCAGGCGGCCAATAGTTTTTCCACCCACGGGCGCATCGTCGGCCGCGACGTTAGCAGCCTCACATGGCTTGTCGACTTGCCCAAAGGGCGCCTCGACGGTCATGCTCACGGAAGCAGAGGACGCAACTTGGACGACGCAACGTACGACTTTGGCGATGAGGACGCGTCGGCTGAAAAGCCACGGCGCCCCGGCTTGCCGGTCGAGCCGCGGCGCTTGCTGTGGATTGTTCGAGACCATCGAAAGCGCTTGCTCAAGGCGTTTCTGATCGCGTCCGTATTCGCGCTGCTTGGATCCTTCTTCGTGCCGCAAATCTTCGAGTCTTCGGCACTGCTTTTGTACGAAGGGACCCCAGAGCTGGAACGCGAGGGTGCGAAGCCCTCGCCAGACGCTTTTATCGACGCTGCGATGGCGCCGAGCCGTCTTCGAGAGGTGCGCGATCGACTGAGCTGGGACGTGTCGCTCGACGAGCTCGAAAGCCAGATCGAGGTCACGCTCGAAGCAGAGGCAGCAATGCGGATCGTCGGAGAGGAGAGGACCGCTGAGCGGGCGGAGGCGCTGACCCGAGCCGTGCTCGATGTGTTTCTTGCCCGCCAAGCCAGCTTCAACCACGCGAGGCTCGAGCGCCTCACCGCCGAGAACCAGCTGGGGCTAGAGCACGCCAAAGAGAAGCGCGACGAAGCCGCCGCAGCCTATGAGGTGTTTCGAGAGGAGACCGGCAACACCGACGTGATTCAAGAGAAAGAACAGCTCTTGGCCCGCGCAGATCTTCTTCGCACCCAAGCTGAGGCGGCCTCGGTGGAGGTGCTGGCTCAGCAGGCCCGCATCGGGGAGCTCGAAAAAGCGCAGAAGGAGCTGCCCCGTCAAATGGTCGCGAGCGCAACAAGAGGCTCACCCGTCGACTCGCCACTTGCGCAGGCGCGGTCCGAGCTTGCTTCCGCTCGCGCTTCGTTGAGCGAGCAACATCCGAGGGTGCAGGCGCTGAAAGGACGGGTTGCAAGCCTACAAGCACAAAGGAAGGGCCAGAAGGCCGAGCTCGGCGAGCAAACCATGGCCGTCAATCCGGCGCGGTCCTCTGTCGACCAGCAGCTCGCAACCGCACGCGCAGGGCTGGCGGCGGTCAAGGAGCGAGAATCAGCGCTCCGGGTCCTGCTGAAGACGATCAAGGCGGAAATGGAATCGCTTTCGCCCGACGAAGGGGAGGCTCGTCAACTCGTCGGAGCGGTGGAGGCAGCCGACGAGCGCTTCCGGCAACTCACCGAGCGAGCAGCGGAGCTTCGGGATGCATCGCTCGGGCCGATGACCGGCTTTCGCGTCTTGTCGTCCCCGATGTTGCCGGAGGAGTCGCATCGCTCCCCGCAGTATGTGCTGATGCTCGTGATGCTGCCGATCGTCACGGCGCTGATCTTCGCGCTCGTAATCATCGTACGGAGGCTGAGAACCCTGACGGTAGAAGCCCCCCGTGAGCTTGCGTGGTGGGGCAATGGCCCCGTGCTCGGCACCAGCGTGTGGCCGCGAGACCCGCGCGCCCTGGACAACTTCGTCGACGAGCTCGAGGACTACGGCATGTACGGGGCGGGACGCACCCTCGTCGTACCCGCCACCGAGGTCGAGCGCGAGATCGCATGTTCGTTTGCGATGCGCCTCGCCGATGCGCCCTGGCTGGCAG
The DNA here is from genome assembly GCA_049645265.1 of Polyangiales bacterium. Lineage (GTDB taxonomy): Bacteria > Myxococcota_A > Polyangia > Polyangiales > Houyiibacteriaceae > SG8-38. The sequence goes on from JBARTN010000219.1 coordinate 2,786, forward strand.
CTGCGATTCTGGACGTCGGGGACAGGGCAGGCATAGCCTCGAACGCTGCTCCGGTGATCACGCCGGCACCGGCGGCGCAACCTTCGACGCCGCCGTCGCGTCCGCGTCGACTCTCCTCGCAGGCGAGCGTGTCGGTGCCGCCGGGGCCAAGGCCGTCGGCGCGCCCGACGATTCAGGGTTTCGTTCCGCCGCCTGGGAGCTCGCCCTCCGCACCGCCGTTCGTCACGCCCCCTCCGAAGGCCGAAGTGAAGACGGCATACTCCTCGAGGCCGCCGCGCAAAAAGACGATGATCGGCTTGCCCGCGGTGCAGTCGTCCCGCGCGCCCGGCACTTCCTCGTCGCCTCCGACCGTCGCGACGGTCTCTGCGATAGGCTCGACCGAGCCGCCCAGGCCGTCTCGTGAGCCCGAGCCGTTTCGGCGCAAGCGCGGCGCGCGAGCGACCGTTCGCATGATGGTGCCGGCTTCGAACGTCGACGTGCCCACGCTAGAGGGGGCGGCTAGTGAAGCAGGCACCGAAGCGGAGGCCTTCCTACTCACGCGACCCGTGCCTGTGGTGACCGATCCAAGCGCGTCGCGCACTGGACTGGGTGCTCAGGTGCAAACCGGATCGCCATCTTCGAGCGCCTCCAACGCCGTCATGAGTGCCGCGGTCAGGCTGCTCGGGAACGAGGAGGAGGAGCTCCGCAGGCTTCGGCCATCCGATCCACCGGACCGATCCGCGACGCCGGGTCCTGGGTCCGTAACGGGTGTCGCGCTGGCCTGGAACGGCCCGTTGAGCGGCCCGGTGTTGCGCCGCGCGGCCCGGCTCGCGCACCGGGTGATGGTGGTGGTGTCTTCAGGCATCAGTGTGATCGAGCTGGCGCGCATCCAGACGCGCCTGGGGCGCGCCAAAGGCGTGGGCTACGTGCTCGTCAACGTGGGCGATGCCTATGTGGACCTCCAGGATCGCGTCGGGCCCGTCGAAGAGTTTTGGGAGAGCACGAGCGAGGCAGAGGGCTAGGATTCAAAAGCGCCGCCAAGGGCGCGTTGCGGCTGCAATCTCTCTAGTCTATCTAGCTTTTGCGGTGCCCAACTCCGACGAGCGAATGAACGTCTTTCCACCCGTGAGCAAGGCGGAGTGGATTGCGAAGGTGGAGGCTGACCT
>JBARTN010000220.1:0-7198 GCA_049645265.1 Polyangiales bacterium
CTCCGGGAGATTGTAGCGACAGTGGTCCGAAGATCCGTTTAGAGACACGTACAGAGACTCGATGCCTCGTTCTGCACAGAACTCCTCGAGTGCGAAGATCCCCTGCGCCCAGTCCAGATCGGAATCCACGACGAAAGCGCCTGGATCATGCGCGGCGATCGGATTGAAATAGGCCAAGAAGTAGGGAAACGAAGCAGCCGCTGCCGCCGCCTGCCAGACCAACAGGACGCTGATCGCGCCAATGGCGAAACGTCGCGGACCTTCCCCCAGCGTGGCCAGGATCGCCGGCAGCGAGGCTCCAATACCGACTGCGGCCAGGGCAGTCACGGCTAGCACGTGACGTGAGCCGATATTCACGCTGCTGCCGAGAAGAGCCAGCAAGATCAGCGGGATCGCAGCAAGCACCCCCGCAACCCACCAGGGGGCCCGGGACGGCCGCAACGCGTAACCGACGAGCGCGCCCACGAAGAGGATCATCATTGGGAACGGGGTCTTCACGGCGAGCGTCAAAGGATAGAAATACCAGAAGCCGTCGGAGCTCGTTTGCCCGAGGGCATAGGCCTCGTGCCCGGCGTCGTTGTGGGAAAAAAGCATGAGCAGACCGTGGAGGAACTCAGGCATCGGAATCGAGTGCTCACCCAGGACGTGAACGAGCATCCCACGCCAACCGCCCACCCCCTCGCCGTAGATGGTCCATCCTGTAACCTGAGACGGGAGGTCCGCCATGCGTCCTACCGAAAATCCGTAGCTGCTCCAGACGACCAGCAACGCGAGGGGGAGGATGATCGCGACGAGTTGCCATGCCTGGGTCCGGATCGTTTCGGCCACAGGCGCAACGTCGCTCCGACCGGCCCATATGCGAGCCACGACCAAGGCAACGCCCAACGCAGGAATGAAGACCAGAGAGGTGAACTTGGTCGCGAGCGCAAGGCCCAGACAGGCGCCGAGAATCATCGCTTGGGGGGTCGTCGGGGTTTCGAGCCAGCGAATGAGCCGCCAGGCCAGCAGGAGAAACACGGCAGCAAGGGCGAGGTCGGTCGTCGCGAGGCCACTGTGCGCGAGGATCGAGGGGTGGGTGCCGAACATGGCGATGGCAAGGAAAGCGGCGGCGCCGCCGACCGGCGCAATCCACAGCCAGAGAACGATCGCACCCAACACGAAAAACACCAGGGTCCCCCCGCGCGCGAGCGCAAGCTGCCGTCGCACGTCGCCATGGTCGTGGAGGATGCGGTCGCCCAGGTCCCAGGAGAGAAACCAGTTCGTTTCGACGTCCTCGCGTGAACGCCCCTCGGCCGGAAGCCGCGATCCGTCGAGATACGGCCCGAGGGCGACCGCGACGCGCGCGAGGGGCGGGTTCTCCGAGGACAGCGTGTAGTTGCCCTCCTCGAGGAGCTCCATGCCCGAAGCGATATGGTTCGCTTCGTCCCACGTCGGCGAGAGTCGGTCATACGTGGCCGCGACCGCGATCAGAGATGCGATGACGAGCAGCGTCGACGCCACGGCCCAGGCCCGGGATCGACGCATCGGCACGCTCGTATCGGACTTGATGGACATGCCTCTCTTGCCGGTCGGGGCGACTGGATTCGAACCGGCCACCTCAGGCTCCCAAAGCATCGCAGCCGACCAGACAGTACATCAGGCAAACCCACAAAACTCAACAGAAACCCAAACATGACCGGGACTTGCCCGCATCGCCGTGTTCACGGTTCGTCACTCCGTATCATCTGATTTCACATCGCTACGTCAACGTCATGTCAACCAGCGGGACGGACCGACTTCGGCATCTTGGCCTGGCATCCTTGTCTCCACTTCTCTCTCGGACTCCAACGTTGAAGCCGTTTTGCTGGCCCTTGTCAGGGGATAGCAGCAAAAGGAGCGCCAGGCGCCATGAGAGCAGCTAAGGGGGTGCCTCGCAGCGGATTCGGTTCAATAGGAACCATTCGGGATGCTCGCAGAAATGTGCGGTCAGCTCGGGCGATTGCTGGAAGTACCAGGTCCGCAGACACTGATCGTCACCAAGCCGAACGAAAACGTTCGGTCTCTCTTCTCGGCACGGGCGTTTACACGAGCAGATGCGTGGGTGGTCCACGCAGAGCTGAACGCCGGCGTCCTTGAGGTACTGGTTCGTTGCGCGCTTGACGTGTCCCCGGGCGTATTGGGGGTGAGGTGGCTGGTGTCGGACATACGGCTCGCTCAAACCCCACTGGTCGACGCTGCGAAGCTCGGAGAAATAGGGAACGGTGCCCGCCAGTGTCGTGGCGATGATAGTATCGGGGGGCAAGACCTGTCTTAGCCTAGTGCCGACGAGCGTGCCCTCATCAACCATGAGATTGATCACGTCATGACCGAGAATCGTGTACCGGTCGCGGATGATGTTTGGGAATCCGAAGTGGTCGGTTCCAGGCGGCCGTTGCGTGAACGTCAGACCGACCAGCAAGGCAGCGCAGAGAACACCAGACACACGCGAGCGTTCCCCAATCACCACCAGCGCGCGAAAACCAGCCAGCATCAGCACCGGGTAGATGGTCCACATGAAGCGATACTCCATGAAATCACCACCCACTTTCAGAAGGTACAGCGCGTAGAACGTGACATACAGCGCACCGTATCCGATGAGCGCACGCACACGGCCCTTGGACAGCGCGACGCCGGCGAGTGCGGTCAACAGCAAGGCACCGGTTTCTGGGACGGCATACACCACGGTCCCGAGGTAAGAAGCGCCTCTGGCCAAAGCGTACCAGCCTCCCGCCTTGGCGTAGTACGTATTGGGGAGAAGCTGCCCGTAGTACGCAAGTCGAAAGATGATGTGCGTCGCCACGATGGCGCACGGAATCGACGCCCACTGCGCGGCGGCGCGCGCGCTCTCCGTCCAACCGGCGCCGCTTGACCTTCCTTGCAACAGCAAGACCAAGGCGACGACGGGCACGACGAGGCCGGCATCGATTCGTGTGATACAGAGCAGCCCAGCGACCAGCGCCGAAACCCACCAGCGCGTTTCGATCGCGAACGCCAGAACGCCCACCAACATGATCATCAGCGCGACAGCCATCGTCTCGAGGCCCGTTCCGGCGTGGGCGGCGAACCCGGTGCGAGCGAAGACCAGCCACAGCACGGGAAGGCCGAGCCAGCGAAAAGCGTCATGCTCCGTCCAGCGAAGCCAGAAGAAGCTGAGCGTCGCAGCCACTGCCGCATAGGAGAACACCCCCACTGTGCGTGTTGCCAGCAGCGGGTCCACGTCGAGACCAATCGCAGCCGCGGATAGCAGGGTCCACGCAAAGTTGGTGTAGCCCTCGACTCTCACCCCTTCGTTGAAGACCAGGCCGATGCCTTGGGTCAGATTCTTCGCATAGCGAAACGAAATGTATGCGTCGTCATAGGCGATGACTCGCTGACTCCATCGGAGCACCGCGATAGTTGCAGCAATTGCAGCCGCGACGTACGGAACGTAAGCTCTCCCCCGAGCGCACTGCATCTGCGGGCAAGCATGGGCAATTTGCTCCGATCAGCAAGCCAAATGCTGAGCCATCGACTCGGTGTCGTTCCTCAAAACGTTGTCCGCCCGCGAGATATGAGCCGCGATGATCGCGAAGGTGACCCGGGGGACAGAGCTCGGACCCTGACGCGCGTTGCCGACGGTTCGACAAGCGCGCATTGAGCGCGGCATGCGCCTTAGCCTCGCGCAGTGCGCGCAACTCACGCTCACGTCCGACGTCGCGTGGGAGCAAGACGTTGGCTCAGGCGGCGCGTCGTGCGTAGCGATGATGCAGCCCGCCGACCATCGGGAGGGCGATGACCTTCCCCCATCGGGGGACTCGCGCTGGCGGAGCTCCGGGGTGTCCTTATCGAGCGCGAGGTGGGTCCGGGAGCCGTGATAGTACTCGAGGTACTTTCGCAGGATGCGACGCAGGTGCTGCTCTCCGACAACGATGACGTGGTCGAGGCAGTCCCTCCGAATGGTACCGATTACGCGCTCGCAGTACGGATTCTGCTAGAGCTTGAAGCCCTTGCGATGCCAGCCGATCACGGTCTGGGGCTTCACGAGGATCAGGGCGTTCTGCCAGTCTGGCCACAGACCGCAGAGCGCGACCCAGAATGCGCGGTCCGCTTTCGTCAGCTTGGGGCGTTTGCTCTTGCGGTCCAGAATGGCCAGCTGCTGTCGCAACGCGAGGTTTTCGAGAGCGAGCTCGCGCTGCGACTTCAGGCTCGATCTGGCGGTCGCGAGCAGGGCGTACAAGAGGTGACGCATCAGGGCAGGCGAGCTTGACCCCGCGCACGGAAACGTCAACGATTGTGCGCTGGACGGGGTTTTGAGGAGGGACAGGGCGCACAAGCCGCGATTCGAGCCCACTAGTACTGCAGAGTGAACGATGCCGACGCCCAGTAGGTGAACACACGGTACTTTCCTGGACACCCCGTGCGAACGACCTGTTGATCGGTACAAACGGTTACAGTGTCATTCGTTCCTGGGATCTGTTGCTCTGTGCCGATGTAGTCGTTGCCGATCTCTTTACCCGTGAACGTGAAGAGGCCCGCGAGATCGAGCCTGTACTTGTCTTTGATGCTCGGGTCGTTCCGGTCGTTCCAATAAAAGCCCAGGCCGCCGCTGGCCGTGGAAAACGTGAAATTGGCTGGAGGCGGAGTGAAGTACTGTGCAAACGCCTCGGTCGTCGCCGGAGTCGAGATGTCGGCGCCCAATCGAAGTGCCAACAGCTCCTTCTTGAAGCGATACTCGAATCCGAGTTTGACCATCCAGGCATTCTGCCAGCCGAAGGGCACTACGATCGTGCTCAACTCGGTGCCGTCGGGCAGTGAGGCGACGACGGTTTGGTTTCGGTTGCCGCTCTTCTCGGCATTGTGAAACTGAAAGCGGGCTTCGAGGGCCAGCAGCAAGTGGCTGTTTGCCTGGTAGGAAACCCCAAACTCCAGGACGTGGGGGAGGAACCAGTCTGCTTCTGCTTGCAGGGTGACGGGTTCGAGTCCCGATGCCAGCGCGATTTCGGTGGTTCCCGTCAGCTTGATCTTCGAATACATTCGGTACATCGCGCTGATGTTGACCTTGCGGTGCGGTTTGATGGTGAAACCAAATCGGGGCGACGGAAAACCCATGCCGCCGATGTCGTTCTTCACACGGCCGTAGCCGGGCATCCCTGGCGTGTATCCGGGTAGTGCCGCCCGGGTATTCTGCCAAAGATCGGCGGTCTGCTTCGAGAAGGGCAATCGCAGTGCAACACCGAGCCAAAACTTCTCGTGGGCGCGAAATGAGAAGCCCATCGCAAACTCGCCAACGAAGAACGACACCTCGAGGTTTTGCGGCTCGGGATTGGTGCACATCGCCGGATCGGTGCTCGGAGCGTAATCGGGCGGATCTCCGACCGGATCACCATCCAGGCACACTACGTTACTGTAGGCCGAGCCGTATCCGGTCTCCATGTAGAGCCCCCCGCCAAACACAACGCGAGGTGCAATTCGTCCAGCGAGGAAGCCCGATGGCAATGGGCCAAACCCTAGAGTGGAATCGACCCTCGTATTTGGGCCTTGAACCGGAGCCCGCTGGTCGACGAAGAGGGCGGTGAAGTTTACGGTCAGCCCGATCTTGTCAATCCCCTGCAGGTTTGCCGGATTGAGTACAAGCGCTGCAGGTTGGTCCAGGTATGTCACGCCTGTGAGACCCATGCCGATGCTCCGACTGTCGTAGGCGGTCGGCTCGGGGTTAGCACTGGCAATCGCCGTCTTGAGTAGGCCCACGAGAAGGCATGCTGTCAGTAGCCTGTGATCCATCTGCACCTGGTTCCTCGACCGTCTAGCGGCGCGTTCGCGTTCACTCGCTGGGGGCGGAATCACGAATAGCTCGACCCCCCCGTTTCCCCCTTGTCGGACCTGCAGCTACCTGTCACCAACGGCTCAGCCGACGCGAGCATCGGAATGGGCGCCCGTGTCGGCGTACCGGCCAAGGCCATTGCCTCCCGCTCCTCGCCAATGGCCTCAACCAGCAAGCCCTCCACTCGGTTCTCCGAGCATCCTCTGCCATAGGTGATTTCGAGATACTCATCGGATGGCTCGGAACCCGGCGCGACATCTTCGGTCACCGGTACGATGCTGTATTGGAAAACCGTGCAACCCGCCTCCGACTTGAAGGTACGAAAACACATGCTCCTCGTAATCGGATCCAACTCGCCCGTTTCCATCGTCAACTCGAATTGGGCAGTTGAGCATTCCTCAACGCTGCTCGAGAAGTCGCTTCCGCCACACCCCAGCGCGTGTTTCGGCGTAACGTTCAGCGATATGAGCCCTACGACGCCAATCAATGCAACGCCCAGTAGTACTGTTCGCTTTCCGTTCATGGCTGCCTCCCTCCGGCAGCGCTTGTGCGCGTGGCCTCGACCCTGCACTCACACCCATACGCACCTCCGCGAGGAGGGGCTATACGTAATTCTTTACCTCTGTCTCAGGCGCAGATGTTGCGCGGCGGTCACCCGAAAGGCGTCTGGAAAACGTTCAGGTTTTCACCGCTCGATGGAAAAGCGCGCATTCTTTACGCGCAATACTCCGTTGCGTCACATAAGCGCGGATTGACCACGCTCAGAAGCCGCGAGGCGCTGCCGCAATCTTCTCGCGATGCCAGCGAGCGCAGCGAACTCGTGTGCTTCGAAGCTCGTCCAGTCGTTGAAGCCGACGCTTTTTTGCCAAGCGCGGGGCGTGGTCGAGCTCTGCGGCCTCCCCGATGCTTCTGCGCGCCCAGCGAGCAAAACTCTCGACACGCCGAAACTCGGTGAGCCGGGATCGGGGTCGACGGAAAACAAAGGGGATCATGTTCTCGGGTGTTGCAGCGGGGGCCTTGTGGCCGGTCGCGTGACGGAGGTGCTCAGCAAGCGCGGGGGGAGGGCGTCGGGCTTTGGCCTGAGCCGCGGCCGGCACAAGCAGCGGAGGGTGAAACGGGCGGACGCCTTTGGAGTGTGCAGTTCCCTTCTCGGCGGCCGACCACGAGGAGAGGCTCTCCAAAGTCACCTGAGCATGGGGGCGGCTACCGCGACCATGGCCTTGTCAACCCGCCGAGCACGACTCCCACAATTTCTCCCACACACCACGAACAACTCGGAAACGACACGCAACACCCGGAAACAGGTTCCCCCTTGTTTTGCGGGGATTTCTCAATGATTCTGGTCACTCAGTTTATGTAGGGGATCTTGCCCTTAAGCGC
>JBARTN010000221.1:0-13043 GCA_049645265.1 Polyangiales bacterium
AGCTCGCGCATCTCGCTGTAGAGCTGCGCGGCCAGGGTCTTGTTCGGGGCAATGATGAGGGTCGGGCGCTTGGTCGTGTCGATCACGTTGGCGATCGAAAAGGTCTTCCCGCTCCCCGTAATGCCGAGCAGGACTTGGTGCGGCTCGCCGCGCGAAAGACCCTCCAAAAGCTCGGAAATTGCTGCCGGCTGGTCCCCTTTGGGCCGCATGTCGGTGACCAGCTCGAGCTCCCGCGCCATCGCCGAAGGCTATCACCCCTTGAAAACTGGGGCAGGCTCCTTAATGACCGATTCATGGATCTCGCGCGCTTCCTCGATGTCACCACCGCGACGGCCGCAAGTGCCGCGCGCCCCAACTTCGGCAACGTGCACTACGAGCGCCGAAGGTCCCCCGCCCAGCCGATCGAGCTCTACGAGTTCGAGGTCTGTCCGTACTGCCGGATCGCGCGCGAAGCCCTTTCGGCGCTCAGCCTCGATCCAATTGTCTATCCCTGTCCGAAAGGCGGCAAGTTGTTCCGCGAGAAGGTCAAACGGGAGGGGGGTCGCTACCAGTTTCCGTATCTGGTCGACCCCAACACCGGAGTTTCGATGTACGAGTCGGCGGAGATCGTCAAATACCTCTTTCGCGAATACGGTGACGGCAGCGCCCCCTGGTTTCTCCGGCAACGTGCATTCGCTGTCACAACCTCGATGATCGCGTCGGCGTTTCGCCCAAACCGCGGCCGCCGCGCGGTGCCCTCACGACAGCCTGAGAAGCTGCTCGAGCTCTACTCCTACGAGGGGTCGCCGTTTTGCCGAATCGCTCGCGAGGCCCTGTGCGAGCTGGAGCTGCCCTACCGACTGCACAACGTGCCTCGGAAGAGCCCCGATCGCGGCGATTACGTCTCGATCTCGGGCAAGATGCAGGTGCCGTATCTGTGCGACCCGAACACCGGCGCGCAGATGTTCGAATCCGCCGAAATCCGCCGCTATTTGTACGCCACGTACGCCGAGGGCGGCGCGACCGGCTAGCCGTGTTTCTTGGCGAAGGCTTTGGCGAAGTCGACGAACTTCTGCACGTCCGACGGCTCCATGGCGTTGTAGATCGAGGTACGAATGCCGCCGACCGAGCGGTGGCCCTTGATACCCACCATGCCGGCTGCCGCCGCCTCGGCGATCAGCTTCTTTTCCAGGTCTTCGGTCGGGAGTCGGAACACCGGGTTCATCATCGAGCGTGATTCGACCTCGACTGGGCAGTGAAAGAAGCCTGGGTTCTCGTCGATCATGCCGTAGATGGAGCCGGCCTTTTCCCGATTCCGCTTCTCCATCGCGGGGGCGCCGCCCTGGTCGCGCACCCAGCGGAGGACATTGCGAACCATGTACACCGCGAAGGTCGGAATGGTGTTCTGCAGCGAGTCACCGTCGAGAATCGTTTTGTAACGGAAGATCGTGGGGATGCTGCTCGGGCTCCGCTCCGCCAAATCCTTGCGGATGATCAAGATCGTGACGCCCGCAGGGCCTAGGTTCTTCTGGGCGCCGGCATAGATCAGCCCGAACTTCGAGACGTCGATCGGGCGCCAAAGAATGTCGCTCGACATGTCGGCCACGAGCGGAACGTCGCCGCTGTCCGGGTATTGCTGGAACTGAGTTCCCATGATCGTGTTGTTGGTGGTGAAGTGCGCGTAGGCCGCGCCAGGGTCGAGCTCGAGCTCGGCCTGCTTCGGAACGCGTGTGTATTTTCCGTCGACCTTGCCGGTGCCTGCCTCACGCGCCGCGCCCAGGATCAGGGCTTCGGCCATGGCCTTGTCGCTCCACACGCCGGTGTTGATGTAGTCCGCCGACTGACCGTCACCGCGGAGGTTCATCGGCACAAGCGCGAACTGAGCCGAGGCTCCACCCTGCATGAAGAGGATCTCGTGGGTGTCCGGAACGTTCATCAGCTCGCGGAAGAGCGACTTGGCCTCGTCATGAACCTTCGCGTACGCAGCACCGCGATGGCTGTGCTCGATGAGCGACATCCCCGAGCCTTCATGGTCGAGGAACTCGTTGTGGGCATACTCGAGGGCCGGCAGCGGAAGGGTCGCTGGCCCCGCATTGAAGTTGATTACGCGGGTCATAGGCGCCGGAGCGTAGCCGCGGTTGCGGTCGGTGCAACTCGTTCGGCCATGGCTCCTCGAGCCTCGAAAAATGGTGGAGCTGAGGGGGATCGAACCCCTGACCTCCGCATTGCGAACGCGGCGCTCTCCCAACTGAGCTACAACCCCGAGGTCGGGCGTTCGTATAGCTGCGGCGTTTCCGCGTGCAACTCGAACGCCCCTGCAAGACCCCCGAAAAGCTGAAAATTCGTTCCCTTGCCGGGTTTGCCTATTGGGTCGCCACTCCACTATCTTGGAGTCATGAGAGAGACCTGGGGGGTCGCGACTCGCTGGACGTGCGCGGCAGCGCTTCTGCTCGGCATGTTTTGTACGGTGCCTGCAGTTGCGCAAGAGACGGCCCAAGAGATGGCCGACGACGCCGCGGCACGCGAGTACTTCGAACGAGGGCGCGCGGCCTTCGAGCAGGCCAACTACGAAGGCGCGTTGGTTTTCTTCCGGCACGCGTATCGGCTGAGCGGGAGGCCCGCACTCCAGTACAACATCGGCGTTGCTGCGGATCGATTGCAGCGTGAGCAAGAGGCCCTGGAAGCCTTCCAACACTATCTGGAAGAAACCGAGGACCCAACACGGGAAGCCGAAGTGCGCGGACGGATCGAAGCCCTTCAAGAATCGATCGCTGAAAGGGAAGCGACGGAACGCGCTCTCGAGGAAGCCGCGATTCGTTATCAGTCGGTCGTGCAAGAGGAAAACATGACGGACGGCCGGCGCGTTCCACGCACTGCAATCATCGGTGGGACGGTCTTGGCTGCGGTCGGGGTTGCAGGTGTTGCAGCGATGAGTGTCGGTCTCGCGCAAAACGGATCGTGCAGCAGTGAAGTCGCTGGACAGTGCACGGTCGAGAGCTCTGCGACGGCGTGGACGTACGTCTACGGTGGCTTTGGGATCGCAGCCTTGGTCGGCAGCGCGACCTGGTTTGCGATCGGCGCCAAGCGCGCGAAGAAGAAGCGAATGACGCAGGTTTCCTTCTCGCCGACCGGGCTCATGGTATCAGGAAAGTTCTGAAATGGGTATCGAAATAGATACCTGCTGAAAACAGAAGAAACCTTATATTTTCAACGTGTTGAGCAGGAGCGAAGCCGTATCGACGAGGCCCGCAGGGCTCTGTACACGAGGCGCGCGCAAGATCGGAATGCGAGGGATGTAGTCGGCGAGCACGTCGGCATTCGAGCTGCGACTGAGGTCGTCTTTGTAGCTTCGCTCCACGTGGTTGAGCACGATGGCACGCACTGAGATCTTCCGCTTGCGAAGCGCTTCAACCGCAGTGAGCGTGTATGACAGAACGCCGAGTGCGTTGCGTGCGACGAGAACGGTTTGCAGGTCGAGCAACGCTGCGAAGTCCGCGATCGTGTGTTCGCGATCGAGTGGAACGAGAACACCGCCAACGCCTTCGACGATTGCGTAGTCTGAGTCGCTTCCGAGCTCGCGAACGCGCTTGGCCAGTGCGCGTAAGGAACCGACGCTCGGGCCTCCCCGCCGTTCAATCGCGTACGGGGCGAGTGGTTCCTTCGCGCGATAGAGACCGGTGGCGTTGGCCAAGGACGCGTCACCACATGCGCGCGCGAGTGCAAGCGCATCGACAGGATCCGGATCGACGCCGGTTTCAATCGGTTTGATCGCGGCGACGCGTTTGCCTCGTTGCACGCAGGCGGTTGCAAGCGCAGTCGCAAGCCATGTTTTCCCAACTCCTGTGCCCGTCGCTGTGATGAACGCGCCCTTCATGCTGGGCCTCCTATCTTGCGTTGCGGAGCGATGCGAATGCGTCGATCGCTCTTGCGATCTGTTCCGGTCGATGTGTCGCCATTGGTGTCAGTCGAAGCCTGGCGGTTCCTTCTGCCACGGTCGGTGGCCTGATCCCTTGGACGAAGACGCCTCGGTCGAGGAGCTCCGCCGAGAGTTGCATGGTACGATCGTTTTCGCCGATCAGAACAGGGAGAATCTGACTCTCGCCGTCGGGCACATCAAAGCCTAGTTCCCGGAGGCCCTCGCGGAGGGTGTCGGCGTGGGCGAGTAAGGCGCGACGCGCATCGTCCGCATCACGAACCAGCTCGAGCGCGGCGGTTGCGGCACGGGCGAGCATCGGGGGCGGTGCAGTCGAGTAGACAAAGCTTCGGGCTCTGTTGCGAATCAGAGCGACCGTGGCCTCGCTCGCCGCAACGAACGCGCCCGCGACGCCGAACGACTTACCGAGGGTTCCGATCACCAGGTCTGGCTTGACGCCCTCGGCTGCGGCAACGCCTCGACCGTTCGGCCCGAGCACACCGAGGGCGTGGGCTTCGTCGACAAGAAGGCCGGCGTCGAAGGCACGGGCGAGCCTGGCGAGCTCTTGGAGTGGTGCGGTCACGCCGTCCATCGAAAAGAGGGAGTCGGTGACCACGAGCGCGCGCCTGCCCTTGGCCCGATGCCGCTCGAGTAGGGACTCGAGGTCGTTGGGGCTTCGGTGGGCGTAGACGTGGACTTCTGCGCGCGAGAGCCGACAGCCGTCGATCAGGCTTGCGTGGTTGAGCGCATCGCTGAAGACGAGGTCGGCTGGACCGACCAGGGCTTGGATGGCGCCGAGGTTGGCGGCGTAGCCGGTTGAGAAAAGCGCGGCCGACGGAGTCCCGAGGAAGTCGGCAAAGGCGTTCTCCGCCTCCCGGTGGGCATCCATGGTTCCGGTGACCAGACGCGATGCGGCTGCGCCCACACCATCGATACGCAGGGAGGCTTCCGCGGCCGCTGCGATGGCTGGATGGTTGGCGAGGCCCAGATAGTTGTTGGAGCAGAGGCAGAGGACCGGCTTGCCGTCGATCAGGACTTCGGGGCCCTGTGGGCCAGAGATGCGGAGCGGCTTTCGCAGGAGGCCAGAGGCTTCGAGCTCGGAGAGGGCTTCCCGGATTTGTCTCTCAAAGCCCATTGGAGGGATCTAAGCCCAGCGGCACGCGGCGGTCAAACCCGCCCTGCCGGCGGCGTTGCACGTGAAACATCCAGGGCCCTCCACCTCTTCCTCGGGACGTTGCACGTGAAACACTCAGAGCTCGAGGCTCGCGCGGGGATCCTTCTCGAAGGCATCCTCGACGGTCTTCAAGGCCTCTTCGACCTCTTCGTCACGCCCTTTGGGCAGCACGATCTCGAGGTGCGCGATCAGATCCCCCCTGGGCTTGTCCTTTGGCTGAATCCCTTTGCCTCGCAGTCGAAGCTTGGAGCCGTTCTCGGAGCCTGCGGGGATCGAGAGTTGCACCGTGCCTTCCGGCGTCGGCAGGTTCACCTTCGTCCCGGCGTACGCTTCGAGCGGGGTCACTGGCACCGTCACGTGGAGCTGCTTGCCGCGCATCGAGAAGTAGGGGTGTTTCCGAACCTTCACCTCCAGAACCAGGTAGCCCCGAGGCCCACCCTGAAACCCTTGGCCGCCCTGACCCCGAAGCCGGATGTTGCCCTGGTTCCGAACTCCGGCCGGAATTCGGACCTTGAGGGTACGATCCCCTTCCTCCGAGCGGAGACTCAGCTCTTTGGTGCAGCCGAGAACCGCCTCCCGAAAATCCACCGTGACCTCCGAACGGAGGTCAGCGCCTTTTCGGGGAACTCGAACATAACCCCCTCGGCCCGCGCCGGCGCCACCCAAGAGGTCTTCCAAGTTGAACTCGAAGTGACCACCTTGACCACCTGCTCGTTGCCCTCGAGCCGCTGCCCCAAAGATGTCCCCGAAGTCGAAGCCACCGAAGCCCGCGGCTCCCTGGGTTGCCGCCTGATAGGACTCCGGGTCGAAGCCTTCACGAAGGCCCATCTCCCCAAACTCGTCGTACAACTTCCGCTTCTCGGGGTCGGAGAGGACCGTGTACGCGCCCGAGACGTCCTTGAAGCGCTCCTCGGCCTCTTTGTTGTCCGGGTTGCGGTCCGGGTGCAGCTCCTTGGCCAGTTGGCGATACGCCTTCTTGATCTCCGCTGGGCTTGCATCCCGCGACACGCCTAAAACCGTATAGAAATCGCGGTCAGCCATGGTCGTCCACCATAATCACTCGAAGCCTTCTTTCAACGCCGCCAAGCCTCGAAACCAGGCGAATCAGCGCGATGAGCCACCCATACATGCCAATTCTGGCATGCCAGAGCGCCCAAAGACCCAATTTCGCCCTCAATCCGGTGCCCATAGCCGTTCTTGCTGCCTTCCGGGTCGCATGATACTCGCTCGCCATGGCCTTGGTCGATGTTAGCCGCATTCCGCAGCATGTCGCGATCATCATGGACGGCAACGGGCGATGGGCGCAGGCGAGAGCAAAGCCACGCACCGCAGGTCACGAGCGTGGTGCGGATGCGGTGCGCGCGACGATGCGTGCGGCGCGACGGCTCGGCATTCCGGCGCTGACCCTGTACGCGTTCAGCGAACAAAACTGGGATCGGCCAGAAGCGGAGATCAACGCACTGGTCGATCTGCTTTGCGAGTGCTTGGTCTCGGAACGCAACGAGCTCCTCGATAACGAGATTCGACTGTCGGCGATCGGCCGCTTGCACAAGCTTCCGCAACACGCGCAGTCGCGCTTGCTAGAGCTCAGCGCGGAGACCGAATCTTGCGAAGGGATGACGCTGACGCTCGCACTCTCGTACGGTGGGCGCGAAGAGCTGATCGATGCGGCACGCGCGCTTGCGAGCGCAGCACGCGACGGCGAGATCGAACCCGACCAGATCGACGAAGCTGCGGTCGATCGCTTCTTGCCGTCGATGGATGTGGGGCCGGTCGACCTGCTGATTCGCACCGGTGGCGAGCAGCGGATCAGCAACTTTCTCTTGTGGGGGTCCGCCTACGCTGAGCTCTATTTCACGGACGAGCTCTGGCCAGATTTCGATGCAAATTCGCTGTATTGCGCGATTGGAGACTACCAGGCCAGGGAGCGTCGATTCGGCCTCGTTCCTGGGGTCGACGGAGACGCAACGGCTCGCAAAGCACG
This sequence comes from Polyangiales bacterium, assembly GCA_049645265.1. GTDB lineage: Bacteria > Myxococcota_A > Polyangia > Polyangiales > Houyiibacteriaceae > SG8-38. Next base: position 7,051 of record JBARTN010000221.1, read on the forward strand.
CCGAGAATTGGAACGCGCAGGATGAACGACGCGATCGAACAACCTCCCATGAAGAAGGGTTTGTCCGGAACCGCGCTTCGGGTCGCAACGGTCGTTCCGCTGATTCCGATCATCGTGTGGATGATGTTCGCTGGGCCGCGTTGGGTCTGGCAGACGTTCATCTTGGCGGCGATTGCGATCGGCGGTTACGAGCTCATGGCCATGAAGGTCCCATCCTCGCGCGGGCTTCGCAGCTGGGGTTCGGTGACAGCCGTCTTGTTCGCGTACACGCTCATGTTCACGACGAGTGCAAGCGCCGTGTATGGCGCCGTGCTGATCATCATTCTCGGTGCGATGGCCTGGAGTCTCTTGCAAGACGATCCGCTGCACAACGCGAGCGTGCGTGTCGGTTGGTTGTTGGGGACACCGGTCTACGTTGGCGGCACCTTGGCTGCGGTCGCCCTCGTCCGCGATTTTGATCCGACTGGGGCCTGGGTTCTGCTGACGATGGTGCTCGCCTGGGGAAGCGACACGGCGGCTTATTTCGTTGGGCGCAAATTCGGAAAGACCAAGCTCGCACCCCGGATCTCGCCGAAAAAGACCCTCGAAGGGTCGGCTGGCGGCCTCGGAGCGTCGGTCGTGGGCGCCGTGATCATGAGCAACTTCTTGCCGGGGCTCGGCCCCATCGATGCGATCGCGCTCGGTATTCTCGCCGGCGCTGCTGGCCAGGCGGGCGACCTCCTCATGTCGGTGCTCAAACGCAGCAGCGGCGTCAAGGACAGCGGCGGCATCCTACCGGGGCACGGAGGGATTCTGGATCGGGTCGACGCGCTTGCCTTTACCGCGCCCGCCACCTGGGCCTACGGACACTTCATCGCTGGCTTCTGATATTCTCGCCCCGTGTCCGTACCCAGTCCTACCTCGCTCGTCTCTACCGCCGCCAGGACGCTCGTTCTCGGACTTCTCGTCGCTTCCATTGCGTGCGACCGAAGCAGCTCCGAACAAGGGCGGTCGGCGGAGACGCCAAGTCCCGGGTCCACCGTGGAAGACTCTCCGCCTCCGGTGATCGATGCCGACTGGGTGGCTTCCAAGTTCCAAGCGCCGCCACCACCGGAGCAGAAGGACTGGCTTCGCGAGATCGAGAAAGACCCGCTCGCCGCGTTGAAGCAGATGGACCCAGCAGCGCTTCAATCAGGCCGTAGCCGGCCGGCGAGCCCCGCTGGCTCCGAGCCGGAAATCACCGAGATTCGGGCGAAAAGGCCAGCGAGCTACCAGCCCGAGCAGCCGCTACGAGGCTGGCCTCCTGTTGTCGGCCAGTTTTACCCGAACCTGGTCTTGAAGGACCAAACGGGGCAGGTCAGCGCGATCAGCGACTTCCAGGGCAAAGTGATTCTCCTCGAGGTCGTCGGGCTCACCTGCAAAGCATGCCATGCCTTTGCCGGTGGGAACGAGCCCGGAAAGGGCCGCTTCCGCGGAATCGAACCGCAGCCGGGGCTCGACTCCATCGAGCGCTACGCAACGGGTTACGCGAGGATCTCACTCGACCATCCCGACGTCGTCTTCGTCCAACTCGTTCTCTACGGGATGGACGGCCGAAGCCCACCCACCGAAGAAGACGCGCGCGCCTGGGCGAGCCACTTCGGGATGGACCGCCGCAAGAACCAAGTGGTGCTGATCGGAGACCAACGATTCATCGGCGCGGAATCGAGAAAGTTGATCCCCGGCTTCCACCTGATCGACCAAAACGGCATTCTGCGCGCGATGAGCAGCAACGACCCCAAGCACGATCGGCTCCACAGCGAACTCCTCCCGAAGCTTGCGAGCCTGGTCAACGGCGATTGAAAATCAGCGTCCTGCGGCCGTCTTGATCTCGCCGAGGTCGAGGATGGCACCCCCTTCGCCGACGATGATGGGCTGCTTTCCGTCCCACTTCTCGACCGCCCGCAAGTATACGATTTCAGCGCTAATTGTCTTTCGCAGAAGCTCCTGCGCCTTCGCCTCGGCTTCCGCTCTAGCGAGCATCGCATTCGCCGTTCCCCGTGCCTTGGCCTCGGCCTGCTCGGCTTCGACCTTGATGCGCGCGAGGTCGTTCCTCGCGGTGAGAGCCCGCTGCTCTGCGACCTGCTTGGATTCGACCGCCTGTTGGTATTCGGGGGCGAATTGGAAGTCTGTAATCGAAAGCTCGGTGACCAGAATGTCGCTCTTGGCCAGCGTGACCTTGATGCTGTCACCCAGTGTCGCCTTCACCTCCTGACGCTTGGTGATCAGTTCTTCGGCGGTGTACTGCGCCGTCGCCTGTTTGAGGGACTCTTGAAGCGCCGGATCGATGATCGTGTTCTCCACCATCAAACGTGTCCCAACGTTACGGAACACCTCGACGATCTGCGCCGCATCGACACGGTAGTTCAACGCGATCTTCGTCGACACGACCTGAAGGTCTTTGGAGGATGCCGTCGCGCTTGCCTCCATCTTGTGGACGCGTGTCGAGATGTTGACGATTTGAGTCTTGACGGGCGTCCGAAAGTGGATCCCCTCCTGAAGGGCCACGTCTTGAATCTCACCCCACTTCATCACCACGCCGAGGTTACCGGCATCGACCTGGGTGCAGCCCGCGAGCCCGGCCAACAGGAGCCCAGCCACGAGGGATTTCAGCAAATTTTGATCAAATTTCATGTGCATTTCCTCTTCTATAGCGCTCCGGCGTCAAATGTCGCCCTGGCTTCGTCACCAGTCCAAGAACGCAACCATGATGCCGGTCGCCACGATCAGCGCGCCGGCCATGCTGTCACCATAGCGCTCGATCCACTGCCCCTTGAACAGCTGCGCGCCGGAGTGGGCCAATGCAACCAAGGCGACCATCGCACCGACCGTGGCGACCTCGTAGGCCACGACGATCGAGATCGTCTCCATGGCCGACAGCGGCGCGGCCGCGAACAGGATCGGAATCACGGCAACGCAGGGATCCGCGCAATAGATCAAGAACAGCGACCAGGTCGAGGCACGCGACGCGTCGTGCACGTGATCGTAGTGGTGATGATGGTGACCGTGCAGCCGATGGGCGAACGCCCCACGGAGACCCCAGATCGCATAGGCGACGCCAAAGCCGATCAAGAGCAAACCAGCGAGCGACACCATGCGCTCGCCGAGTGATTGAAAAAGCTGTGCGCCAAATAGCAGCGCGAGTAATCCGAGCAGGACCGAAACGGTCACGTGGCCTAGCCCGCAAAGGAACGCGACCCGCGCGGCGCGCCGTCTCGACCAGCTGCGCGCGCGCGCGACGGCCGCGATGGGCACCCAGTGGTCGGGCGCCAAAGAATGCAAGGATCCTATGGTGATCGCTGCGACCGTAAGTGAGACGAAAAGGCTAGTGGTGACCATGTCGGTGCTCGTGTGAGTGCTCGTGATGCTCATGGGCGTGCGGCGGCCGCTCCACCGCTGCAGGCCGGCGCTCTTCCAACCAGTGCAACCAAGCGTCGATTCCCTCACCGGTTTTCGCCGATACCTTCAGCATCTTGGCTCCTGGCATCACGCGGGCGAGCGCGTCTTCGACCGCGTCTACGTCGAAATCCAAATGCGGAATCAAATCGACCTTGGTAAGCAAGACCAGATCCGCTTTTCGAAACATGACCGGGTACTTGAGCGGCTTGTCCTCACCTTCGGTCACCGAGAGCGTAACCACGTTCGCGGCTTGGCCGAGATCGTAGATCGCGGGGCATACCAAGTTGCCGACGTTCTCGATGAAGAAGATGTCGCGGTCGCCCGATGGGAAGTGATGCAAGGCGTGGTGCACGAGTCGCGCATCGAGATGGCAGGCGGACCCGGTGGTGATGGTCGACGAAACGATGCCCGCGGCATTGAGTCGATCGGCGTCGCGTTCGGTTGCCAGGTCACCGCTGACTGCGCCTAGCTTGAGGCGCCCCGCTGCCGCCTTGGAGGTTGCCTCCAGAACGGCGGTTTTTCCGGCTCCAGGCGAGCCCATCAGGTTGATCGCCAAGACGCCTAAGCCCTCGAAATGACTCCGATTATGGCCTGCCTGGGCGTCGTTGTCGGAGAGGATTCGCTCCTGGACCTCGATCGGTACGATTTCCGGGTCACCGCATCCGCAGGTTTCACACATCGGGGGCCTCCATTTCAATTCGTTCCAAGATGATCTCGTCGCCCTGCACCATCCGCGCTGGCCTTCCGCAATCGTCGCACCGCAAAATCGCACCGGGTGCAAGGCTCCGGTCGCATGATGGACAGGCCCAAGCCGGGGCGACCGTGTCGATCGCAAGCGCAGCGCCATCACAAATCGTTCGCTCGCGAAACGTATCGAACGCGGTCTTCAACAGGTCGACCTCCACGCCGGACAGCTCGCCGATCTTCACATGCAAGCGATGCACACGAGAGCAGCCGTGCAAGGCAGCTTCGTGCTGCACGCGATCGATCAGAGAAGCGACGATGGAATATTCGTGCACGCGCTACTCGCTTTCGAACTCCGGTGGGCGTTTGTCGAAGAAGGCGGCGAGACCTTCTGCGAAGTTGGGGCCGTCGGCGATCCGCGCGAGCTCGGTGAGCTCGGCGTCGAGGTGAACGTCGAGCCGATCCATGCCGGCAGCCTGGTTGAGGAGGCCCTTCGCCACGCCTATCGCCGCCGTCGGAGACTCCGCCAGCTGGGCTGCGATCCGGGCCGCTTCCGAATCAAGCGAACCATTTGAAACCACTCGGTTAATTAGTCCCCAGTCGAGCGCTTCTCGCGCGCTCAAACGCGGGTTCAGGAGCACGAGCTCGAGCGCCTTCCGAAACCCGACCAAGCGAGGCAAGAAGAAGGTCGAGCTCTCCGCGCCGGTGAGCCCCGTCTTGAGGTAGGCCCACTCGAACCAGGCGCGCTCGGAGGCGATCACCAGGTCGCAGCTCATCGCGATTCCGAAACCCCCCGCTGCGGCAGGGCCATCGACCGCGGCGATGAACGGTTTCGGGGCACGCCGTATCTCCGAGATCGTGCTGTGGATGTACTCGAGGATCTGTTTGAAAATCTCCCCGTAGCCTTCGTCTGGCTTGCGGGTCTCCGGTTGCAGGTAACCGAGGTCTTCGCGGTCGCCGCCGTCCCGAATGTACTTCAAGTCGGCGCCACTACAGAACACGCCGCCCTCGCCTCGAATCACGACCGCGCGGACGTCGCGATCGCGCGCGAGCTGCAGGCCCGCTCTTCGGAAGTCCTGAGCGGTCTCCACATCGAGGGAGTTCAAACGCTCACGACGTGCGATCGTCAGAAAGCCAACCGCCCCTTCCCGCTCCAGCCGGATGTGCTTCATTTCGCGCATAGCTCAGCAAATCCTCGGGAGGAGCTCGCCCTCCGCTTCAGCCAGCAACCGGCTTCCAAACCCGGTGTCGAGAATCACGAATCCAGGCCGGTCGGCGATGCATTCACCCACAATCGCGGCGTTCCGCCCGAGCGGGTGCGAGCGGACGGCATCGAGCACCCCCGCCGCGACCTCGGGCCGCAGACCAAAGACCGCCTTGCCTTCATTCGCCGAAACGAGGGGGTCGATTCCGAGCAGCTCGCCCACCGCGCGAACCTCGTCACGGATCGGGACGGCGGTCTCGTCGATGATGATTCCGACGCCGCTCTTTTCCGCCATCTCGTGAAGCGCGCTCGAAAGCCCACCGCGTGTGGGATCCTTTAGAGCGACCACGCCCTCCCCGCCGACGTCCAAGGCTCGTCGGACCAGCGTGTGGATTGGAGCGACGTCAGACTGCAGCGTCGTCTCCAACGCGAGCTCGTTGCGCGTCGCCATGATCGCAAGCCCGTGATCACCCATCGTACCGGTGACCAAAATCTTGTCACCCGGGCGCAAGCCACAATCGGTAACCAAGCGCGACGTCAGCGCCACGCCTGTGGTGTTCAGCACCAGGCCGTCGAGCTCACCGTGGCCCATCACCTTCGTGTCGCCGGTGACGATCGTGGTTCCGGCCTCCTCACAGGTTGCGCGGATCGACGCCCAGATGCGCAGCAGATCGTCTCTCGGGAAGCC
>JBARTN010000222.1:0-12139 GCA_049645265.1 Polyangiales bacterium
CTTGGCAGGTGGTTCTCCACATCAACATCGCCTTGCCGATCAGCCCGCTTTGGGTATTCGTTCCGGCGTTGATCTTCATGCTTCCCTACGCGGCCTACGCTTCTTCGGTTCGGGCGACCGTCTTCGAAACGCCACTTCTCACGCCGACGCTCGCGGAGTTGATCTTCAAGATCACAGGCGCGCGCCGCGTGGTCTTTGGGCACACCCACCAGCCGAAATGCGAGCAAGTGGGCCCGATCACCCTGTACAACGGGGGGTTCTGGTCCCAGGCGTTTGCCGACCCCGAGTGCACGATCCGCCTCGGGGAGCAGACCTTCGTTTGGATTCGCCCCTCGGACGACGGGTCGAGTCGGGTTGCAGAGCTCTGCGAATGGAAGGCCGGGACCAACCAGACCTCGACGGTGTCGGTCTGTATTGGCCCGGCCTCCTGAGCGCGAGCTTCCCAAGGTGCCAACCCTTCAAAGTGCGATCCCGTTCAGCGCGAATCGAACGATCACCCGATTCGGGGTCGTTACTGCTTCGTAGAACGAACTCACCAAGCCCACGGCGGTTTCCCAGGGGGTCAGGTCGAAGGTTGGATCGGGCCAACGGATGGCGTCTGCGATTTCGATCACTGCGGTCGCGAACTCTGGGTCTCTGATTTCGGTATTCATGGTTCTCTGCCTTTCTCGGTTCACGCCGCGCGCTTCCGATGCTGTGCTGCATCGATGAAGCTCACGGCAACATTCTTGATGGCCTCGTCGTGAAGGATTCGCTGGTGTCCGAGGCCCCTGCTGATGACCAATTCGGCGTTCGGCCACGCCTTGGCGATGCTTCGACCGACGTGCACTGGAACTTCCTTGTCGTCTTGGTCGTGAATGACCAGAAGCGGGATTTCCATCGATGGCGCGTGCACGGTCGCCTGCATGCTCTCCATCGTCATGCCGAGGCGGCGCTCGACCCGTGCCTGTACGCGCGCGCGCACCTCGTCGCTGATTCCGAGCGCAGAACTGAAGATGCGCAGAAACTCCCTCGGATCGGAAGGGGGTGAAATGAAGACCGCGCGCTCGATCTGCAGGCCTTGCGACAAGGCCAGGGTGGTCGCCGCTCCTCCGAGCGAGTGGGCGAGCACTCCGCAGAGATCCCCGAGCTCTTCTGCGACGTCACGAATGCCGGTCGCGAGCTCCGGAAGCGACAGGAAGTTGCCGGGGGACTCCCCGTGCCCGATCGCATCGAAAGCGACCACGCGATACCCGCGGCTGACGAGGGGTGCGACGAAGCTGCCAAGCTGCGTTGCCCGGCCGTTCCATCCGTGGACCAAAAGGATCGTTGGCCCCTCGCCCCAGGACCAGGCCTTCATGCCAGCCAAAGTCATCTCTGTTGCGTCCCGAAGCACATCCCGCTCACCCGAACGCGGCACCTTCCGGCTCGTGCGGCGGAAGAGCTGTGCGGCGACGAGCGAGGTGAGGCCGGGGGCCAACCGGCTTGCAGTCGAAAACATGGTCCTCATCCCGAGCGGACCACCCATATAAGATCGAACGTTCGTGCTTTTTTTAGAGGAGATCAAAATATCCGCGGTTGTCGTGGTCATGGCGTCTCTCCCTAGTGCGCGCGCGCGAGCAGTGCGTCGAACGCCTTGAAGGCGTGCTGCTCGGCCTTCGGGTCGCCGAGAAGGCGTCCGAAATGATGGTAGGCGGCCGTGATCGAGCCCATCTCGAACACGAACTGGTCGAGGTCCAAATCGCTGCGGAACTCGCCCTCTTCGACCGCGATCTCAGCCGCGCGCTTCAAGGTCTCCCCGTAGTCGCGCTGGATTGCGATCAGGAAATCGCGTGCGGGCCCAGGCTGGTCGTCGAGTTCGGCAGAAACCGCGTGAAAAACACATCCGCCGGGGAGGTCGTCGTCCCACTGCTTCATGGTGGACTCGAACATCGTTCGGATGCGGGCCTCGCCACGCGGCTTCTTGAGCGCCGGCGCAATCACGATGTCGATGAAGCGTTGACGCGCGTGTTCGAGAACCTGCAGCTGGAGTTGCTCCTTCGAACGGAAGTGGGCGAAGAGGCCGCTCTTCGACATCCCGGTCGCATTCGCGAGGGCGCCGATGGTCAGCTTCTCGAGGCCGACGGTGCTCACCAGCTCGAGTGCTTCCTCGACGATGGCTGCCTTGGTCTCTTCTCCCTTGCCCATGCCCTGATAATAGTACGACCGTTCGTATCGTCAACAAAAAGATCGAGAATTCGTAATTCATTAGTGAAATCAGATGCTTCACTTGCAGCTCGGCGCGGCGCTCGGAATGTCCAAGCATTTGGCAAAATTCCCTGCCTCGTCTAAACATTTACAGCATCTCTGCGTCGAACTGGCATGAAGAGGAGCCGGACGCGCAGATGGGAATCCGGAGAGCATTCGATGGTTTGGACTAAAATGGCATGTGCGACTTCTGTCGCCATCGCGCTGATCGGCTCGCTGATCTGGGCTCCCTCTTCAGAGGCGCAAGTCGACAACGACCCAGCGGCCAAGAACGTCCTCTCGCTCGAAATCACCGGCCTCCGGGAGCGTTCAGGCCGGATGGCCTGCGCTCTCTTCTGGGAGAACAAAGGCTTTCCTCGTAAGCACCGTCGCGCGCTGCGGCGAACCTGGGTTGATGTAAAAGGGGACAGCATCACCTGCGTGTTCAAGCGCACGGGCCTAGGCGAGTACGCCGCATCGGTATTCCTCGACATCAACGGCAACGGGAAGCTCGACACCAATGCGATCGGAAGCCCCAAAGAGCCCTGGGGCGTCTCACAGAACGCGAAGTCAAAGCGGTTTGGCCCGCCGCTCTACAAGGACGCGCAGTTCACCTATCGAGGCGGGGCCGTGACGATTCCTATTGAGCTCGTCTACGACTAGATGAAGATGATCTGAGCGCCTTCGCTCATGTCCATGAAGTCCATCGCGGTCAGCACGTCTTTGACCTGCGGAACCAGGTCGTCCTTCGTGAGCTTGAACATGTCGAGTGCCATCTGGCAGCCGTACATGTCGGTGCCGGCGTCATCGAGCATCTCGATGAACTCACGAATTGGCGGGATGTCGAGCCGCTCCATTTCCTTCCTCATCTGCGCCGTGGCGAAGGCTTCGACACCGGGCAAGCCTGCGATCATCGCTGGAATCGGCGCCGATGGGTTGCCGACGAGGTTCAGATGGAGGTGGTCGATCTTCTTCTTATTGACGATGTCGAGCCCCCAAAAGGTGAAGAACATTCGCGCGTCGACACCCGACATACGGGCCGCGTTCGCCAAAATCAGGCCTGGGTAGGCCATGTCGAAGCTTCCTTTCGAGCAAATCACGCTCAAGCTTCGTTTCTTCTCGGTTCCTGTGTCGGTCATGGGTTTCTCCTACAAGGCGTGGCTACAGGCACGACTTGGGTTTGGGGATGCCGGCGATCTTGGCGATGAGCTTCGCTGGACCATCGGGGAAGAGCTTGTAGATGGACTTGATTGGCGTTTCCGATCGCTTGCTGATCTTTCGGAGCCCGGGGCTCGCGCCGGACTCGCCTTCGATCGCTCGTGCGGTCTTGAGGACCTTCCAGTGCTCGTCTCCGAGCTGTATTCCCATTTGTGATGCAAGCTCCTGCGCGAGCTCCTCAGACCAGTCGTCGCGATTCGCGAGATAGCCTTCTGCATCGGTTTGCAATGCCTCGAGTGACATCATTCGCCTCCTAGTTCCGCTGCGGCGGAGAGTTGTTTGCCCGCCAACGACATCGTTGGGGAAATGGGGATCGGCCGCGCGGGCAAAAGCGCATGCCAATAGACATGCCTAAACATGAGCTTTGCCCAGTGGTTGCGCCGGCACTCTTTGAGCAGGGGCAGGGGGCCGATGCCTGGGATGGGAAACTGCCCGGGCAGCGGTTCCGTCTCGTAGTTGAAGTCGATCAGCATGGCCTTTCCGTGGCCCGTTTCGACGAAGCAGTTGGAGTGCCCGTCGAAGCTGGGCTCGAGCTCCCTGCCGTCGATGCCGCCGAGGATGTTTTCGGTCATCAGGTCGGCCTGGAAGTGCGCAACCGACCCTGCCTTCGAGCTTGGAAGGTCGGTGGCGTCTCCGATGCAGAAGACCCGCTCGACGTTCTTTGCGGCCAAGGTGTGGGGGTCGGTCGGCACGAAGGCGAGCTCGTCGCCCAGGTCGCTGTCCTCGAGGAAGCGGGCGCCCATGTGCGGCGGGATCGCCACGAGCAGGTCGTAGGGCACCTCGCGTTCATCGTAGGAGCGAATCACGTTCCGCTCGGAGTCGACTTCGCCGGTCATGAACTCGGTTTCGACCTGAATGCCTTTGTCTTCCAGGAGATAGCCGAGGGTCTTGGAGGCGAGAGGTTTCGTGAAGGCACCGTCGAGCGGTGTTGCGTAGACCAGCTCGGTCTTGTCGCGAATGCCGCGCTTCGTCAGATAGTCGTCGGCCAAGAACGCAAACTCGAGCGGCGCGACCGGACACTTGATGGGCATCTCGACGATGTTGATGACCAGGCGGCCGCCCTCGAAGTTGGCGAGCCCTTCTTGCAGCGCCTTGGCTCCGTCGAGCGTGTAGAAGTCGAAGACGTTCTTCCGCCAACCCTCTCCCAGCATGCCGTCGATCATGTCGGGTCGAATCTCCGCGCCCGAAGCGATGATCAAAAAGTCGTAGGAGAGTGCCTCTCCTTCTTCGAGCTCGACGCGGCGGCGATCGGTGTCGATCGATTTTACGCTCTTTTGGTGCCAAGTGATTCCCTTGCCGAGCGTGGATCCGCGTTCGCGCAGGATTCGCTCTTCGGTTTCGGTTCCGAACGGCAAGAACAGCAACCCGGGTTGATAGAGATGGGTGCTGGAGAAATCCACGACCTCGACGTCCCAGTCCTTGGAGAGACGTCGTCGTAGCTTGTGGGCGATTGTAGTACCTGCAGTCCCAGCGCCCAAGATGAGAATGGTTTTCATTTTGCGGCCTCGTCTGAGCCCGGCGAGCGTGCAAGCAACGTGCCGCCGCGTGCCCGGGTTAACCAGGCCATCGTGCGTACGATGACTCGACCTTCTTCAAACGCGACGGCCTGGTTTTTCTTGAGCTTCCCCGGTCGACGCGGTCGCAGCGCTCGGCCTGCAGCGACGCGCCTGTCACAGGTTGTCGGCCGCGGCGGCAGAAGCGCGATCCGAAGGCGAAAAATGTTCGGCTGACGAAGGTGCATCCGCATTTTTTTCGCGCTCTCGCATGGCGGTGAGAAAACGCAGCGTGCCGTCCAGCATGCGGGCTGTGCGCGGCGACGCGAAAATGTCGAATGCGTGCTGCGCGCCCCGGAGCTCCGTGTACGTCACCGGAGCGCGTGAAATGTTTCGCAACGTTTCGACGAAGAGACGCGCGTCCTCGACGGGAGCCAAGGTGTCGCGATCGCCGTGCACGATGAGAAAGGGTGGTGCGTCCGGGTGGACCCGATCGAGCGGAGAAGCACGATGGAATTTCTCTGGCTCCCTTTCGAAGAACGCCTTCATGATCATCGGCTCGAGCATTTGAGAACGAAAGCGTGGCAGCATGGTGTTCAGCCGGTTGGTGAAGTCGTACACCCCGTACACGGGCACCGCGGCTTGCAAGCTCGTATCCGCATCTTCGAACCCGGGCTGATACTCGGGGTCGTTTGCGGTCAGGGCCATCATCGCGGTGAGGTGCCCGCCCGCGGAGCCACCGGTGACCGCGATGAAGCTCGGGTCGATGCCGTACTCATCGGCGCGCTCTCGAATCCAATTGAGTGCGTACTTCAGGTCGACCAGGTGATCCGGCCAGGTCGCGGCCGGACTCAGGCGATAGTTGACGTTGAAGCAGACCCAGCCGTTCGCGGCGAGGTGTCCGATGAGGGGCCAGCCTTGCTCGCGCTTGTCTCCGATGATCCAGGCGCCGCCGTGAATCTGCATGATCGCCGGGCGATGGATGCCCGGTTCATCGGGCATCGCGACGTCCAGCTGTAGTCTCTTGCCCGCGACTTCCCGGTACACGACGTTACGAAGCACCTTGACGCCGGCGCGTCGGAACAGAAAAGGCACCACGAGCTGGGTGAGCGGGAGGCGTGCCGCGTTCTCCGGCGGGGCAAAGTCTGCGAGCGCATCGTCGAAGGTGTGGCGGGTATTGTGGCCGTCGCGAAAAAGGATGAGAAGGCCGAGCCAGGAGGCGATCGTGATCCCCATGCCGAGGAGCCCTGGCCAGTGCGAAAGGGCGCCGAGCTCGAGGAACAAGACGGTTGCGATCGCTTGCCAGACGATGTGGTGGAGGGCCAGCTCGGCTGTAAGCCAAGAACCAAAGAAGCTGGGTACGAAGAGAGCGGGAATTCGTCGCACTGGCATGAAGGCGTTCAGTGTGAACACCGCCCCAAGCAGGCTCAGCGCAAGGAACAACCAGGCAACGTGAGTTTCGCTGAACCACATGGGCCCTGGCCTTCTAGCACGTTCCGAGATAAGGCGATGCCGATGGGCAAGGAAGAGCTCTTGTTTTCGAGGATCACCCACCTGCCGAATCGTCCGATTCAGCACCTCCAGCGGCCGTTACAAGCGTTTACACACATCGAGTCGGCGAGCGGGGTCGTCCTCTTGATTTGCACAGCCATTGCTCTGCTTGCCGCGAACTCCCCCTACGCTGAAACCTACGACGCCTTCTGGCACCAGGAGCTTCGCTTCGCCGTAGGCGATCTCGCGCTCTCACACTCGCTGGCGCATTGGATCAACGACGGGCTCATGGTGGTCTTCTTCTTCGTCATCGGCCTGGAAATCAAACGCGAGATGGTCATCGGTGAGCTCAGCGATCGCCGGAAGGTTGCGCTGCCCGTCGCAGCGGCACTTGGCGGCGTCGTTGCGCCCGTGTTGATCTATCTCGCGCTTCAATACGGGGAGGCCGGGGAGCGGGGCTGGGCAGTGCCCATGGCGACGGACATTGCGTTCGTGGTGGGTTGCATGTCGCTCCTCGGAAATCGCATCCCCCGCGGGCTGAGCATCCTGATGCTTTCCTTGGCGATCGTCGACGACCTCATGGCGGTACTGGTGATTGCAGTCTTCTACACCGAGTCGATCAGTGGCGCCTGGTTGGCCGGCGCCGTCGTTGGAATCGCGGCGATTGTCCTCTTGAACCGGCTCGGCGTTCGCTCGATCGGCATCTACGTCATCGCCGGCGTCTGGGTCTGGCTCTGCACACTGGAATCGGGTGTGCACCCCACGATTGCCGGGGTGGTGGTCGGCTTGCTAACGCCCGTCCATCCGTGGCTCGGTGGGGAGCGGCTCCTCGGCTTCCTGCGGCACGTAAACGACACGCTCCGCAAGGAAGAGACCAGCATCGAACGCGCCAGAGAGCTCGTTGCAGACCTTTCGTTTGCCTCTCGAGAGGCGGTGTCACCTCTGTTTCGGCTCGAGACGGCGCTTCACCCATGGGTGGCGTTCGGCATCATGCCGCTCTTCGCGCTCGCCAATGCCGGTGTCGCGATCGAGCTCGATCGAATCGGCGAGCCGGTTTCCGTCGCCGTGGCTGCAGGGCTGCTCGTCGGTAAGCCGATCGGAATTATCGGCGCTTCCTGGTTGACGGTGACGCTCGGTTGGGCGGCGCGGCCCGAGGGCGTGACCTGGCCGGTCCTTGGCGGAGCAGCGTTCCTCGGCGGCATCGGCTTTACCATGGCGATCTTCATCGCGTCGCTCGGCCTGTCCGGAGGGCTCTTGGTGTCGGCCAAGATCGGCATCATACTCGGCTCGTTCTTGAGCGCTGTCCTCGGCATGCTGATTCTATCCGTCGTCACCAAGAAGAGCTGATGCGCATTCTCATCGTAGCCTCGGTCCTAGTGCTTGCGGGAATCGCCCAGGCCCAGTCGGCGCCGGTGTTCTACTCCTACACGGCGGGCTCCGGTCGCACAGTCTATGTGAACCGATTCTCGATGGTGCCTCCGGAAAAGCGTTCGGAAGCTCGCGCCGTCGACCTTTCGCGTGTGAGTCTCAACGAACGACTGGCCGAAGAGCTCGCCGATGCGGTCGAGGACGAGCTCCGCTACTTGAAGGATTCCGATCCGTGCAACGAAGCGCGCAAGGAACGAACCGCTGGCGCATGGCGGCACGTCTGGCATCGCCACGGCCCCTGGATTCTAGCCAGCTTGGCGGCGATTCTCTTGGTGTTGATGACGCCTTGGATGGTTCAGCGAACACCCCCGGGGGTGTGGTCGCGCCTCTTGATGGTTGCCTTGCCGGCCCTCGCGATGACTGCAGTGGTGGCGATTTCCGCAACGCGTGCCAGCAGCTCGCTCGAGGCGGTCGAGCAACTGTCCAAGCTCTGTGACGCGAACGAGAAAGAGGCCTCCGCAGAAAAGCAGATCGTGAGGCTTAACGACATGCACTCCTACATCGAAGAGCTCTACCAACAGCGGTTCAATGAAATCGAAGCCATCACGGAAATGGAATGAACGAACGTCCAAACTACGATGATGCGAGCAAGTGTCCTCTCTGCGGACAGAGCAACGATTGCGCCGTCGCTGCGGGTCGCGATCCGGAGTCTTGTTGGTGTATGACGGCGACGATGAGCCCGAGCGCGCTAGGGTCGATTCCTCCCGAAGCACAGGAGAAAATCTGTATCTGTGCGCGATGCGCCAGCGGTAGTCCTTTGGACGGCTGAGGCGCGTTTAGCCGGTGGAGGGGGCAGGGCCGCACGGATTGCACTGGCTCGCCAGCGCGTCGTGCTCGACCTGGATGGTCGCGTGCTGGATGGCGAAGCGGATCGCCAGGGTTCGATTCGCCGCATCGATGATGCCCTGGTGGTCGGCATCTTCTGCGATGATCAAGTGGGCGGTCGCGATGTTTCGCCCGCTCGTCAACGACCAAACGTGTAAATCGTGGGTATCCAACACGCCCGGAAGCTCCCTGAGCGCCGAGGCGACGTCCTGGATGGAGATACCCTTTGGCACGCCTTCCATGAGCACGTGGAGGGTTTCTCGCACGAGTCCCCAGGCGGAGTACAAGACCAGCGATGCGATGACGAACGATGCAACGGGGTCGGCCCAGCGCCATCCAAAGAGGTAAATCACGACGCCAGCGGACATGGCGCCGACGCTTCCCAAGGTGTCGGCCATGACATGCAGCCAGGCGCCGCGTACGTTGAGGTTGCTCTCACGGCCCCCACTGAGGATCATCAGGTTCGCCAAGTTGATCGCTAGGCCGCCCGCTGCGACCGCCAACATCAAACCGCCTTGTACCTCGGGAGGTTCGGCGAGGCGCTCCCAGGCCTCACGCGCGATCAACACGGAAAGGGCAACGAGCGCGGCGCCGTTCACGAGTGCGGCGAGAATCTCGGCCCGGTGAAAACCGTAGGTACGCTGCGAGGTGGCCGGGCGCTGAGCCAGCGTCACCGCGATCAGAGAAAGGCCGAGCGCGGCTGCGTCTGAAAACATGTGCCCCGCGTCGGCGAGCAGGGCCAAGGAGTTGGCCGCGAGGCCGCCGACGACTTCGGCAACCATGTACGTGGCCGTCAGCGCAAGCGCCATGGCCAATCGCCGACGATTGCGCTGGACATCGGCGTCGGTGGCGTGATGGTGGTGGTGCGTATGCCCCATCTGGATAGCTTGCCTACCACGCCGTCGAGTGTCACGCGATCTCGCGTCAGTTCGCGGTAGTGGTTTCGCGTTTGTTGTAGTAAAGCACGGGCTTCGGGGTGGTGCCCATCAACGCCGTACGATCAGGAGAAGCCCCATGAGCGAGAAGAAAGTTTTCACGTTTCCCGGTGCCGAGTCCGACGTCCATTGGGACGAGCGCCTGTGCATTCACATCGGCGAGTGCGGCCGCGCCAACAACGAGCTCTTCGTCGGCGGCCGGCAACCCTGGTGCCAACCCGATTTGGTGAGTCCGGACGAGGTTGCGGAGGTGGTCAATCGCTGTCCGTCTGGCGCGTTGACTTACGAGCGTAAAGACGGCAGCAGCCAAGAGGTCGCGGACGCTGAGAACGTCATCTCTGTGATGTACAATGGTCCGCTTTACGTTCGGGGAGACTTGGAAGTGGACGGTGCCGCCGAAGACATGCCCGGAGTCCGCTTCAGGGCGGCGCTTTGCCGCTGCGGGCAATCGAAGAACAAACCGTTCTGCGATAACAGTCACGAAGAGGCGGGCTTCAAAGACTACGGAGCGGTCGGAGACAGCGGGGAAGGGTTCGAAGCGCCTGGCGGGACCCTCAAGGTCGGCCACGCGCCGAACGGGCCGCTCTTGCTCAGTGGCAACTTCACCATCGTCGCGGCGAGTGGCCGCAAAGCGTGGACCGGAACGAAAGCGGCCCTCTGCCGTTGCGGGCAATCGCAGAACAAACCGTTTTGCGACGGTGGGCACAAAGCGGCGGGCTTCGAGGCCGACTGAGCGTCGTTGTCGAACCGAAGGAGGTCTGCGTGAGCTTTTCGACGATGATGGACCGGCCGCTCCTGATCTCGGATTTGTTCGAGCACGGGCGGCGTTTGTACCGGAGCAGCCGAGTGATCACCGTCGGCGAGGGCGGCGATCGGGAGGCGAGCTATGCCGAAGTCGCCAATCGCACTGAGCAACTCGCCAAAGCGCTCATGGAGCTTGGCGTGCAGCGCGAGGAACGGGTCGGCACCTTCTGTTGGAACAGCCAAGAGCATATCGAGGCGTATTTCGCGATCTCGTCGATGGGTGCAGTCATGCACACGCTCAACATCCGGCTGTTTCCCGAGCAGCTCGCCTTCGTGATCAACCACGCGGCGGACAAAGTCATCATCGTCGATGACAGTTTGGTGCCCTTGCTTGGGCAAGTCGCCAAAGAGTTGAAGACGGTCGAACACATCATCGTCGTCGGCAGCGGGGACGATGCGCCGTTGCGCGATGCGCCGCGGGCCACGCTTCACCGATACGAGGATCTTTTGTCGTCCGAATCGCCGGGTATCGATTGGCCGGTGCTCGACGAGCGCGCGCCCGCATCGATGGCGTACACGAGCGGCACCACCGGAGATCCAAAAGGCGTGGTCTACAGCCACCGCTCGACGGTGCTTCACTCCTACGCCCTCACTTCCGGTGCGGTCGCCGGTCTGAACGAAAGCGACATGATCCTCACGATCGTGCCGATGTTTCATGCGAACTGCTGGGGGCTGCCTTACGCAGGCTGGTGGGTCGGCACCGATTTCCTCCAGCCGGCGCAGTACCTGCAACCGGAGCCTCTGGTGGGCATGATCGAGCGTCATCGCCCGACGCTTGCCGGTGCGGTTCCGAGCATTTGGACGGGAGTTCTTCACTATGGAGAGCGCGAGGACATCGATTTGTCGTCGTTCCGATTGGTCATCTGTGGTGGCTCAGCGGTCCCCGAGTCCCTGATGCGCGCGTTCGACGATCGCTACGGGGTCACGATTCTGCAGCTCTGGGGCATGACCGAAACCAGCCCGCTCGGGACGATCGCATCGGTGCCGCGCGATATCGAGGGCGAAAAGGCTTGGCGATATCGAAGCCGAACGGGGCGTCCCGTTGCGGGGATCGAGCTGCGCATCGTCGACGATGCGGGTCGCACGCTGCCTTGGGACGGCGAGTCGGTGGGCGAAATTGAAGTTCGCGGGCCCTGGGTGACGGGCAGCTACTACGGCGTCGACGACGTGGAGAAGTTTCACGACGGCTGGCTGCGAACCGGCGACGTTGGCTTCGTCGATGAACGGGGGTACACACAGATTACCGACCGCGCCAAGGACGTCATCAAGTCGGGTGGTGAATGGATCTCCTCGGTCGAGCTCGAGAACGCTATCATCGCGCACCACGCAGTCGCCGAGGCCGCCGTAGTCGGCATCCCGGATGAGAAATGGGACGAGCGCCCGCTAGCCTGCATCGTCCGCAAAGAGGGCAGCACCATCACCCCCGAAGAGATTCGTGCTTATCTCGAAGACAAAGTCGTCAAATGGTGGCTCCCCGAAAGCTGGGCCTTCATCGACGAAATCCCTAAAACCAGCGTCGGGAAATTCGATAAGAAGGTGCTTAGGAGCCGGCACGCGGCGGGGGAGTTGACCGTCATCAAGAGCTAGCTGAGCAGTGTCAGTGCCAGTGTCTAGTTACACCGCCCGCCCACCCCCACCCGTAGTCCTCCCTGCCGCACCCTGCGCTTCGCTTGGGCTTGGCGGCGCCTCTGGCGCCGGGCTTCGCCTTCGGCTCGCGCTGCCGCGCATGTGCGGGTGCCA
>JBARTN010000223.1:0-3626 GCA_049645265.1 Polyangiales bacterium
CTTCGTTCATCGAGACGAGTTACTTGCTCATCTTCGGGGAGCTCCCAACTTCGAATCAGCTCGAGCAGTTCTCGAATCTGCTCACGTACCACAGCATGTTGCACGAAGACATGCGCCACTTCTTCGATGGCTTTCCTTCGAACGCACACCCGATGGCGATCCTCTCGTCCATGGTCAGCGCGCTTTCCGCGTACTACCCAGACAGCATCGAGCCGGACTCTCACAACATCACGCACATTGCGCGACTCCTCTCGAAGCTTCGGACGATCGCGGCGTTCAGCCATCAGAAGAGTCAGGGGCGGCCGGTCGCCTACCCGAAGAACAGCCTCGATTACTGCGGGAACTTCCTCTACATGATGTTCTCGCATCCGGCCGAGCCGACTTATGTGCCGGATCCTGAGCTCGTGAAGGCGCTCAACGTCTTGTTCATCTTGCATGCGGACCACGAGCAAAACTGCTCGACTTCGACGGTCCGACTGGTTGGCTCGAGTCAGGCGAACCTGTACGCCGCGGCTAGCGCAGGCGTCTCTGCGCTCTGGGGGCCATTGCACGGGGGCGCGAACCAAGCCGTCATCGAGATGCTGAAAGAGATCCGCGACGAAGGCGGCGATTCCGCGGTGTTCATGCAGCAAGTGAAGAACCGAGAGCGCAGGCTGATGGGCTTCGGTCACCGCGTGTACAAAAATTTCGACCCACGGGCGACGATCCTGAAAAAGTACGCCGACCGCCTGTTGCATCATCTCAAGATCGAAGACGAGCTCTTCGACATTGCGCGGCAACTCGAAGAGGTCGCGCTCTCCGATGAGTACTTCATCGAGCGAAAGCTCTACCCCAACGTCGACTTCTACAGCGGCATCATCTACCGCGCGATGGGCGTCCCCACCGAGATGTTCACGGTGCTCTTCGCTCTAGGCCGAATCCCAGGCTGGATCGCCCATTGGAAAGAAATGATGGAGGACCCGGACGTGCGAATCGGGCGCCCTCGCCAGGTCTACACCGGAGAGCGGCGAAGAGAGTACGTTGCGCGTGAAAGCCGCCGACCCTCGCCTCCCTAGGCACTCGGGCAAGAGTCGATGGCGGCACGCGCGGAGGGTCGCGACCCCGAATTCAACGACTGAGCAGGACGCGCAGATTTTGCGCGCGCCCGTCCGTGCGACTCCCCAATGCCCCGTCGATGCCCTATGTTTAGGGACGATAGGAGGAGGTGGCCATAAAAGCGCTTCTCTTCGACCTCGACGGCGTCTTGTACCAGGGCGATCGCGTCATCGACGGCGCGGTGGAAACCCTTCGCTGGTGTGAGCGGCGGGGCATTCCCCATCTGTTCGTCACGAACACGAGCTCGAAGCCGCGAAGGTCTTTGGTCGAACGGCTCTCCGGTTTTGGTTTGTCGGTGTCGGCGGAACAGATCTTTGCGCCGCCCGTCGCCGCGCGCGACTACCTCGCCGGACGAGGCGCGACGCCGGCGGCCTTGTTCGTTCGAGCCGCGACGCGCGAGGAATTCACAGGGCTCGATTGCCTGGGCGACAGGGCCGAGCAGGGAGCGCGGAGCGTGGTGATCGGCGACATCGGCGAAGCTTGGGACTTCGCAACGTTGAATCGCGCGTTTCGCCTCTTGATGGATGAGCCTCGGCCAATCCTGATCGCGCTCGGAATGTCTCGGTACGCGCAGGGAGATGGAGGGCTCGTCCTCGATGTGGCGCCGTTCATCAAGGCTCTAGAGCACGCGGCCGACTGCGAAGCGATCGTGATGGGCAAGCCGGCCACGGACTTCTTCGAGGCCGCTCTGCACGAGCTCGGTACGCCTGCTGCCGACACGGTGATGGTCGGCGACGACGTGCGCGCCGACGTGGGTGGCGCACAGGCGGCCGGACTTGCCGGGATACTGGTTCGGACCGGCAAATTCCGCCCTGCGGACCTCGATGGAGCGGTGCGGCCGGACGCCGTTCTGGATTCGGTGGCCGATCTGCCGCGATGGTGGGAGAATCAGCATTCCTGATGGGCGAGCCCTTCAACCCAGACCTGAAAGCACACGAGCTCCCACGCGAAACCCTGATCGATTTGTGGCATCGGACGGCACACGCGCACGAGTTGCTCTTCGAGACCTGGTTTGCTGCGGTTTCCCAAAAGTATGGGGAGGACGTCGCCGAGGCCGTGGCGCTCCGCGGCTGGCCGCTTCGAAAGACCGGCGCTACCCCGAAAGAGCTTTTCTTCGACGATTTGAGATTCATCACGGCGGCAACCGAGCTCAAGCCCGAGCTGCTCACGGTCGCGAAACGCGACCAGGCCGAAACGCCTCAGGAGCTTTCGAGCGATCGGTCTTGGTTCGAGCTGTTCGTGTCGCCTTCCCGCCTGTTGGCCGGCAAGGCAAGGCAGCCCCAAGGGAAGCCGGCCTGGGTCGGAAGCCCGGGCAGGCTCCGCGGCATGGCGCGAGGCAAAGCAATCGATATCGGCTTCGCGGTGCTCTTGAAAGCCTGGCAGTTGTCTCAAGGCGCGCGTGTCTCGGAGATCGACATCGA
Organism: Polyangiales bacterium; assembly: GCA_049645265.1. GTDB lineage: Bacteria > Myxococcota_A > Polyangia > Polyangiales > Houyiibacteriaceae > SG8-38. The sequence continues at coordinate 2,517 of JBARTN010000223.1, forward strand.
GGCCTTCGAACGGAAGGTCGCGAGCGTCTACGACGAGAAGACGCTGGCGCTCTTGTGGAACTACGCGGCACTTGCGTACATGCTCGGCACCGACCGCTGGTACACCGGCATCCGCGAACGATACGGTGACGACGCTGCTCAGGAGCGCGAAAAAGACGTGTGGATCGACCGGGGCGCAGCCGAGCACGATCTGAGCATTGGGCAGCAGGCGATGGGGGTGACCGGCGACGATGTCGAAAGCCTCCTTCGCAGCTTTCAGTTTGCGCCGGGCGAAGTCGGGATTCTAGACGTCGAGTTCGAGTTGATCGACGAGACGCACGGGATCATGACCCATCATGCCTGTCCGGCGCTGGACCGCTTCGAGCACTTCGACGACGTACGCCAAAAGCACTGCTGCGACATCTGCCTCGCCGGCATGCCGATCTCCGGCGAGATGCTCAACCGGAAGATCGAGTGCAAGCCTCTGAAGCTGCCGCCTCGTGTGGACGCCAATGACATTGCCTGTCGTTGGGAGTTCCGGCTCCGCGATCAGTCCTGAGCGGCGCATCACAAACCTCCAAGTAATCGCCTGTAGAGTGGTCCAGTTTGGGTCCTCCGCAAGCCCTCGGGCGGGGGTTGAAGAATCTTCCACTTAGCGAGTCGAGAAGACGATAAGCTCCGCCGCGACGTGACGAAGATCCGGATGTATCGAGTCTTGTGCATTCTATTCTCGCTGTCGGCGCTGGTCGGCACCCCCGCCACTGCGCGTGCGGAGGATGAGTCCGCAGAGCTCGGCAGCATCGAAGCCGAAGACGCATCCAACAAGGAAGAACCAAAGCTGCGTGCAACCTTTGCCCACGGCTATCCGGTGCGCTTTGCACGACGGCCTCTGGTTCTCGATGAGGGAATGGTTCGAGCGGATGGTCGTCTCACCGTAGGCGGGGTGTTTGGGTCAGGCACATTTTCTTCTTTGGACATCGGAGGAGCGGTGAGCCCAATCGAGAACCTCGAGGTCGGCCTGAGCACGGAGCTGACGGGGGCCGTTCCTGCTCCCGGCGGCATCGGCTTGATCAGTGTGATCTTTTCGCCGACGGCGAGTTACGGCGACATCCCGATCTATGCGCGCTACCA
>JBARTN010000224.1:0-35234 GCA_049645265.1 Polyangiales bacterium
CCGTATTACCCCGGCGCGAAAGATCGTCAGAAGATGTTCCTGCAGCATCATCCCGATGCGGAGCAATTCGGCGCCAAGGGCGAAGGCCAAGTCCCCTGGACGCTGATCCACCACCTCGACCCGAGCCACACCAACGACATCTGCTTCAACACCGAGTCGTGGTGCGGGCAGACCAGTGAGGTTGCGCTTCCGGCCTCGTCGATCGTCGAGTACATCGACAACGCGGTCGAGTTCTGTAACGAGCGCGTTTGGGGCTCGCTTGCCTGCAGCATCTTGGTCCACCCGAAGTCCCTCAAGGACCCGGCCGTCGCCGAGGCCGTCGAGCGCGCGATTGCAAACCTTCGGTACGGAGCCATCGCCGTCAACCATTGGTCGGGCCTCGTCTTCGGCTTGCCGACGCACACCTGGGGCGCATTCCCTGGGCACGAACGCAAAGACATTCGATCGGGACAAGGCGTCGTGCACAACACCTTCATGTTTGACCGGCCGCAGAAGTCGGTGCTCCGAGGCCCGTTCCGCGTGTTCCCGAGGCCCGCCTGGTTCGTCGACAACCACAGAGCGCTCGCGGTCGGCCCGAAGCTCACGTATTTCAACGCTGACCCGTCTTTGGCGAGGCTCCCCGGAATGATCTGGGCCAGTATGTTCGGCTAGCCGTCCCGACGCATGAGCAAGGCTTCGTAGGTCCGCTCGGGTTCGGCCTCGCGTGCAACCTCGAGGCCGACGGCGTGCCAGCCCGGTTCCTGGAGCTGGCCGAACGCGTCCCGCGCGCCTTCGTGTCCAGCCCGCTGGTCGACGACGTGCTCAAAGCCAGCGGCTAGCAGTGCTTCGGCAGCGCGCAGCGAGCGGTTGCCCGACCGACAGCCGACCACCAGCTTGCTGTCTTTCGGAAAGGCGGCTGCAACCACCGACGTGAAGTCCCCGTTCGGGCGCATACCCGAAGGCGTCGCGTGCAACAGAGGGATGTTGTACGCGCCGACCGCATGCCCTTCATCGAACTCCGGAATCGAGCGAACGTCGAGGTAAACGTAGCCTTCGTCTTCGAGGAGCGCGGCGGCCTCCAGCGGTGAAACCCTTTTGACGGTCATGCTCTGGTTCTAGAGAACATCGACCTCAGAGCAAGTGGGCAGCTCAGCCGCCCGCGCCTTTCAGGAACAGGTTCTCTAGGGTCTGCCTCTCCGGGATCATCGCGTCGAGCCTGGCGCCGGCTGCGCTCGAGATTCGGAGGACCTCGTCGACTGCCTTCTGGCCGTCGACCTGCAGCGTCAGATGGCCGGCCCCGCCATCGACGATCGTCCCCCGCAACGCGAGCGAATCCCTGAGCTTCTCGGAGGCGGCACTCAGCCGGATCTCGACGCGCCGACCGGCGGACTCCAGGAGGTCGTGAACCTGACCTTCGGAGGTGATCTCGCCCTGCTGCATGATCACGACGCGATCGCAGAGGAGCTCGACGTCGCTCAGGATGTGGCTCGTGAACAGGAGCGTTTTTCCGCGCTCGCGTTGTTCGAGCAGGAGGTCGCGCACTTCTTTGCGGCCGATCGGGTCGAGCCCGCTCATCGGCTCGTCTAGCACCAAGAGCTCCGGGTCGTGCAAAAGCGACTGTGCAAGCCCGATCCGTTGCATCATGCCCTTCGAGAACTTGCCGATGGGCCGGTCCGCAGCGTGCCGGAGGCCGACCTTGTCGATCATCTCTTCGGAGCGCGCGCGGCGCTCGCGCTTTGGAAGGCCTACGAGTCGCCCGCACAAGTCCAAGAACTCGATCGGCTTGAGGTATTGATAGACGTACGGGTTCTCGGGCATGTAGCCCACGCGCTTCGCTGCTTCGCGGTCGCCGGACGGGCGCCCGAAAATTCGGATCTCGCCTTTAGTCGGAAAAATCAGACGAAGAATCGACTTGATGGTGGTCGTCTTGCCCGCGCCGTTGGGCCCGAGGAGGCCGAAAATCTCGCCCCGCTTCACCGAGAAGCTCGTCCCGCGCACCGCGTCCACGCGCTTGCGGAAGAAGCCGATGTGGAAGGTCTTATAGAGGCCATTCACCTCGAGCACCAAGTCGTCACTCATCGAGCACCCCAAGAACGGCCTGGACGACTTCCTCGACTTCGGCGTTCCGCATCTGCGGATAGAGAGGAAGCGAAATGCCGCGCGCGGCGATGTGCTCGGCGATCGGCAGGGAAGCGTCGCTCCCGGCAAAGCTGCCGAGCTTGTGAATCGCAAAAGAGAGAACGCCGGCTTCGACGCCCCGATCGTGGAGCTTCTCGCAAACCGCGTTGCGGCCGAAGCCTTGCGGAAGGATGGCTCCAAAGGTCTGGTAGTTCGACTGCGCGCCGTCCGGGGTCCGCTGAATGTCGAGCGCCCCATCCAACGCCTTGGCATAGATCGCGGCCAGCTCACGCCTTCTCCCGAGAATCTCGTCGAGCCGTTGAAGTTGTGCGAGCCCCAGTGCAGCGGCGATCTCCGTCATGCGTGAGTTCCCGGAAGCAACGACGAACTCTCCGGCGAGCTGTCCGTGGTTGCGCAGCATCCGCAACTTGTCGGCGATGTCGTCGTCGTCGGTAAGGCACATCCCGCCTTCGCCTGTCGTCAAGATCTTTCGCGGATGAAAGCTCAGGCAGGACACGACACCGAGGCTGCCGCAGGGACCGCTGGCAAAGCGGCTTCCGAGCGCACACGCCGCGTCTTCGATGATCGGCAGTGAACCGAGCGCCTCCCGAATCTCTTGGGCGCGGGCCGGGTTACCGAACTGATCGATGACGATGGCCGCCTTGGTGCTGCCGCTCCGTACTTCGCGGAGCGCCTGCGCGGTGCTGTTCCACTCGCCCTGATCGACGTCGACAAAGCGCACTCTTGCCCCGGCGACGCGAACGGCGTGCGCCGGGCTCGGCCAGCTGAGCGCTGGACAGATGACCTCGTCACCGGAGCCGACTTGCAGCGCCTTGAGCGCAAGCTGGAGCGCGGAGGTGCCACTCGAGACTGCCACCCCGTGTCGACGGCCAACCAGCGCGGCGACCGCCTGCTCGAAGCGCTCGACCAACGCCCCCTGCACCAGTTGTCCAGACTCCAAAACGGCGGCGACGGCGCGGCGTTCGTCTTCACCTATCCATGGTTTTGCCAAGCGAATCAAGGTCCAAGCATCTTACCAAATCGCTCCCTCAAACAGCCAGATTGCGGGCTTGGGTCCTCGGCCGCACCCTTGCGGCGTGGAACTAGCGCTTCAGCTCGACGCCCTGGAACGAGCTCTGACGCGGCTAGGGATACGCTTCCTCGAAGAGGAGCTCCCCGAGGAGGCCCATGTGGACGGGGGCCTCTGCCGAGTACAGGGGGAGATGCTGCTCTACATTTCTCCGAGCGCCCCACCCTGGCGCCGGGCCGAGGTGCTGCTCGATGCGCTCCGCCGCCTGCCTCATCAGGACATTTGGCTCCCTCCAGAGATCCGCCAGATACTGCCAAACGACGAGATCTGCGATAAGTCACTTCGGCTGTTACGCTTGAAAGACGAGGAAGCATAGTGGGTGGCCTTGGCTTGATACTTTCGGGGGGTGGTGCGCGAGGAGCGTACGAGGTTGGGGTTCTCCAATACATCTTCAGCGAGTTCGTCGACTCGAAGGGGAACGGACCGAAGGTCGACCTGATCTCCGGTACCAGCGTCGGCGCCGTCAACGGTGCCTTCATCGCGTCTGCCATCGGCGATGTGCCGGCTGGGGTGAAGCAGCTCGTCTCCCTTTGGACCGAGCTCGAGCTGCCTCACGTCCTTGGTTTTGGTTTGCGTCAAGCCGCAGGCCTCTATCGCGTGCTTCTCGGCGGCTCCAGCCAGGCGCGCGGCGTCTTCGACCCGGCCCCGCTCGCCGCTCTGGTCGGCAGAAACGTTCGCTGGCGGAAGCTCAGGCAGAACATTCGCAGCGGCGAGCTTCGAGCGCTCACGGTGAGCACCACACAGGTTGGCACTGGGCAACCGGTGATCTTCGTCGACGCGGCCCCTGGCGTTGGAATTCCGGAGAGTTTGGGCCTTCACGCGCTCGTCCGCCGGGCTCGGATTGGCCAGCATCACGTGCTTGCTTCCGCCGCGATTCCGCTCATCTTTCCGCCTGTCGAAATCGGCGACGAAATCCATTGCGACGGCGGCCTTCGCCTCAACACCCCGATGGGGCCTTCGGTTCATCTCGGCATGAACCGTTTACTCGTCATCGGGCTTTCGACGCCGCACTCGCCCGACCGGCGCGCCGTGCAAGACGGCAAGTACCCGGGCGCGCCGTACATGCTTGGAAAGGTGCTCAACGCGTTCCTTCTCGATCACGTGAATACCGACCTTCTCGAGGTGCAGCGAATCAACGACTTCCTCCGGGACGGCGTGCGCGCCTATGGTCCGGAGTTCCTCGATCGCATCAACGAAGTCGCGATAGCGCGTGGTGCCTTGACGAAGCGCCGCCTGCTCAACTCCTTGGTTCTTCGACCGACCGTCGACATTGGACAAGTCGCTTCGGACTACCTCGCCTCGAATCGTGTCCGATTTGGCAAGAGCCTCGGGCGCGCGTTCATCAGGATGCTCGATGTCGGTGCGGGAGCCGACGCCGACTTGGCCAGCTACCTCCTGTTCGACGGGGGTTTCGCGCAGACCCTCATCGAGGCGGGCCGCCGCGATGCGCACGCCAAGCGAGCCGAAATCGAGGCGTTTCTCTTCGATGATCCCGATACCGTCCTCTCGCCGGCGCCGACTGTGGGTTCGATGGCACATTCAACTTCCAAGCCGCCGGAATAGCAGGCAGTTTGGGCGATCGGAGAACTGTGGACAAACGGTGGAACGCTGACTTTCAGGTCAGTGCTATTGTAATATTTTACCCACAACGTTGGGTGTGGTAGGCTCCAAAAGTGGCTCAACCAAGCGTCGCGCACATCTCGGAAAACGCGACCCAACTGTCTCAGCGCCTCGTTCAGAACATTGCGCTGGTCGTTCGGGGCAAAGAAGAGGTCATCAAGTTGGCGGTCGTCTCGCTCTTGGCGCGTGGGCACCTGCTGCTCGAGGACGTTCCGGGTGTCGGAAAGACGACCTTGGCGCGGGCCCTGGCGGCCTCCGTCGGTGTGAAGTTTCGACGCCTTCAATGCACCTCCGATCTCATGCCGACGGATGTCCTTGGCGGCAACGTGTTCAACCAGTCCAAGAGCACCTTCGAGTTTCGGCCCGGCCCGATTTTCACGCAGGTCCTGCTAGCCGACGAGGTCAACCGAACGACGCCCAAGACACAAAGCGCGCTTCTCGAAGCGATGGACGAACGGCAGGTATCGATCGACGGGGAAACGTACACCCTCGAAGAGCCGTTCTTCGTGGTCGCCACGCAGAACCCCCAAGAGTTCTATGGAACGTACCCGCTGCCCGAGTCCCAACTCGACCGCTTTCTCGTGCGGCTCAGCGTCGGTTATCCGCCGCCCAGCGTCGAACGAGAGGTGCTCCATCGTCGTGGCGCGGACCCGGTCGCGCAACTCAACGCGACGATGAGCGCGAATGAGCTTCGGCATGTCCAGCAGGCGGTCGACTCGGTGCGCGTCGACGACGCAGTCCTCGATTACCTGCATCGAATCGTCATCGCGACGCGAAATACGCCCCTCTTGTCCGTCGGCGTGTCCACCCGAGGGGCGCTCGGTTTCGAGCGTGCGGCGCGGGCGAGGGCGCTGGTCGAAGGTCGCTCGTTTGTGCTGCCCGACGACGTCAAGGCGCTTGCGGGCCCCGTCCTGGCCCACCGTGTGAAGGTCAGCGGTGGCATGGGCGGAGCAGCGGTTCGCGATGATGCTCAGCGTGTGATTCGCGAGCTTCTCACCGTCGTCTCTGTCCCTCTCTGACCGGGCCGGCGATGCGGATCTTTCGGCGAAAGCGGAGCAGGCGAAAGTTTCGACTGACGCGAGAGGGGCGGGCGTTCCTCTTCGTCACCGTCGGCGTCGGGCTCGCTGCGGTGAACACGGCGAACAACCTCCTCTACTTGGTGCTCGGCTTGCTTCTCAGTCTGCTACTCGTGAGCGGTGTCCTCAGTGACCTCGCGCTCTGGAAGCTCCAAATCAAACGCAATCTGCCCGCTCGACTCTTCGCCGGGCGGCGGTCGCTCATCGACATCGCTTTGCTCAACGAAAAGCGTTGGCTCTCCAGCGTCTCGGTGGAAACCATCGACGAGATCGACGGCGCGGACACGGAGGCCGCGCGTTTCGTCCGTGTCCCGCCCGCAAAGACGGAAATCGCGAGCTATCGCTTCGAATCACCACGCCGAGGGCTCTTCGAGCTAGGCACCGTGCGGGTGCTGACGCGCTATCCGTTCGGCCTGATCGAAAAGGGCTATGCGATCTTCCTGCCCGACGAGATCGTTGTCTATCCGCAGCTGCTCGAGCACGTTGCCACGCCGGCCCTCCGCCCCATGCAAGGGGATGCTGCGCCCATTCACCAGACGGGCCGTGGCACCGAGTTTGCGGGCAGCGTGCGTTTCTACCGTGAGGGCGACGAAGCTCGAGACATTCACTGGAAACGCACCGCAAGCCGAGGCGACCTCGTCGTTCGCGAACACGAGCAAGACTCCAGCGCACTGGTCACGCTCAGCGTCGACAACCTCGTTCCCTCCGGTCTCGACGACGAAGCGGCATGGCAAGAGCGCTTCGAAACGTCGATTTCCGAAATCGCAACCCTGGCTTCCGTCTATCTCGCGCAAGGCATCTCGGTGCAGGTTCAGTCGAGTGACAGCGTCTCGCCACTGGTGCCTGGCGGCACGCCTCCCGATCCGATCTGGCACTATCTCGCGCTCCTTGCGCCCGCCCGCGCCGCTGCTTCCAGCGGCAACCAAAAGCACAAGAGGCACGCCGCATGAGATTTGGCTTTGCCCACAAGCTGGTTACGTACCTCTTCGCGGCCCTCGGCCTCATCGCACTCTTGCTCGGCACGGCGTTCAGCCCCATCGAAGCCATGCTCGTCGTCGTGGCTTTCGCCGCGAGCTGGTTTGCCGAGCCGCCGCTACTCGATCGCCCGGGCTACTCACGCTTCTGGAACATCGCCGCCGTCGTGGTTCTCATCCTTCAAATCGCGCGAGCGATGGCCGGAGAGCCGCTCCTGTCGGTTGGCGTGCAGTACGCCGCTTTCCTTCAGATCTCACGCCTTTCGCATCGCAGGGCCGCAGCGGACTACCAGCAGATCGCCATCCTCGGTTTCCTGCACCTGATCGCGGGCACCGTGTTCTCCACCGGCCTCGATTATGCCGTCGTCTTCTTTGGTTTCGTCATCGTCATGCCGTGGATGCTCGCACTCACGCATCTACGAAAAGAGCTCGAGATTGCGCATGGCGCCGACAGCCCTGTTCTACGCGGCGAGCTCCAAAGCAGAGAGCTTGCGACCCCGGCGTTTTTCGGCGGCACGACGCTTCTCGCGGTTCCGCTCTTCGTCTTGACCGCGGCCATGTTCTTTGCCTTCCCCCGCGTTGGCTTTGGCTTCCTCTCGAATCTGGGCGTTCGCACACAGTCGGTGGCTGGATTCGGTGACGACGTCGAGCTCGGCGGCTTCGGCACGATCCGTGACGACCCCACCGTCGTCATGCGAATCAAGCCCAAGAACCGGCCCAACCCCGCACCGCGCTCGCTCGACCTGCGCCTCCGAGGTACCTCGTTCGACCGTTACAGCGAGGGCCGTTGGTCACGTTCGCCAATTGCCGGCGAAGATCTGAGCCGCCTCCACGACGTGTACATCGTTTTCCGTCCTCAAAAGCCGGAAGACCGGGAGTACGAGATCATACTCGACCCAATGGACGAGGCCGTCTTATTCCTGCCCGAGGGAACGGTGTCCTTGCAGATACCGCCCAGGGTTCGCGCCGGCCGTAATCGATACCGGCGTATCACGCGTTCGCCAGGGCTCGACGTTCGCTATGGAGGTCGCGTTCAAGGCCCGCTCACCTACAAGGCCTTCGCCCAGGCAAAGTCGCGTGGCTTTCGCGAGGACATTCCGGAGCGCCTTCGAAGCCGATACCTCGAGGTTCCGGCTGGCTACGACCGGGTCGAGGCCTTGGCCCGAAAGGTCGTGAATGGAGTTTCCAACCCACACGCACAAGCCCAGTTTGTCGAGCGCTACCTGCGCGGTGGAGGGAAGTACCGCTATACCCTCGAGCAGCCCGACACCGAAGGCAGAGATCCGCTTCAGGTGTTCCTGTTCGAGGCCAAGGCGGGGCATTGCGAGTACTTCTCGACCGCGATGGCCATCATGATGCGCTCCCTCGGACTGCCGGCCCGCAACGTCACCGGCTTCCTCGGCGCGGACTACAACCCATACGGCGACTATTACGCCGTTCGTAACGGACACGCGCACAGCTGGGTCGAAGTGTTCATCGACGGTCGCTGGGTCACGTTTGACCCGACGCCGGCCTCCGGTCAGGTCTTCGCGGCGCCGTCCGGCTTGGCCGTGAAGATGCGACAGGTCATGGACGCAATGCGAGTGCGCTGGGCCGAGTACGTCGTCGAGTACAACATCCGCGACCAGGCCAAGGCGCTGCAGGGCCTCGCCGCATGGTATCGATCTCTGCGCGGAAACGGAGCTGCAAGGGGGTTCAATGCAGACGGTCAGTCGACCGACCGGAGCGAATTCGGACCGATTCCTTTCCGCCCCGACTGGCGGTGGTTCGTTGCGATCATGAGCGTCTTTGGCGTTGGCGTCCTGCTGGTTCGATGGCGCGGCAAACGCCGGCGCCAAACTCGTGCGGGGCGGCAGCTCGACCCCAACCGCGACCGCGCCGTTCGTCTCTACCTTTCACTCGAGAGCAGCCTTCGAAGCGCGGGTCAAGCGCGCCCACCGGACGTCACTCCCATTGAGCACGCCGATGAGCTCGACCGAGCAGGCTTCGCTGCAGCCGGGGAAGTTCGCGAGGTCACGGATGCATACCTCGCGGCGCGCTTCGGCGAGGCGACCTTGCCATTGCACGACTACCAACGGCTGCGCCAACTGAGCCGCGGGGTTCGAGCCAAGGCGAAGCGCGCGCCTACTTCGTGAGAAACCAGCCGAGGGCCACACCGAGCGCGGCCAGCGCCACGACGCCGGCGACGATCAGGGCCACCTTGGGGCCGCCGGGCCTCTTTGTAGGCACCGCTTCGCTCTTCTTCTCTTCAACCGGCTTTTCCGACTTCGGGTCTATGATTGAAATCGGAGTCGCGCCCGGCGGGCGGAATGTCATCACCGGCGCCCCATCTGCGCTTTTGGTGCGCGGAGTCGGAATCAGCGATGGGCCCATGGGCACTCCTGCTGTGCGCTGAGCCTGCGGCCTGGCGTCCTTGGACTCGAACCAGCCCATCGTAGCGCCCGGCGGTGCGCTGCTACGGACGTTCTCAATTGCCGTCTCGACCTCCGAATCACCGGCAAACCAGTTGCTGGGATCGACGAAGTCCGAAGCCACCAGCGGCCTTGCGCCTTCATCGTCGGGGCTGAGCCTGAACGGCTTCGACGGGTCGGCCGGGACGTTGACCGTGCTATCGAGCGACGTGAACCTGGCGAGCTCTTCCTGGATCATGCCGTCGATCATCAGTGGCTGCGGCGGCACCGACTTCTGGCGCTCGAGGGCAGCTTTCACGAGGTTGGCGATGTCGTACGAGGTCACCTTCATCTGATGATGAAAGAGATAGCTCGCCAGCGCGTCGCCAAACTCCCGCGCCGTCTGGAAACGTTCGTCGGGCTTCCTGGCGAGCGATTGCAGGAGCAAGGATTCGAATTGTGGATCGATCTCGGGGTGGTCGCCCACCAGGCTCGGGACGTCGGCGCTCGAAACGGCCTGGACGGTTTCGTAGTCGGTCTCGCCCAGGAACAGACGCCGCCCGGAAAGCATCTCCCAGACGCAAACGCCGAGCGCGAAGATGTCGGCGCGCGCATCGACCTGCTGCCCGCTCGCTACCTCGGGCGACAGGTAGCTGAACTTCCCCTTCACGACGCCGGGGTCCGTTCGCTCGAGCTGCGTTCGCGCCTTCGCGAGGCCGAAATCGGTGACCTTCACCTCGCCCCGCTTGCTGATCAAGATGTTTGGCGGCGAAACGTCCCGGTGAACCAGCTCGACCAGCTTTCCATCGTCGTCGACAAGCTCATGGGCGTAACTCAGCCCGCGGCAGGCTTCCATCGCGATGTAGATGACGTCCTTGAGGGGGAAGGGCTGCCGCTTGAGCCGCAGCGTCTCCATGATCTTCTTCAAGTTCGTTCCATCGACGAACTCCATCACGATGAAGAAGCTGTTGTCCGACTTCCCGATATCGAAGACGCTGACGATGTTCGCGTGCGTCAGCCGGGCTCCAAGCCGCGCCTCGTCGAGAAACATCCCGATGAAATTCGTGTGCGAGGCGAGATGCGGCAAAACGCGCTTGATAGCGACGCGTTTCTTGAACCCTTGAACGCTCGTGGCTTCCGCAAGGAAAACCTCGGCCATCCCACCGGCTTCAAGTCTTTCGATCAGGTTGTATCTCTGATCGGTCATCTCAGCTCGTCCGCCCTCCCCTGAGGCGTTTTTCCATTGTCCTTTGAGGGCACTGGCCTGGTCAAGGAAGGGATGCCATTGACACGGTGCCCCTGCGGCGCTTGACTGCTGCCGTGTCCCGCTCTCCAAAGCCCCTTCGAATCGCCCCGTCCGTTCTTTCGGCGGATTTTGGCCACCTCGAGGCCGAAGTCCAGGCAGTGGTCAAAGCCGGTGCCGACTGGATTCACGTCGATGTCATGGACGGCCGTTTTGTGCCAAACATCACGATCGGCCCCCCGGTGGTCAAAGCCATCCGCGCCGCAACCAAGAGCGTGGTCGATGTTCACCTCATGATCGTCGAACCAGAGAAGTATGTTCAGTCGTTTGCCGAGGCTGGCGCCGACGTCATCACCGTCCACGCGGAGGCCAGCAGGCACCTGCACCGCACGCTTCAGCAGATCCGCGCTCTCGGAAAGCGCGCCGGCGTGTCGTTCAACCCCCATACCCCTCCCGATTGCCTACGATACGTCCTGCCCGACGTCGACCTGATCCTCGTCATGAGCGTCAATCCCGGCTTCGGCGGCCAGAGTTTCATCCCCTCCGCCAACGACAAGCTCGCTCGGATTCGCGCCATCATCGACGAGTCCGGCTTCGACATCGACCTCGAAGTCGATGGCGGCGTGAAGCCCGGTACTGCACGTCAAGTCATCGAGGCGGGCGCCGACGTGATCGTCGCGGGCAGCGCGGTCTTCAACCAGGATGACTACGCGGCCGCGATCCAGGCGATCCGAAAGGACGGCGAGTGAACGACGACCCGGGGCTCACCAAGGAACTCCTCGACCGCAAAGTCACCAAGCGGAAGCTTCGCAAGAGCAGATTGGTCGTCGAAGACGGACCCGAAAAAGGTCAGCGGCTCGACATTGCCAGCGAGCGCATGACCATCGGCCAGAGCGTGATCTGCGACCTGACGCTCAACGACACCGCGGTGAGCGGAACGCATTGCGAGATCATCGCCAAAGAGAACGGCTTTTTGCTGCGCGACCTCGGCTCGGCCAACGGGACTTGGGTTGCAGGGGTTCGCGTTCGCGAGGCATGGCTCGAACCGGGTATGCCGTTGCGCATCGGGCGCACCGTCATCCGCTTCGAGCACGGCTCGGGCTCCATCGAAATCGACCTCAGCAGGCGCGAGAAGTTCTACGAGCTCATCGGCCACGGCGTCCGCATGCGCGAGATTTTCGCCGTCCTCGAAAAGGTGGCCGCATCCGACCTGACGGTCCTGGTTCGTGGCGAAACCGGCACCGGCAAAGAGCTCGTCGCCCGGGCGATTCACCGCGCTTCAAAGCGCGCACAGCGCCCCCTCATCGTTCAGGATTGCAGCGCGATTCCAGGCAACCTCATCGAAAGCATCTTGTTCGGCCACGAGCGTGGCTCGTTCACAGGCGCAGCCGACCGCAAGCGCGGCTGCTTCGAAGTGGCCGACGGCGGCACCCTGTTCCTCGATGAAATTGGCGAGCTCGACATCAGCCTTCAGCCGAAGCTTCTGCGCGTGCTCGAGACGCGCGAGGTCCAACGTGTCGGTGGGACACGGATGATTCCGGTCGACGTGCGCGTCGTGGCCGCCACGAACCGCGACCTCCGCCAGATGGTCAACGAAGGCACGTTTCGCGAAGACCTCTACTACCGCTTGACCGTCGTCGAGGTCGACCTGCCGTCGCTCCGGGAGCGCAGCGAAGACATCCCGGCGCTCGCCGGCCAGTTTCTCGAAGAGTCGGCAAAGCGCGGCCCGCGAGAGGGCGCGAATTTCTCCATTACAGGTGACGCGATGACGAAGTTACAGGCGTACCCTTGGCCGGGAAACGTCCGCGAGCTCAAGAACACAATCGAGCGCGCCGTGTCACTTGCCGATGGAACCGAGCTTGGCATGCACGACCTCATGCCAGCTTCGCAGAAAACGCCGCCAATGGTGTTTCCCGGCGGTACCGCCGAGCAGTTCGTCGACAACGAGATCCCCTTCAAAGACGCCAAGCAGCGGGTCGTCGATGCCTTCGAAGCGCAGTACCTCAAGGCGATGCTCGACAAGCACGGCGACAACATCAGCCGAAGCGCGCGAGCCGCCGGACTGACCCGCTACCACCTCCGCGAGCTCGCCAAACGCTACGGCTTGCGCGGTGAAACAAACGACCCCGGCGACGAAGATTGAGCGATCGGCGTCGCTCCCGCCTATGATGGAGGCGATGGTTGGGGCCGCAGTTTTGTTCGTCGCAGCGCTTGCCGTCGGCTGGCCGCAATGGGTTTCAGCGGACGCGGCCGTCGGCCAACCCGCGGCGCCCGCGCCGTCCTGGGCCAAGTCGGTCGAAGTCGTGAACGACGGCGCCCCCGTGATGCTGGCGCCAGATAGCAAATCACGTCGCCGAGGGACCGTCGGCGCAGGCACGCGCCTGGGCTTCACGCGAAGGGTGTTCGGCGAAGGTTGCTCGACCGGGGTCTGGTACGAAACCAGCGACCAGCTCTTCATCTGCGAAGGGCACGTGCAACCATCGCCCGCCCCCCCTGGCCCAAAGCGTGACGAGCTCACCGGCCAAAGCTCGCGCTTGCCCCAGCGCTACGCCTTCGTTCGCTTCGACGGCACCCGCGCGTACGCGCACCCGAGTGACTATTTCCGAAGCGACTACAGCGAAGCGCTCGGCAAGGGCTACGGAATCGTGATTACCGGCGAGCAGGTGTACGAGGGCGTCGAGTTCATTCGCACCCGCCGCTACCTCTGGATCGAACGCGGCTCGGTTCACTTCGTCGACGGGAGCGCGTTTACCGGCGTGAAGCTCCGCGGGGGCGCGCCCCTCGACGTCGCATGGGTTTCACCCACGCCCGCCAAGGTCTACGAGCAGCCCAACGGCCGCGTTCGCGAACGCCTCGAGCGCCACCGCGCCGTCCGCATCCAATCGAGCAAAGGCGCTTGGAGCAAGCTCGCCGGGGGAGGGTGGATGCGAACGGCCGACCTCAGGCGCGCCGCACTCGTCGAACCCCCCAAAGGCGTGGGCCCGACCGACCGTTGGATCGACATCGACATCGACCAGCAAGTTCTCGTCGCCTACGAAGGCCCACGGCCGATCTTCGCGACCTTGGTTTCAACCGGCCGCAACAGCAAGCAATCGGAAACCCCCATCGGTGTGTTCCAGATCTGGGCCAAGCTCGAATACACCGACATGGACGACATCGAACGCACCGACGTCGACAAGAACTACTCGATCCAGGATGTCCCCTGGGTCCAGTTCTTCAAAGGCAGCTACGGCTTCCACGCGGCGTTCTGGCACGACGACTTCGGCCGCCGCCGAAGCCACGGCTGCATCAACCTCTCACCCGCGGACGCCCGCTACCTCTTCCAGTTCAGCCAGCCCATCCTGCCGCCCGGTTGGAACGCGATCCTCCCGATGCCCGAAGACCGTCCAACGACGGTTCAGGTCCGCGCGAAAGACTGACTCGCCTAGGCTTCCATGAGCTCTTTGACGTTGTCGAGCGCCAACTGGAACTCCCGCGCGTTCCGCCGGACGAGGATGTGCTCCGCTAGCCTGCCAATCAAGGGTATCGGGACGCTGTACTCGATCTCGAGGGTCAGCTCCGTCCCTTCGTCGTGGGGCTCGACGGAATACCCAAACGTGCTGCTGACCATTCCGATCGTCTGATGCACGCCACATCGATTGGGAACATGCTCGATGACCGTGCTCTGCCCGCGGAGCAGACGCCCTGCCATTTTGGCGGTCCATTCGAACTGCTGCCCGGCGCCGGTCCCGATCACGTTCCGAACTTCGACGATGCTTGGCAGCCACTCGGCCAAGTTCATGGGCTCATCGGCATACGCGAACACTCGGTCCGCGGGCGCGTGAATCACGATGCTGTTCTTCCAAGAGGCCATGCGAGTCGTTTCCGCCCTATAGGGTCGACACCCTATGAGAGCAGTCGAATCGACCGATGTCCATACGCAATTCCTTTGTGAAATACCGGGGCAAACAATCGCATCGAGCGGGCTAACTCGGTTTTCCCACCGGGTCGGACGCGCCCACGACGCCGTCCGCCGTCAGTTTTCGAGCGTATCTTTGACGTTCTGGAGCGACAGATCGAATTCGCGCTCGTTCCGGCTCATCACGATGTGCTCCGCCAGCTTGCCGACGAGGGGAATCGGGATGCTGTACTCGAGCTCGAAGGCCAGCAGCGTCCCTTCCTCGTGGGGTTCCAGATGGCAACTCCAAATCGCGCTAATCGTTCCGATGTTGTGATGTACCGTGCCTTGCTTGGGGACGTGCTCAATGACGACGGCCTGCCCACGCATCAAAAGCCCTGCCATTTTGTAAGTCCACTCGTACTGCTGTCCGGCGCCGGTCCCGATCACGTTCCGAACCTCGATCATGCCCGGCAGCCAGTCGGGCATGTTCATGGGATCATCCAGATACGCGAACACCCTGTCCGCGGGCGCGTGAACCACGATGCTGTTCTTCCAAACTTCCACGCGAGCCGACCCCTTTCTCAAAGGCCAATTCGGAATCTAAGAAAGGGCCCCCGCGTCTGTCCATACGTAATTATTTACCGGAGCAAGCCGGGCAAGAACCAGAGCGGATACAGCAGCAAAAACAGATTCGGCAACCACCAAGCCGGGTCGAAATCCCCGCGAAGCGTCCAAAACGAAACCGCCATCAGCCCCGAGCAAGACGTGAGCACCAGCGATACCAGCGCGACCTTGCGCCAGCTCAGCCCACGCTTCGCCCGGCGCAAGGCCGTGAGCCCCGTTGCACTGATCGCCAAGTCGAGCGGCAAGAACGACCAGTTCCACGCCGAGAGAATCGGGTTGTCGTAGTCTTTGAACAAGTACCCGTCCGGAATCACACCGGCGAGCGTGATGGCCCAGTAGGCGATGAACGATCTGCGGTCCTAACCGACGAGAGAGTTTCCACACAACATCCGCCGCCCCCGTCCGATGACCGGGCATGGTGTTCGCCGAGTACACATTGCTGACAGGGATCGTCGTCCTAACGGCCGGCCTAGCCCTCTACGCCCTCGGCATCCCCCTCGTGCAGGCGTTTTACCTCACGAAGCTCTTCATCCTTTTACCGGTTCCCTGAGAGAGGAAGGCAGTCATGAAAAACGAAGCGGAACAGAACGAGACGTTGCTCGGTGACAAGCGAGGGCTAACCACCGTCGAGTACATCATCGTGCTCGGTTTGATCGCCGTCGTGGGCATTGCGGCTTGGCAGCAATTCGGCGAGACCTTGATCGGCGAGGTCGAAGCGGCCGACGGATACATCGCGGACGTCGTGCAGTAGCAGGCAGTGCGATGAACACGGCCGTTACCATCGCAGCGGGCCTGGCTTTGTCCGTCGCCGCCACAGCAGCGTTCTGCGATTGGCGACGAGGCGAGATCCCCAATTGGCTGACGCTCCCGGCCCTCCTGCTCGCGCCATGGAGCTACGGCCTTGCGTTTGGCATCGAGTACGCACTGCACAGTCTCGCCGCTGGGTTTCTGGGCGGCTTGGTGCCGTACCTCCTGTTTCGCCGCGGCGCGATGGGAGGCGGCGACGTCAAGCTCTTCGGCGCCCTCGGCGCCGTGATGGGCTTCGACCTGCTTGTCGGGGTGGAGATCCAGCTGGCGGCCTTCGTGGCGGCCTTGGTCGTCGCCAGCGCGGCGCTCGCCTGGAAGGGGGCGTTCACCAGCACTCTGAAGAACGCATTTGCCGTGGGCCTCAGCCCTTTGCTTCCAGCGCGATGGCGTCGCGACCCGTGCGACGAGCTGGCCGTTCCCATTCGTATGGGTGCGCCGGTCTTCGTAGCGACGGGAATCTTCGCAGTCCCACATCTCTTGCTGGCGTGGGCCACTCCGTGACGGGGGTGATGTCGAATTCTGGGCGCCTGTTTACAGACAAGCGCGGAGTCGTTTTTCTCGAGTTCCTCATCGCGTTCGTTCCAATGTGGACATTCTTCTTGTGCGTTCTTCAGCTCGCCTTCGTAGCGCACGCAAACCTGATGGTGAGGCACTCCGCTGACTCCGCTGCACGGTCGGCCGTAGTCGTCTTGCCCGACGATCCCAACGAATACGGCGGCGAACCGGAGATGAGCGTCGACCGCAACCCAGTCACCGCATCCGACCTAGAGAGAGTCTTGGGTCGGATCGGGGTAGTGATGGGCGAGCATCCAAGCGCCGATGGGGTCCTCATGGCCCTCTCTCAAGAGACCTTGCTGAACCTCGGAAGGTCACGCCTCAACACGATTCGACTGGCGGCACACATCCCACTGATGCCGCTGGCTCCCGTCAATGTGGGTCGCGATCCCCAGCCGAGCATCGGCAAGGCGATCGGAAACGAGCGGAAGCTCCTCAGCGCGCTGTACTATCAGCCGTTTGCTCTCGCGGTGACGTTTCCAGGGCTCCAGGGGGGTGAAGCAATTGGGCCGGAGGTCACCGTTCGAGTGACCTACGCCTATCAGTGCACGGTGCCCCTTGCGCGAAGGATCCTATGTCAGGGCCTCGCGGATATCGATGGCAAGGAAGACCTCGGCGAAGCGTTCTTCCCCTTGGCGCAGAGCTTCGTTGGTGGGCGCTTCCGAGGCCTCCGGCACGAAACGACGCTCATGATCCACGACGCGCCGTATGAGTATCGACCGAGGGGTTCCTGATGAACCCGAGGCGAGCAGACCTGATCGCAGACAACGGCGGAGCCATGATGCTCATGTCCCTCTTCATGGCGCTCCTCCTCATCGGGGCTCTCTATTACATCCTGGGCGTAGGGGACGCTGTCATCTACCGGCGCATCATGCAGGACGGCGCAGATGCAGGCGCGCACGCCGCGTCGGTGATGGGCGCCAAGGGAATGAACCTTCATGTCTTGCTCAATGTCGTGATGGCCGTGACCGCCGGCATTCTGCTGGTCATCCGCAGCGTCGAAGTTCTGCTCGAAATCGTCATCGGCATTCTCTATGGGTTGGTTGCGACGGTCGTACTCGCCGCGAAAGCATCTGCACTCATCGCTGTGCTTAGTCCGGTCGAGAGCACGGTCCAAAGCGTGGGTGACGCAGTCGAGCAGTTTGTGCGAACCGCTCACGACGCGTTGGATGTCGCTCACAAAGCCGTCCAGCACGGGTACCCCTTGCTGGCGGAAGCGCGCGCGGTCGACGCGATGGCCTTCCAGGACGCTTATGATCCGCCAGTCGCCGGCGGTTTTGTCGTGCCGCTTCTCGGTTCGCGTCTCCCCAGCGGCGGGCGGGGTCTACCGGTCGAAGAGGACGACGTCGGCATCCTCTGTGATCGCGTCTCCGACGGCCTGAGCAATAGGCTGAGCAATGTCAGTTCGAAGGTCCCTAGATGGCTTCTCAAGTTTCTCGGTAGCGTCGTCGGTCAGGCACTCCGGCTGGGCAAACGCAGGACGTGCGCAGACGAAGTCGTCGAGCCTCCACGGCGCGTGATGCAGAACCGAGGCGACGGAACCCTCGTATGGCTCGGGCACGAAGAGTTCCAATACCGAGCATACGCCGTCGGCAGAGACCCTCACGAGAACCATTGGCAGCACGGCGAGCGGGGCATTCGCATCGCGCAAGGCGGCGCGGCGGAAGGGCGCAATGTCGCTTACCAGGCTCACGTTGTCGGGCGCCTCGCGTTCGCACAGTCCGAGTACTACTTCGATGGGACCGAGGACAAGGCCGAATGGCTCTGGAAACAGAGGTGGCGCGCACGACTTCGCAGGTTTCGGATTTCGCGCGACTGGATTCCGAGCGGGATTCTCAGCGCATGTTCGGGAGCGAGAGGGCGAGGGTCCCTCGACGGGCTGGCAGGCCTTTGTGACGTCGCGCGCGATTTCTCCATCAACGCGGTTTCCGCTCACTGAGGACACGATGGCTCGATCAATCCAACGACTGCTCAGGGACGAAAGCGGTACCGCATTGATCGAGGCGCTGATCAGCCTGCCCATCTTCGTCGCAGCCTTGGCAACCGTCGTGGCTCTCAATGGAATGTATGGAGCGAAGCTCGAGGCGAAGTCTCGCGCGAGGCGACTCGCCTGGCTGCAAGCCGACTCGGGCGAATGCCCTGCTCAGAGCTGCAGAAGCGGAGACTGCGGGCGCATCGAAAGCGAAATTCGCGCCGGCGGTCTCGATGACCTGCTCACGGTGCAGGATGGCCGCTTCTCCTTGGACTCGTTCCTCGGCGACATAGGTCGCTTCCTTCTCGGGAAGGCCACAAACGGAGTCGGTTTGGCGGAGGCCTTGATGCCCACGACGGTGGGCTCGGAGATGGGATCCCAGCGCGGGGTGACCACCCTGCTTTGCAACACGACCTCGCGGCACTCCGAGGGCGGGGGCAACGTTCTCGAGCACGCTTGCCGATCGGGGCTGCAAACGACGGAGTATGCACGTGAAGTTTGTAGATAGGATCTCGCCGTTCTTTCGATTGGGGCTATTTCTGATGGTCGGAGCCGTTCTGGCATCGGAGCTCGTTCTCCGGTCGGTTCGTGCCGATATGGCGGAAGTCCTTTGGGGCGTTGGCGCCGAGACCATGGCGTATCCCGGCGTACCTCCGGCGGCTGCGCGGGCGCTCCAGCTGAACGGCGCCAGCGTTTCTTTTCGGACCCAAACGATTGCCGCCCCGCTCGAGAAAGTCCTCGCACACTACGAATCCGTTTGTGTCCGTCCCGATGCCGGCCTCATAGAGCAGCTCTCGATGCAGGCCGCGCGCAGCGGCGCCGCCGGCTATGTCGCCTGCCTCGACATGGGCGATGGGCCTCGAGATCTAGGCTCGTTTGCCGATCGATTTCTTCGCTTCTCCGAGACGGGAGATTTGGCCGAGCTAGGGGCTCTTCGATACGCGCGTGCGCACCGCCTGTCCGGCGCCTCCGGGGACAAGACCTTTCTTCTCACGATTTGGGCAGACTCGGCCTTCAATCTCCTCGCGATGCTACCCGCTTCAGGTGCGGACGGCGGAGGAAGCGACCTGGTCGGAGTGCCTCGCCCTCCCGGTTCACAGCGCGTTTTGTCAGCCTGGGAAACCGAGCAACCAAGCGGCGTCGTCGTGTACCGCGTCCACGACCGATCGGCGGCCGAGCTCGAGTCGTTCTATCGAACCGAGCTATCGAAGAAAGGCTGGACGATCATCGAGCGCCACCCCTCGGAGTCGATCTCCATTGACGGGATTCACATGATTTCAGCCGAGCAGGGGAATCGCATGGTCACGGTTCTCTCTCATCCCGGCGAAGCATCCGAAACCGTTCTCTCCATTCTCTCCTCCGAACCTTCATGACCGCAGGCCCACTTCTATGAATCGAACTGCTATCATCGCATCAGTCACCGTCGCCGCATTCGGCTTCGTGCTCCTCGGCGTCTACGTGCGGCAATTCCAGCGCGAAGCGACAGGGGGTGATCCCATTGCATTGCTCGCGACGAGGCAAGATATCGCGGCGGGCGTTCCTCTCAGCGAGCAGATGTTGCTGGTGCGCACTCTGCCAGAGAGTTACGTCGAAGAACGGCAAGTGCTTGCGAGCGAGCTTCCGCGAGTCTTGGGCGTCCGCACATGGATTGGCCTCGAGGCCAATCAGACCCTGCTGTGGACCGATCTGGCAACCACGCCACACGATCGAAGCTCATTGTCGAGCCGGATTCCAAAAGGGATGCGCGCGATGAGCATCAACGGAACCGCGAGACGCTCGTTCGGAGAGCTGATGCGTCCCGGCGATCGGGTGGACGTCTTGCTCACCAAGGAAAAGCCGGGCTCAGACGCAAGGGTCGTCACGGTCCCGCTATTGCAGAACGCTCTCATCCTTGCTGTTGGTGACAGCTTTGGCGCCTTCGATCAGCAAAGTTCAGCACTTCGACCGGACTCAGTCACGCTGCTCGTTACGATCGATCAGGCGAGTCTGCTCGCGCAGGCTCGGCGCGATGGAACGTTGAGCCTCGTGTTGCGCAACGAGGACGATCTGGAGATCAACGAAGGTCTCGCCGAAACCGACGACTCCGATGTCCTCGAGCAAGAGAAGCGCGCGCGTCGACAACGGCGATTGCGGATCGAGAGGGTTGACTAAGATGTCGACTTTGAAGAAGAGATGCGTCCTGGCAACCGTCATGCTTCTCTCCGCAGTGCTCGAGGTCGGGGCCACCGCGGATCTAGAGGTCGACCGCACGATCGTCTTGCGAGTCGGCGAGCAGAAGAGCCTCCCTGCGCGGGGGATCAAAAGTTACTCGGAGGGCGCGCCTGGGTTCGCCGATATCCGCCTTACACGCGACCAGAGTCGCTTCGTGATCGTCGGCAAGGAAGAGGGAACGACTTCTCTCCTCTTGATCAAGAACGACGGAAGTCAGATCCAATACACGATTCGCGTGATTCCCGCGGACGCCATCAAAGGGTTTGGTGGGAGAGAAAACATCCGCTTGGACCTGTACTTCGTGCTGATCCAGGACAGGTACGGCCATCAGATCGGGCTCAACTGGCCTGGGAACATCGGGAGCACGATCGGACCCTCCGAGGCCGCGATCGCGATCACCGGCGGCAGCGGGCAAGCCACGCAGAGCGCGTTTCAAATCTTGCCCCAGACCTTCTTGCCCAGCTTTGACCTCGCCCAGGCCAAGGGCTGGGCGAAGATGTATCGGCAGGCCACGCTGGTTACAGCGAACGGCACCGAAGCCGTGTTCACCTCTGGAGGGGAATTCAATGTTCAAGTCCAGAACAACTTGACCGTGAACGTGCAGGCGATCGAGTTCGGGACAAAGGTAAGTGTTCTTCCAAAGTACGATTCCAAAACTGGTCGCATCGAGCTCGAAATCGTAGCGGATGTGTCCGATCTCGACGCGGAAAAAGGGGCAAACGGGATCCCGGGCCGAATCACCTCGCACGTCGAAACCTTGGTGAATCTCGAGCTAGGACAGTCGGTCTCCTTGGCCGGAATTCGCGCCCGCTCTGAGCGGCGTAAAAAAGACGGCATTCCCGGGCTTGCTCTCGTTCCATTCATCGGTGCGCTCTTCGGGACGCACTCTCGGGAGACGGAAGACAACGAGTCGTATATGTTGGTGGTCCCTTCCGTCGTGGAACCGGTGAGCTTGAGTCAAAGGGATCGCGTCGAAGAGGCGCTACGTGTGTACGAGAGCTTCCGAGGTGGCGTCGACGATCACCCGCTCATGGATCAAGCGCGCGTCGGGCGCGATCTCGCTCCCAGCAACGGAAGCGAGCGCACTCGATGAGCTTCGGCTTCGCGGTGTCGGTTCTCATGCCGGACGGCTCTAGGAAAGATCTCACGGTCGCCAACACGAGCTCGCTGACTGTGGGCCGCGACCCCAATTGTCACGTCGTCCTTCCATCCCCCGCAGTCAGCCGGGTCCACGTGCGCGTCGAGCACCGCCGAGGCGGTGCTCGCGTCGTGGACCAGTCGTCCAACGGCACAATCCTCGCGGGCGAACGGCTCTATGCCTCCGAAACGCTCCTCGTACCCGGTGGAGAGCTTCGAGTAGGCCCCTATGTTCTTCAGATTTCGCCTCTCGGCAGGAGCGAAGATGCCGCTTCCCCGGAGCTGAGACGGCGAATACACCGATCGCTCCTCGATCACCTCGACCTTGCGTCCCTCGAAGCCGCAGACATGCATGCCGAGGTCCTGCGGCCGCGTGTTGTTCACGCTCTCCAGCAGATCGTTTCGAAATTCGAGTCAGAGCTTTCTCCTGCCACAGACCTCGCAAAGCTCGTCGCGGAGATGACCGACGAAGCACTTGGGCTCGGACCTCTTCAGGAGCTTTTGGACGACGATTCGGTTTCCGAAATCATGGTCGTCGACCCGAACACGATCTACGTCGAACGACAGGGCAAGATTCGCCTCACGCCTTTGCGCTTCACGGATGACGAATCCTGTCGCGCTGCGATCGAACGAATTGTGACTCCCTTAGGCAGGCGAATCGATGAAAGCACGCCCTTGGTCGATGCACGCCTTGCTGACGGCTCACGGGTAAACGCGATCATTCCCCCGCTCGCGATCCGCGGGCCCTGCATCACCATCCGGAAGTTCGCCAAACGCACGCTTCAAATGGATGAGCTCGTTTCGCTGGGAAGTCTCAGCGCCGCGATGGCGAGGTTTCTGCAGCGCTGCGTTCGCGCCAAAAAGAACCTGCTCATCTCGGGCGGCACCGGCAGCGGAAAGACGACCTTGCTGAACGTCCTCTCCACGGAGATTCCGCCCGCAGAGCGAATCGTCACCATTGAAGACGCCGCGGAGCTGCGTCTCGATCAGCCGCACGTCGTCTCGCTCGAATCCAAGCCCCGGAACCTCGAAGGCAGCGGAGGGTACAGCATTCGAGATCTGGTGAAGAACGCGCTGCGGATGCGACCGGACCGGATCATCGTCGGTGAATGCCGCGCCGGAGAAGCGATCGATATGTTGCAAGCGATGAATACCGGCCACGAAGGTTCGATGACGACGACCCATGCCAACAGCGCCGAGGAAGCCCTCAAGCGCATCGAGACGCTTTGTATGATGTCAGGCCTGGACTTGTCGCCGCGCACAATTCGAGAGCAAGTCGCCGGAAGCCTCCATGTCGTCGTTCAACAAACGCGGTTCTCCGACGGGTCCCGTCGTCTAACGTCGGTCACCGAAGTCGGGCAGCTGGGCGAGGACGGCGATCTCGTCCTCCACGACATCTTCTCCTTCCACCGAACGGGCACCAGCGCGTTGGGCGAGGTCTTGGGGGAGCACCGAACGACGGGCTACGTCCCGAGCTTCTTGGACGAGTTCATCACGCAGCGTCTGATTGACGGTGGGGAGTTCCTGTGAAGCACGAGGCCCTGCCGCTCCTTCTGTTGTCCGCAGCGTTCTTGGTGGGCGGATGCGCAGCCTTCGCGTATCTCGTCCTGTCCGTCGACGAGAACCTCGCCCAGCATCAATGGCGACGCTATGCCGCCCGTCTCGAACGCCATTCGAGCTTTCTTCTACTGCCGCACCGTGGGTCGCAAATCGCGATCGCTCAACTCTTCGTTTGTCTCGGCTTCACAGGGCTGTTTGCCGTTACCCGCAACCCAGTCGTCGCTCTGTTTGTGCTCGCCGCAATCGCAGCTCCTCCATTCGTCTTGTGGAAACGGCACGTGGCGCGGGTCGCTCAACTCGAGCGTCAGCTCGACACCTGGTTGCTGATGTTGGCGAACGCGCTGAAAGCAACCTCGTCCGTTGGAGAAGCCATCGCTTCCACTGTCACCCTGGTGCCGAAGCCCTTCAGCGAAGAGCTTGATCTGCTGGTCAAAGAGATCCGCCTTGGCGCACCGCTCGACCGAGCGATTCATGCTGTCGCACGTCGGATCAACAGCACCGTGATTTCTGGGGCACTCGCCACGATCGTCGTTGCCAGGCAAACGGGCGGCGATTTGCCTCGGACGCTGGAGCACGCCTCGGCAGCCCTGCGTGAAGCGACCAGGCTCGAGGGCGTGCTCCGGACCAAGACCGCCGAAGGTCGAGGGCAGGTTTTGGTTCTGGCATCCGTGCCCTTTCTTCTCTGCACCATGATCGCCTGGCTCGACCGTTCCTGGTTCGACCCAATGCTGAACAAGCAGATCGGCCGAGCCATCCTTGCGGCCTGCGCACTGGTCTGGACTTTCGCCACGGTCTGGGCTCATCATATCGCAAAGGCCGACCTATGATCGGCCGGCTCGACCTCACGCTAGTGCTGCTCTTCGTCGCGATTCTCGGAGGCACCTTCGGTCTGGTGTTTCAGCTCGCGAAGATACGGCCTGCAGATCGGCCGACCTTGGGCGCCCGGGGTCTCAATCGAAGCAGAGCCCTAAAACATGGCGCCGTTTTCGCTTGGTTCGAGCCGACGCTGCGCCTGTTTGCCGCGTGGTTGGCTCTCCTCCGGGTCGAGCGTATCCGAGAGCGTGCTCGCCGCTCGCTGACTCACGCCGGCGACTACTTGGGGCTTTCCGATGACGAGCTGATCGCGCTGTGCCTACTCTCCGGTCTCAGTTGCGGAAGTGGTGCCTTGATGGCGTGCCAGCACATGGAGATGCCCTGGCCCCTAGCGATCGGGGGCCTGTGCCTAGGGGCGCTGATCCCATGGTTTCGTGTGTTGGGGGTTGCTCAAGCAAGAGCTCGGTCCGTCGGTCGAGGGCTGCCCGGAGCGGTCGAGCTGGCTTCCATGTGCATGAGCGCCGGTCTCGACTTTCCCGGCTCGCTCCGGCGGATCGTCGACAGCGCTTCCGATCCCAGTGACCCCGTTATCGAGGAGTTCGCCAGAGTTCTGCAAGAGTTGGACCTCGGCCACACCCGAAGAAGAGCGATGGAAGGGTTTGCCGCTCGTGTTCCAACCGACCAGGTTCGTGAGTTCGTCAACAGCGTCGTTCAGGCTGAAGAGAAAGGCAGCCCTCTCGCGAGCGTCTTGACCATACAGGCGCAGACGCAGCGTCTGCGGCGCAGCATTGCCGCCGAAGAAACAGCATCCGAGGCAGCGCTCATGCTGCTCGGACCGATGACGTTGATCTTTCTGTGCGTGATCGTCCTTCTTCTTGGCCCCGTGGTCGTTCGATTCATGACAGGAGGCCTCGGACCCGTATGACCGGTCTTTCGCGAGCCAAGCGCAACGGCCTTGTTGCACTCCTCGCAGCCTGCGTACTCATGGCGCTCGTCGCGTGGCTCCGAGACGGCGCGGCAGCCAGCGTGAATGAGCGAAACCCGGACGAGTATCCGCAGCTCTTCGACGGTGTCTCGACCTGTCCGCCGCGAGGCGATCCCCTTGGCAACGGGAGGCGCTCAGAGGAGCTCGGTCTTCTGCGTGCCGATCGCTATGCGTACAACCCCCGCGATGGTGTTCGAGCCGTGCAGCGTTACCAGGAAGCGGAGGCCTGCTATCGAGCGGCCGGGTCTGAGAGCGATGCTGCGCGCGTGGCTCGATCGATTTCAGCCCTCTCGGCGCGAGTCAACACGGACTATGCCGCAGCGCGATTGAACCTGGTCAACGCGCTCGAACAGGATCGATGGTCGGTCGCGCTCAGCGAGATCCATCGACTACTTCTTCTGACTGAGCACCTGAGGAGGGATGAGTATGTCGAATGGCTCGACGAGATCATCGGAAAGACCGCGGCCCGGGCGAGCACAGCGCGCTAGCCGGATGTTTGTCCCTTTGCTCGCCTCGTGCCTCGCGATGGTCGGCGGATGTCATCACCCAACTCTCCATGAAGGGCCTGATCTCCGAGCCGAGCTGACCAGCGTCACCGCCGAAGACCTCTTCCTCTTGGGCGTCTCGCATGCTCGCTCCGGCGATTTCCTGCGCGCGGAACAATATTTGAGCGCTGCTCGGCAACGCGGCCATGACGAGGCAGCCGTCATCTACTGGCTGGTGCGCGTATGCGTCGCGGCGAGTCGCTACCAATCCGCGCTTAGCCACGCCGGCGACTACCTCCGCGACCATCCCGCGCACTGGTCGCTTCGACTCGTCGTGGCGAGCATCTACGAGGCGCTCGGAGATAGGGCCCGCGCGGAATCGGAGCTGGAGCACATCGTCAGAGCGCAGCCCGAACGGCCTTTGCCTCACTACAGGCTCGCTATGCTCTATCGAAATAGGGAAGACGACAGGGGGCGATCGAAGGCGCACCTCGAGGAGTACCTCAGGCTGGCCCCGCAGGGCCCTCACGCCCCCGAAGCGAGGTCGGTTCTGAGTGAAGCTTACGAGACGGTGATGGGCCCGCAGCTCGTGCCGTTTCCTGTCGAGCAGAGCTCAGGGCTGGAGGAAATTCCGTGAGCATTCCGCGAAACGTATTCGAGCAGACCGTAGCGTCGCTGTTCGCCCCGGTCGTTTCCTTCCTCGAGGGCGACGCCGTGAGTGAGATCATGATCAATGGTCACGACCAGATCTACATCGAGAAACAGGGTCGACTCCACCTCACCGGGAGCCGTTTCGCGTCCGAGCACGACTTGATGTCGGCACTTCGAAACCTTTCACAATTCGTGGGTCGCGAGCTCAACGCGCAGCAACCCATCTTGGAGGCTCGCCTTCCGGATGGTTCGCGCGTCGAAGCGATCATTCCGCCTGCCGCTCCCTCCGGGCCGATGGTGAGCATCCGGCGCTTTCGCCGTCAACAACTGACCTTGGATCGCCTGGTCGAGCTGGGAGCGCTGCCCCGAGATGTCTCGCTTCTCCTTCGATCCGTCGTCGAACGAAAGCACAATGTGATCGTCGCGGGCGGAAGCGGATCGGGGAAGACATCTCTCCTGAATGCGCTGGCATCGCTTGCTTCCAATGATGAACGGCTCGTCGTCATCGAAGATTCTCAAGAGCTTCAAGTTCGCTCGCCCCACGTCGTGCAGTTGGAGTCGCAGCCTCGAGACGTCCGCGGCCGGGGCGCCGTCACAATTCGCGACCTTTTCAGGGCGACGCTTCGCATGCGACCCGACAGAATCGTGATCGGAGAAATACGCGGCGGGGAAGCTCTCGATCTCATTCAGGCCATGACATCGGGTCATCGGGGATGCCTCTCCACCGTTCACGCCACGCTTCCCATCGACACGCTGAGCCGATTGGAAACGATGGCGCTCATGAGCGACGTCGACGTGCCGCTGAACGTGCTTCGTGTGCAAATCGCGTCGGCGGTCGACACCATCGTTCAGGTTTCGCGTTGTTCCGACGGCTCGCGGTACGTGACCCATGTCTCCCAGGTGCTTGGCCACGATCGAAACACTGGCTATCAGATCCATCACCTGTTCGAACGGCCCACAGTTCTTGGACGCGGCGAATGAACGAGCCTCCCACCTTGATTCTTTGGGATACGGACGAGGAACGAACCTTGGTCGACCGGGCCCGATTCGCAGGCCCGCGACCGGCTTTCGAGGGGTCTGGTCAGGCGACACCAGCGAAGTCGCCAAGCGTTCGCGGCGAACGCGCTCGGCAGAAGACGGAACCAAGGTTGCAAGTCGCGGGCGCGCTCCTGTCCCACTACAAGCGACAGATCATCGAGACCGGCGCCGCCGTTGCGGTCCTGTTTGGTCTTGGCACCGTGGCCTACCAACAATGGCAGGTGGCCGAGGCGTTGCGTGAGACGCTCGCCGAGATGCAGGCTCCTCAGCAGGCGATCGTCGCCGCGCGTTCCGGCGAGCCACAGCAAAGCCGAGAAGCGCCCGATCGGCACCAGCTGAAGCGTGAAGCATTGGCTCGAGAAATCGCGGACGACGAGCGAGACGAGTTGGAGCGGCAAGGCGCTGCCCTGATCGCATCAAACGACTTCTCGGCCGCATTGAGCCAGTACGAGACCCTTGCGGCGCTCTTTCCAACTGACCGCACGTTTCGGGATTTCGTCACCGTCCTCAGGGCCAAGCTCCGATGCGACCGATCTTCCCAGCCCGCGAGTAGCGCATGTCCCTGATGCGCCATTTGATACTCGTGGTCACGGCCGGCGTCTCAGCCTCCTGTCGGACGACACCGGCCTCCGCGCCCTCGATCGACGTTGTCTTTGCCGTCGAATCCGATCCGGGTCTAAGGCTGAGTGAAGCCCGTATTTCCGTGGACGGAAAGGTCGTAGGCCAGACGGATGCCAAAGGTCTGGTGCAGACGAAGGTCTATGGGCGGCCGGGTCAGCAACTGAGAGTCGAACACGACTGCCCGGAAGAACACGCCGCCCCCTCAGAGCCGAAGTTTCTGAGGTTTCGGGCGTTCGAAAGCCTTGGGGAGCTCGATTCGGGCACCTTGGAAATCACGCTGAAATGCCGACCGCAGAAACGACTCGCGGTCTTCATCGTTCGGGCGAAGAATGGCGCCGATCTCCCCGTCCTTCTCGACGGACAAATCATAGCGCAAACCAATACACGCGGTGTGGCTCACTTCTCGACTTCTGCCATTCCCGGGACGGACTTCATCGTAGAGCTCGATACGCGAAATCAGACGGAGCTGCGCCCGCAGCGCCCAACGCATCTGATGACACTGCCCGACGCCGACGAGGTCTTCGTCGTCAACCAGTCGTTCGACCTTAGAAAAGCACCCCGCCGCCGGGGCCGCCAGCGAACGAGAATCACCAAAATTGAGTAACCCCCCGAGCGCGTACTATAACCGTTGCGATGGGTGATCGGGCGGACGTCGTTGTGATTGGGGCTGGGCTCTCTGGGCTTTGTGCGGCGCGCAAGCTTCGGGCTCAGGGGAAGTCCGTCGTCGTCGTCGAGGCGCGCGATCGTGTTGGCGGGCGCACTTGGACCGAGAGAATCGGGCAGGGCACCTTTGACCTGGGTGGGCAGTGGATCGGTCCGGGGCAAGAACGTGTGCATGCGCTTGCGAACGAGCTTGGGATTCAAACGTTTCCCACGTACACCGATGGCAAGAAGGTGTTGGAAGTCGAGGGGAAGGTGTCGACGTACAAGCGGTCGATTGCCTCGATGTCGCTGCCGACTCTGATTCAGATGCAGGGCGCGCTCAGTTACCTCCACCGGGTGCAGAAGCGGATTTCGCCAACAGCGCCGATGAGCGCAGAGGGCGCCGACGAGCTCGATGGCGAAACGCTCGAGACCTGGCGGGCCCGGTTTGTGAAGTCGAGCAAGATCATTGCGGTGATGGACACCGCCATTCGTTCGATTTTTGGCGCCGAGGCGCGCGAGCTTTCGGCGCTCTACTTCCTGATGTACCTCAACGCAGGGGGCGGGCTGCTGAGCCATTCGGAGACCCGCGGCGGGGCGCAGCAGGATCGTTTCGTCCCCGGAGCGCAATCGATTTCAAACGCGCTTGCCAAAGAGCTCGGTGATTCGTTGATCCTCGGGACACCGGTTCGGACGATCGTTCAGAGCCAAGACGGGGTGGATGCACTGTCCGACTCGCAGTCCATCGCTGCGCGCTTCGCCGTCGTTGCGGTTCCGCCGCCGCTCGCAGGGCGAATCGAATACCAGCCCCCCATGTCGGTTGGCCGCGATCAAGTCACGCAGCGCTTTGCGATGGGTGCCGCGGTGAAGGTGCTCGTCACGTACGAACGCGCGTTCTGGCGCGAGGCAGGGTTCTCGGGTGAGGTGGTCAGCGCGGACGGGCCGCTCAGCGTCGTCTACGACAACACCTCGCATGACGGCCGGCAGCCCGCTCTGGTCGGCTTCGTCGTGGGAAGCCAAGCGCGGGAATGGTCCGCGCAACCTATGTCCGACCGAAAGCGCCGCGTCGCCAATGCGCTCAAGCGCTACTTCGGCGACGAAGCCGAATCGTTTCAGGAGTACCACGAGCTCGACTGGGGCGGGGAGCCCTGGTCACGCGGATGCCCGGTCGGCGGCTTGCCGCCCGGCGTGCTCACCAAATCGTTTTCGCATCTTCGCAAACCCGAAGGCCGAATCCACTGGGCCGGCACCGAGGCCGCCACCGAATGGATCGGCTACATGGAAGGTGCGATTCAGTCCGGCGAACGCGCCGCCGACGAAATCCTGCGCCGCCTCTAGCGTTGCCTAGGCGCTCGGGGCCAAGCGAACGGTGACGTCTTTGGAGGCCGGCGTGAAGCTGCCTTCGGCGAACCGGTCGAGAGGAACCAGGACGTTCGCCTCAGGGAAATACGTGGCGACGCAACGGCTCGGGATCGGGTAGGGGACGACCGTGAAGCGGGGGGCAATGCGTCGTTCGCCCCCAAAATCGTTTGTGATATCGACCTTGGAGCCCGCCTCGATGCCGGCTTGCTGCATGTCGGCTTCGTTCATGAAGACGACGCGCCGGCCGCCTCGGACGCCTCGGTAGCGGTCGTCGTTGCCATAGACCGTGGTGTTGTACTGGTCGTGGGTGCGCACGGTCATCATCCGGTAGCAGCCCTCGGGCAGCGCGAGATCGGGCGCCGGGTTGATGGTGAACCGAGCCTTACCGTTCTCGGTGTCGAACCTGCGTTCGCGCGCGCTGTTATAGAGATGGAAACCGCCAGGCTCGCGTACACGCGCGTTGAAGTCTTCGAAACCCGGGATCGTTTGCGCGATTAAATCGCGAATGCGATCGTAGTTTTCGATCAACCAGCACCAGCTCACTGGCGTTTCGGGGCCGAGCACCTGCTCGGCAAGCCAGGCCACGATCGACGATTCGCTATAGAGCTTCGGATCGGCAGGGCTGAGGTGGCCGTGTGACGAATGGACGACGCCCATTGAGTTTTCGACGGTGACAAATTGCGGGCCATAGGCCTGCTCATCCACCTCGGAGCGGGCGAGGCACGGCAAGATGATCGACCACTTGCCGCGAATCAGGTGGCCGCGGTTGAGCTTGGTGCTCACGTGGACGGTCATGTCGCAGTTCTGGAGGGCATGCGCGGTGCGCGCCGTGTCGGGCGTCGCCTGGAGGAAGTTGCCCCCCATCGCAAAGAAGACTTTGGCCCGGCGGTCGAGCATCGCGTGGATCGCTTCGACCGTGTTGAAGCCGGGCTCCCGCGGAGGGTCGAAGCGAAAAACCTCTTGGATTCGATCGAGCAGCGCCTTCGACGGCCGGTCGTGAATCCCCATCGTCCGGTCGCCTTGAACGTTGCTGTGACCTCGCACCGGGCAGGTCCCCGCCCCCGGCATGCCGATGCTGCCGCGCATCAGGAGGAAGTTCACGATCTCGCGGACATTGCCGACGCCGTTTCGGTGCTGGGTCAGGCCCATCGCCCAGCAGACGATCGTCTTTCTGCTGCGGAGGATGATCGCGACGGCTTGCTCGAGCTCGGCGCGCGTGATGCCGGCGGCGTCGAGCAGCGCATCGACGTCTTGAGACTCCAAGTGCGCGCGCAGCTCCGCGAAGCCATCGGTGTAGAGGCGGATGAAATCTTCATCGAGCACTTCACCGGGCCGCTGGGCTTCCGCTTCGAGCAAGAGGCACATCAGCGCTTTGAGCAACGCCACATCACCGTTGATCTGGACTTGGAGAAAGAGGTCGGCGATTTGCGTGCCGCCGCTGAGCACCTGCGCCGGGCTCTTCGGATTGACGAAGCCCATCAGGCCCGCTTCGGGGAGCGGATTGATCGCGATGATCTCCGCGCCGTTCTTTTTGGCTTTTTGCAAGGCCGTGAGCATGCGTGGATGGTTGGTGCCCGGGTTTTGGCCCATCACGATGATCGTGTCGGCTTCGTGAATGTCGTCGAGCGTGACCGAGCCCTTGCCGATGCCCACCGTTTCCCCGAGGCCGACGCCGCTCGATTCGTGGCACATGTTGGAGCAGTCGGGCAGGTTGTTCGTCCCGAACGCACGCACGAAGAGCTGATAGAGGAACGCGGCTTCGTTGCTCGTCCGGCCCGACGTGTAGAAGATCGCTTGGTCGGGCGAGTCGAGCGCCTTCAGGCCGTCGGCCACGCGCTTGAACGCTTCCTCCCAGCCGATCGGCTCGTAGAAACGAGAGCCGGGGCGAAGCATGAGGGGCTCGGTGAGCCTGCCTTGAAGGCCGAGCCAGTAGTCGGATCGATTGGCTAGCTCATCGATGCTGTATCGCTGAAAAAATCTCTCATCGAGTCGTAGACGTGTCGTTTCCCAAGCCGCTGCCTTCGCGCCGTTCTCACAAAACTCGGTGAGCGCAGCGCGATCGTCGGGGTCGGGCCATGCGCAGCCGGGGCAGTCGAAGCCGTCGACTTGGTTCATCTGTCCGAGGATGCGAACGGCGGAGGGCAGCCCATGACCGTGCAAGTGCATGTGCGCGAACGAGGAGCGCACCGATGCGAGGCCGGCGGCCTTTTTCTTGGGCGCCTCGATGTGCAGGACATCCTCGGTTTCGGGTGGTTCGGCGCTGCTCGGGCGGTGAGTCGTCATCAGCCCGCCTCCACCTGAACGAGCCCTGTCTCGCTGGCCTCTAGGGCGATCCGCTCGCCGTTCGAGTAGACGTTGAACCGGTTCTCGCGGGCGAAGCCAACCAAGGTGAGATCGAATCGGCGGGCGGTTTCAATCGCCAAGCTCGATGCGGCGCCAATGGCCACCATCATCGGGAAGCCGGCGCGGACGGTCTTCTGGACGAGCTCGAAGCTAGCCCGGCTGCTCACGACCACGAAGCCCTTGATCGCTTTGGGGGCAGCGTCGCCAAGCCAGGCCCCGACCAGCTTGTCGAGCGCATTGTGCCGCCCAACGTCTTCGCGGTGCAGCAAGAGCTCGCCTGCGTCGTTGAAGAGCGCCGCGCCATGCGTGCCGCCGGTGTGGCGAAACCAGGCTTGCGATTCTTCTAAAGAGAGAAGCGCATGGCGAATGGCCGAAGGATGAAACGCGTCTCTCCTTACTGGAAGCCGCGTGCAGCCTGCCTTCGACAAGGCCTCGACGGTGCGCTCCCCGCAGACCCCGCAGGCGCTGGTCATCGTGAGCGTTCGTTCGAGTAATCGCGACGGCACGACGACGCGTTCGTGCAAGACCGCGCGGACGACGTTGTCTGGAGTGTCCGACCGCGCGCAGTGACGAACGCTGACCAGGTCGTCGACCCCGGCGATGACGCCCTCGGCGAACAGAAAGCCGGTGACCAGATCACGATCGTGACCCGGCGTGCGCATGGTCATCGCAAGTGGGCCCTCCTTGCGCGCGTGCGCCTCTCCGTGTTCGAGAAGAATCTGAAGCGGCTCCTCGACGGCGACTAGGTCGCTGCTTTGCTCCCGGCGTTTGCGCTCGATGCGCTCGACCTTCGTGGAAGTAACAGGTCTGCGGGCCATGACCCAGCAAGCCTACTGCGCATTAACCCTTCGAAAAAGGGGACTGTCCCCTTTTTCGAAGGGTTAATAGACGCCGGGGATGATTCGCCAGCGGACTCGTTCGCAGTATCGGTTCCAGTCGGCGCCGTATTTCTTCGAGCAGAAGTTGTGGTCTCGGCGCTCGCGATGGATCAGCAAGATCGCGAAGTAGATCGGGTAGAAGTAGGGGAGGGCCGAGCCAAAAAGGCAGGGGAGCGACCAGGAAAGCGCCATTAGGATGTCGCCGACGTAGTTGAAGTGACGCGACCAGCCCCAAAATCCGGACAGCAGCAACTTCCCGCCCTGCTCGGTCTGAAGGTACTCGACCTTCTTGCCCCAAATCCGGGCGTTGTGGGGGTCTTTGCGAAACTTGTGCTTTTGCAGATTCACCACGCGGAAGATGTAGAGGCCGAGCATGTTGACGGCGACGATCAGCAGCGCGCCCCACCAGGGCAGTGAGTGCACGCGGTCGATGAGGTAGTGCGCTTGGAGCGAGTAGGTCATCGGCACCCAGACCAAGTCGCCAAACGCCAGCATGTAGCCGAAGTTCTCGTGCTTGATGTCCATCGTGGTCAGGATGGCCTCTTCGTTCCAGAAGTAATCGACGATGTAGAACATCTGGAAGAGCCAGACGAGAATCATCGAGGTGGAGACGAAGCCGTATTGTTCGTACTGCACGTAGGCGAACGAGGTGTTGATCAGCACCCAGAGGATCAGCCCAGGCCGCGCTTCGCAAAAGATCTTGAGGTCGAGACCGTCGCGGCCCGGTGGAACACGCGGGTTGTGGCCCGTGCCCATCCAAAAATCATGGATGAATTTACCGCTCAGATGACGCGCCTGCCCATGCTGCTGGCCGTACCAGAAGAGATAGGCGCTGAAGAAAAAGACGAAGATCGTCATCACGCTGATCAGCGCGCCGAACTGGTCGTGCAGCTCGCGAATGGAGAACACGCCCGACCAGTGCGCAATGGCCACCACGATGAACGTCAGGACGAGCGAGAACAGGCCGTTCATTCGGTAGGGGAGGCGACTGCCGTCGGGCAACTCGGCGCCGAGCACCTCCCGGCCAGGCGCGTACCGCTGGAGGAGAGCCTGCAGCGCAAACCAAACGCCATAGATGACCGCCGCCCGTCCGGTCGGCATCATCGCCTGCTTGAAACCCTCCCAATCTGCGTTGGAACCCGGAAGCACGGCGCCGTCGTTGAAACGCACAGCGAAGAAAAGATACGCCGTGAAAATGGGGAGGCCGATGATCATGGCGAAGTTTCCGGGAACCCCGCCGAACTCCAGCTTCTCTTTGTGCTCGCTCATCGGCCGGACTCTAGGACACGAAGGCATGTGGCCGCCAGCCTCCCTGGGGGCTTTGCCGCGCACCGGACTTGGCGTACTACAGGGGAATGCGGCTGAGGCGGAAGGTCTGTCTTCTAGGCGCGTCGGGGGTGGGGAAATCGAGCCTCGTTCGGCGATTCGTCGAGGACCGTTTCGATGACGCGCACAATCCGTTGATCGCGATGTCGATCTTCTCGGGCACGGTTGAGCTGGGCGACGTCACGCTCGAGATGATGCTCTGGGATCCGGCCGGAACCGAACCCGGGGGGCAATACAACCGCTCGTTCATCTCCGGCGCGTCGGGCCTCATCTTCGTCGTGGACGCCACCAAGCCGCGGACGCTCGACCACCTGCTCGAGGCGCAGGCCAACGAGCGCGGTTTCATCGGCAAGCGTCCGGCGATCCTCGTCGTGAACAAAGCCGATTTGACGGGAGACTTCGCGCTCAGCAAGGCCCAAATCGATGCCGCGGGCGAGCTCGACTGGCGGCTCATCCAAGCTAGCGCAAAGACGGGCGACAACGTCGGCAAAGTGTTCACGACGTTGGCCGAGCTGATGCTCGAAGCGAGAAAGGCGACCGGATGAGAAAGTTCGAAGGCAAGACAGCGGTGATTACCGGGCGGGCAGCGGCATCGGGGAGTCCTGTGCGCGGAAGTTCGTCGCGGCAGGCGCGCGCGTGGTTTTGGCAGCCCGAAGCACCGAGCCCTTGCACCGGCTGGTCGAGGAGCTCGGTGCCGACGTGGCGCACGCCGTGCCGACCGATGTGCCGAATCTCGGCGCCTGTGAGCACCTTCTCGAAGAAGCCACATCGAGGTTCGGGAGCATCGACATCCTCGTCAACAATGCCGGATACAACTCACGTGGGCCGCTCGAAGAGCTCCCCATGGATTTGAT
>JBARTN010000225.1:0-1550 GCA_049645265.1 Polyangiales bacterium
CGCATCACGTGCGCTCGCTCGATCTCGCGCCGGCTCATGACGACGAGCTCGGAGTCCATAGGGGGCGGGTAAACCCGACATTTCTATCTGGCACAAACCCGACACTTCTATATTGCGTCTACAGCCCAATTGCGCAGAACTAATCGTTATGTCGCGTGGGGGTCGCTCTGGAGACCCCCTTTGTTTCAACTATCGGCATCGCCAACGCGATCGAGAGCGCACCGCAAAAACTTGGTTCGTTCCTCCGAAGTCCGCAAGATGGAGTGATGAATCACACTCCGAGTCGCTTCTCGCTCATCATCGGACTCCTGTTCGCAACCTCGTTGGCCATCACCGGGTGCAGCGACGACACCGCCGGCCCCGGAGGGACCGGTGGCTCTGCTGGAACGGGTGGCTCTGCTGGAACGGGTGGCTCCGCGGGAGTCGGTGGAGTAGGCGGGTCCGCCGGCATGGGAGGCATGGGCGGCATGGGCGGCGACTTCGGCGGACCCGGGGTTCTCCTGTTGACATGCTTCTGCAACGGCGCTGACGTGCGGGCGTGTGCGGATACAGACTGCTCGGCAGCCCAACGGCTCACCATTTGCGAGGCTTTGTGTACCGACCAAGGCGGTGTAATGGATCCGGGTTCACCTGCCTCCTGCTTCGCCGATATGCCTCACTGTGAGCCACCCCCTGAAGGCACCTTGGACCTCACCTGCTTCTGTGCCGATGCAAACATCCAGGCCTGTGTGGCGACAGACTGCTCTGCGGACGAGCGGGTGGCCTTCTGCGAGAACCTCTGTTTTGACCAGGGCGGCATCGCCGATCCGAGCTCAGTCGCCTCCTGTTTCGCCGATCAGCCAGAGTGCCAGTGACAGCGGTGCCCGCGTCGCGGTTCCGTAGACCGCTGGCGAATGCGTAACCTCACGAATCTGACGACATCCGTCGTCGATCGACGCACCCACCACCCCGTGGCTCCGAAATTCCAAGGGTTGGAATCTGGCACAAAGTATGCTTCCTCTCTTAGCCCATTGGGACCATGTTGAGAGCCGAATTGCGCGGTACTAAATGTTATGTCGCGTGGGGGGCGCCGTTGACGGCGGCAAGCAGCGCATCTTGAAGCTCTTCACTAGACGCGATGTCGCGGCGGGCGCGAACCTGAAAAGGCGTTTGGATGATTCGGCTGTGGCCCCGCGTCGATCAAACCGGGGATCGAGCCGGCCGGCGGCTACGGAACGTGATAGATGCGAATCGAGCTCGCAAGGACGTCCACCGGCTCATGGGCGTCGAGCCATCCGTAGAACGGCGGCTCGCGTTCGAGGAGCCGCATGGACTGCAGGCCGCAGGGCGGATCCGCTCGAAAGACTGGGTAGATGCCCCGATAGTCCGCCTCGCTGATCGCGATCCATCCGCGGACCGGAGTGAAGGGAGGCAGCTGGCGGAGCTCCGGGAGATTGTAGCGACAGTGGTCCGAAGATCCGTTTAGAGACACGTACAGAGACTCGATGCCTCGTTCTGCACAGAACTCCTCGAGTGCGAAGATCCCCTGCGCCCAGTCCAGATCGGAATCC
>JBARTN010000226.1:0-12596 GCA_049645265.1 Polyangiales bacterium
AGGTGAAGGATGCCCTCAACGAAGTAGGCATCAAAGGCATGACCGTGACGGAGGTCAAAGGATTCGGCCGTACGGGCGGCAAGCGAGAGGTTTATCGGGGGTCCGCGTACGTGGTCGACTTTGTCCCGAAGGTGAAGGTGGAGATCGTCGTTCCCGATTCGCTGGTTGTTTCGGTGATCGAGGCGGTTGAAAATGCAGCCAAGACCGGCCGCATCGGCGACGGCAAGATCTTCGTGTCTCCGGTCGAAGAGTCCGTTCGGATCCGTACCGGCGAGCGCGGCGAAGCGGCGGTCTAGCCCGAGCTCGGCACATGCGAGTGCCTCGTTGGGGTCCACCCCCGACGGGGCCTTCTTGCGTTTGAGAACCGAAAATGTCCGGGATTTCAGAGGTTTGTGGGGTCGCAGAGGTTTGACGGGGCGTTGTTCAGTCAGATACCATTTCTGAACCGTACCGGTATGGGGATGAGTGCTTCACGGCTGGCCGCTCAAACGCTCCGTGCTCTGCCGCGCAAGCGACTGAGCAGGGCGCTTGGCGGGCTCGCATCGTCCAGAGCTCCCCAGTCGTTGGTGGACGCCGCGGTGGCTGCCTTCGTCCGGGTCTACGATGTGGACCTGAGTGAGGTCGACATGCCTTCTGGTGGCTTTCGCACCTTTGATGACTTCTTCACCCGAAGGCTTCTCGAGGGGTCGAGGCGGGTCGACCCCGATCCCCGGGCCCTGGTGTCCCCGGCAGACGGGCGAATCGAGGACCTCGGCGAGATTACCGCCGAGGGTGAGCTCATCGTAAAGGGGCAGCCGTATACCGTCGAGGCGCTCCTCGGCGATCCGGTTGCCGCGAGAGCATACGAGGCCGGCCGCTACTTCATCGTCTACCTTTCGCCGCGCGACTACCACCGCGTACACGCGCCGACCTGCGGAAGCGTCCAGTGTATGCGCTATATTCCGGGCACTTTATTCCCTGTGAACCGAATTGGGACCGACTTTATCCCTCAGCTTTTCGCAAGAAACGAGCGTCTTGCTATTGTGCAAGAGAGTGTCGTCCACGGACTTGTGACGACGATCATGGTGGGAGCGATCGGAGTGGGACGCATCGGCTTGAGCTTTGATGATGTGCAGACGAACCGGGGGGACACTCCAGGGCTGCGGAGCTACGCCGATTCGCCGATTCCGCGCGACCGCGGCGATGAGCTCGGCGTGTTCCACATGGGCTCGACCGCGATCGTGATGACACCTCCGGCTTGTGAGCTCGAGGTCGTTGCGAAAGCGGGTGCGTCGATTCGCATGGGCGAGGTCATGGCCAAAGGGGAAAAGCGGTGAGCGGTGAGCCAGCCGACGACCCAAACGTGATCTCGTCGCCAGCTCCGCGAAGGCGGCGCGCCCTTCGAGTTCCGATCACGGACATTCCCCGCGCTAGCGTGCTCGACAATACCGCTTCGCCCCCAACCAATGGCACCGGGGCCGCGAACGACGTCTCGAACGTGCTCGATCTCGATCCCCCGAGTGGCGTGACCGTCGCGGTCGAGCCCAGCGATGACCGTGAACCCACCGAACCCTCGTTCAGGACGACTCCCGAGCCGTTCTTCGACGAAGAGGAGGTGTCGGTGCCGTCCATCGACGTGCACTTCAGCGAGCCTCCCAAGATCCGAGCTTCGACGATGCCGCCAACTACGGCGCGACTTAGCGATCCCCCGGAAGAGCTTTTCCTCGACGATGCGGACGTCCTTTCTCGGAGCGACATCGCACCTCCGCTCGAGGTGAGCCCGGACATCTTGATTCCGATCCCGAAACCCCCGCCTCCGCCAGCCGATACGATGGAGTCAGGGCCGACCGAGGTCGAAGCGGACGAGGACGGGCCCTGGCACGAGCATTTCTTTGGCGAGGCGTACCTACGGACCGTTCGAACCTCGACACCAAAGGAAGTCGCCGTCGAGTGTGGTTTCATCGAACGCGCGCTCCGCATGCCGGTGGGCTCGCGAATTCTGGATGTGGGCTGCGGGCTCGGGGTGCAAACCGTCGAGCTCGCCTCGCGGGGCTATCACATGGTCGGTCTCGATATTTCCCCGACGATGGTCTCCCGCGCCTACGACGAGGCGGAAGACCGCGGATTGCAAATCGACTTCGTGCGCGGCGACATGCGCGAAGTCACCTTCGAGAATCCCTTCGACGGAATGCTCTGTTGGGGCACCACGTTCGGCTACTTCAGCGAAGAAGAAAACGAGATCACGATTCAGAAGTTCCACGAAGCGATCCGACCGCACGGCACGCTCTTGCTCGAGGTCGTCAACCGCGATTTCATGATCGGCTCGCAGCCAAACCAGGTTTGGTTCGAGGTCGATAGCGCGGTGTGTATGGAAGAAACCGACTTCGACTATGCAACATCACGCCTCCGCGTGAAGCGTCGAGTGGCCAACCACAGCGGCCAACAACACGATCGCCTGTACTCAATTCGGCTCTATGCGCTCCACGAAATCTGCGCGCTTCTCGAGCAGAACGGGTTCCGAGTCGACGAGATCAGCGGCCGCGAGGCAACGCTTGGGATTTTCTTCGGGGTCCATTCACCCAAGGTGATTCTTCGCGCCGAGCGTTTGCCTGGTTCGCTCAAGCAACGGAGCAGCATTCCGCCCGTGCACCCGTCCGTGCCGCCTTCCGTGCACCCGTCCGTGCCGCCGTCCGTGCGTCCATCGATCCCACTCGGGGCGCTGAAGCCCTCGCAGCTCCCGCCGGAATCGGCCGACGAAGACTAGGCCTTCCTCTATTCGGAAGCGATGCCGCTGCCGTTGAGGACATATTCGACGCGGCAGGGCAGTGAGAGGAACGGGCCACCAAGCGCGGCCACCGCTGGCGTACAGTCCGAGCCGGTCAGCGGAACGATTTCGGTGGTCTGCGAGCCTGTGATGAGGACCAGCGTCGGATCGATCCCAGGGTCGGTCCCGGCGTCCCCTTCGGCGCCGGCGTCTCCATCGACCCCGGCGTCGTTTTCATCGCCCTCGATCTCGGGAGCCGCCACCTCGAACGTAAAGACGTCGCGCTGCGTGACTGAGCAGCCGACGTAGCCGCGGAAACGATCGGGCTCGATCACCATCCAGCTCTGACTCGTTTGAAACGTGTATGCGTCATCTTTCTCGATTCCAGCAAACAGGGCGCCACCCCATAGGCGCCAGTACGCGCGACCGTTGGCCTCCGATCGGAGATCGAACTTCAAGTCCAGGGGATCGGGGGCAGGAATCGCCGCGCCGCAGCTCTGCTCGACCATCAGGCCAAGAGCCTGGAAACTGCCGACGAGCTCTCCAGGTGGCTCTTCGTCCTGGCCAAAACAGGCACAGGTGAGCGCCATCAAGCCGAGCAAAATCCACCGCATGGACCTGAGGTACCGTTTCACGGCTGCGGGAGTCAAAAAACGCGGTGTTCCCGGACGCCTAAAATCGGATCTCGAAGCCGCAGCGATAGGTGACCCGGGTCGTGACCGCTTTACCCTCTTTGTCGAATGGGGGTTTCCAGCGTTCTCCCTGAAGGGCCTTGACGCAGGATCGGCCGAGCTCGTAGCCAGCGGGATCCTCGGAGACGATCCGAATCTTGCGCGGCAAGCCATCAGGGCCCACCTGCAGTCGCAGAACCGCTTCGCCTTCAACGCCTTCTTGACGAGCCTTCTTAGGATAGAGTTTTTCTAGCTTCTGCTTCAAACTCGGCGGAATTGGCTGCCTCGAGAGGTCGCCCACTTCGACGACCACCCCGATGCCGCTCCCTCCGAGGATCCCGCCGACCACGCCATCCCGACTCCTGCCGGTGACGACGGCGTCGGGTTTGCCAATCGGTCCTTCGCGGCTCGCGCCAGAGCCTGGGTCCATCGCCCAGGAGGAAGGCTCGTCGCCTTC
The DNA here is from genome assembly GCA_049645265.1 of Polyangiales bacterium. Taxonomy (GTDB): domain Bacteria; phylum Myxococcota_A; class Polyangia; order Polyangiales; family Houyiibacteriaceae; genus SG8-38. The sequence goes on from JBARTN010000226.1 coordinate 3,872, forward strand.
ATTGGTGAGGACGATGTTGTCGAACGTGACCGGGGCCTCGGGCGCAGCGGCGGGCGGCTCTTCGGGCGCCTTGGGCGGATCCTTGGGGGCTTTCCAGGTCTTGGGCTTTGGCGGCGGCTTCACGGGCTCGGGCTCCTCGGGCTCCGAGGCTTCTGGTTCGACCGGCTCCTCGGGCTCGGGTGCGGCGGGCTCCTCGTCGATGATCGCCACTGCGACGGTATCGAGCGAATCTCGAGGCGCCGAGCCCGCCCCAACGCCGGGCGTCAGGCCCAAGAAAGCCGCATGAGTCGCGATTGCCAGGACGACCCACGCCGACTCGAGCGCCCACGGGGCCAGATTCTCGAAAGGCTTGGACATCGGGTCAGCACCAGCGTCGTTCAGCGTCCGATCTCCTCGGGCCGGACGTTGATGGCGAACTTCGTGATGCGTTCCTGGCGCAAGATGTCGATCACTTGGACGACCTTGGCATGCGCGACTCTGCCGTCGGCCGCGATCACGGCGCGGAGGTCTTCCTCGACCTCACGCGCAGCGCGTACGCGGGCTCGAAGCTCGTCGGTGTTGACGGGAATCGTGTCGAGGAAGAGTTGACCGTTCTGGTCGATCGACACGGCGAGAGTCGCGGGTGTCTGCTCACCGGTCGCGGCCTTTGGAAGCTCCATCGGAATCGTCTTGGAAACGATGGCCGTCGCGGTGACCATCAATATGATCAAGAGAACGAGCACGACATCGACCAAGGGCGTGACGTTGATGTCTGTGATCAGGTCGTCGTCATCACCGGAGCGCTTGCCGCCAGCCATCTTACTAGCTCCCCTTGCGGGTGTTGCCCTTGAGGTAGGCCAGCAAGTCGCGGCCGAGCGCGTCGGCCCAGGTCAGGCGGTATCGAATCAGGCGCTGGAAGTAGTTGTAAAAGGCAACGGCGGGCAGGGCTACCAGGAGTCCGATGGCCGTTGCAACGAGCGCTTCGCCGACCTCGGTCATCAAACCGCTCGTCACCTTGCCTGCGCTCTCGTCGAGCACGTGGAACGCCTTGATGACGCCGATGACCGTTCCGAGAAGACCGACGAAAGGCGCGTTGTTGCCCACGGTGCCAAGGAAGCCGAGATTTCGCTCCATTTGTGTGCGAGCCACGGCCGTTTCACCGGCGAGTCGTTCTTCGACGGCGGCCGGGCCCTCGTCGACGACTTCGATGCCGGAGTGGACGATCTTGGCTTGAAAGGAGCGGGACTGGGCAAGGCGGTCGCGGGCCCCGGCTACATCGTTTTTCGCGAGGTGCAGGCGTAGGTCCTCTTGAAGGGCTCGCACGTCATCGCGGGAGGCGAAGAAGTAGTAGATGCGCTCGAAAATGATCGCCACGCCGAAGACGGAGAGGATAATCAGAAGCCACATGACCCAGGTCGCGCCAAGCATGGCGAAGGCGGTCAATCTCTCTTGAATGTCGATCATACGTTTCCTCGGGTAGAAGCGCGCTTTTAGCCGGTCTTGGGCGGCTGTGCATCCCGCTTGAGAATCTCCCGCACCAATATGGTCGCGTACGAGCCAGCGGGTAGGGTGAAATCCAGCTCCACCGTATTGTCGCTCACAGTCAGGTCTAGATTTGGGACCGGGACGCGGACGAACCGCCGGGTCCCCGGGGCGACGCGCTTCCACTTGGCCAGCCGATCCAGGGTCAAGCCCGACTCCTCGAGCAGCGCCTCTTCGCGTTTGCGGGCGTCGCCCTCGGGCCAGCGCATCTTGGCGCCGAAGATCGGTCCGGTGGGGCTGATCTCCCAGGCGTCGGCCCGGGCCTGCGTGTCCTCGACATCGGGCGCAACGAACAAACCTCCAGTCTCGTGCTTCTTCACGAGGTCGCCCGGGTAAACCTTCCCAAGCGTCGAGCTTTGCACCCGCTCGGCGACGCACCGGTTGAAGATTTCGGACTGGAGCGCGGACATCTGAAGCTTTCGCTGAAAACCTGCTTGGGGCGCCCGAGCCTCGCCGAGGACCCATCGAAGGGCGCGCTCGGCATTGTCGCCGTCACGGCCAAATCGCTGCTCTCCGTAGTAGTTGGGGAGACCCTCATTTTCGATCACCGACAACAGCTGGCGAAGCTCGTCTATTCTCGATGCGTCGATTTGCCGCAGACAGATCCGAAACCGATTCGCTCGAAGGTGGCCGGTCCGAAGCTTCTGCGGATGAGGCGCCGCCTCGAGAACCCGGATGCCTTCGACCTCCGCATGCAGAAGCGCGTCCGGCGAGGCGCCATAAATGCTGATCCATTGCCGGGTCACGGCGTGGCGATCCTTGAGACCGGCCCATCCTGCAGCTTTCGGGTCGGCGCCGACGCGCTCGCAAAGCGCCCGAACCGCGTCCTTGGTCGTCAGGCCACGCTTCTCGATGAACGCGAATGCGTGCTCGCCGGTTCCGCTCGGCGGATACGCCGGCAACTCCTCGACCTCGAAGTCCTCGGGGGTCGATCGAAACTCGGCTTCGATCGGAGCGATCGAGCTCGTGAGATAGGGAAGCGTCATGGCTGGGCGCTTCCTGTAGACCATCGCAGCGCGATTGGGTAGACAGCAGGCGTGACCGCCAACCTCTCGACGCGGATCGAGCGCGCATTGCGGCAGCAACTCGCCGCCGGATGCGCAGCCCAGGTGTTCCCGGGAGCAAGTGCCTCGGTTGCGTTTTGGGACCGAGGCGCCTGGAACCACGTCGACGCGGTGGCCGGGCTGTGCGCCGAGGGTTCTGCGCCGGTCACGGTCGACACCTTCTATGATTTGGCTTCGCTCACCAAGCCATGGGTTGCCATCGCGGCGCTGCGCTTGCATCAGGCTGGCGTCTTTGACCTCGGCGAGCGCGTCGAGGAGCTGATTCCCGAAGCGAAGGGCTTGCCGGTGGGGGAGCGCAACTGGGAAGAAGTGCTCAGCCACCGTTCTGGCTTGGAGGCTTGGGTGCCCTTTTACGTGACGCTTCCAGAAGAACCCGGCACCGATGCAGCGCGCGAATGGATCTTGGCGCAGCTCCTTCCCCATTGGGACGCGAGTACCGTCGGCAGCTCCGTGTACAGCGACCTCGGGTACATCTTGGCGGGGATGGCCATGAGCCGCGCGGCGGGCAAACGCTTGAACGAGGTCGTGGCGGAGCGCGTCGCTCTGCCGCTCGGGGTCCACGACACCGTCTTTTTCGGCGCGAGCCGACCTGACGAAGGCTGGAAGGCGCGCTGTGCGCCGACAGGCTCGTCCCTTTGGCGTGGGCGAGCGTTGACCGGCGAGGTCCACGATGACAACTGCGCTGCCCTTGGTGGCGTCGCCGGCCATGCCGGCATGTTCGGGCTGCCGAGAAGCGTTGCGAGCTTTGGCGCCGCTTGGGTGGCCGCTTGGCACGGAAGACGAGGGGCTGCAGAGGAAGAGCTCGCTCGGCACGCCACGGCCAGGAGGCCAGGCGGGACACACCGACTCGGCTGGGATGGAAAGGCAGAGAAAGGAAGTGCTGCCGGCAGCTCGATCGACGCAGATGCGTTCGGTCACCTCGGATTCACCGGCACGTCGCTTTGGTGTGACCCGCGACGGCAGCTCGTCATGGTGCTTTTGACCAATCGTGTGGCGGTCTCCGACGACAATGCCTCGATCCGGGCGTTTCGTCCCGTGTTTCACGACGCCATCGTCGACGCTTTTGATGGACGTTAGGGCCGTTAGGGACGTTACGCCGAAAGCAAGCGAAGCCGGTCGAGCAGCCTCGAGTTGGTTTCGTAAGAGAGGGCGTTCCGAGCAGCCCGGGCCATCGCGCGCGGGTCACCCACCAGCACGACCAGCTTTTTCGCGCGCGTCAACGCCGTGTAGAGCAGAGCCCGATTGAGCAGCATGAAATGGGCATTGTGCAAAACGATCACGGCGGCGGGGAACTCGCTGCCCTGAACCTTGTGGACGGTGCAAGCGTAGGCGAGCGAGATCGCGTCGAGCTCGTCGGCCTTGTACTGAACCTCGCGTCCGTCGAAGCGGACGTAGGTGACTCCAGCTTCAATTCTGTGCACCTCGCCGAGGTCCCCGTTGTAGACCTCCTTGTCATAGTCGTTGCGAAGTTGCATCACCTTGTCGCCTGGTCGAAATGAGCTGGGGAGGGCGCCCTCCTGCTTGCCCGGGTTGAAAGTCTCTTGAAGGACTTCGTTGAGCTTGATCGTGCCGAGCGGGCCGCGCCGCATCGGCGTCATGACCTGAACGTCGGCAAGCGGATCGAAGCCATAGGCCGCCGACATTCGCCGTAGCGTTTGGACGAGACGCTCGGTGATCGTGTCCGGATCGGTCGCGGAGATCAGGAACAAGTCCCCGTCGCCTTTCGTCCCGCTCGGCGTCGGCTCTGGCATGCCCCCCTCGAGTACAGCATGAGCTCCCCGCACGATGGCGCTCTGCTGCGCCTGGCGAAACACCTCGTGAAGTCGGATCGTCTTGCAGACCTTGGATGCGATCAGGTCGCGCAAAGGCTGCCCCGGTCCAACCGGCGGCAGTTGATCGATATCCCCGACCAGCACGAGCGTCGCGCTTCGAGGAACCGCGGCCAGGAGCTGTGAGGCGAGGCGGATGTCGAGCATCGACGCTTCGTCGACGAGGATCAGGTCGGCATCGAGAGGCAAGCGCTGGTTGCGGTTGAAGTGGCCGGTGGCTGGATTCCACTCGAGGAGCCGGTGGATCGTCTTGGCTTCGATACCGGCGGCTTCCGAAAGTCGCTTGGCCGCTCGACCGGTGGGTGCGCACAGAGCGACGCGGCGATCGAGCGCTGCATGGGCCTGAACGATCGCGCGGACCGTCGTCGTCTTGCCGGTGCCTGGTCCGCCCGTGAGCACGAGCAGATGAGTCCCGAGTGACGCGTCGACGGCGCTTCGCTGCGTGTCGCTGAGCCTATGGTCGTGCGTCTTGACGGGTTGTTGCACCTTCGGGCGGTTGGCAAAGGCGCTCAATGCCTCGGCGACCAGGACTTCGGCCCGATGCAAGACGGGGGGGTAAATCGAGTCGTCTTCGATCGTGACGAGCTCGCGTGCCCGCAGCGCTCGAAGGGCTTCGTCGAGCTCATCGGAAGGGACATCGAGTTGCTCGAGGCCGTTCCGGAGTTGCTCCCGCGTTGCAAAGACATGGCCTTCGTCGACTGCTTTGCCGATGAGATGCAGTACGCCGCCCTGGACACGCCTCAAATCATCGCCGGCGATTCCAAGCGCTTCTGCGATCCGATCGGCGGTTCGAAACCCTATGCCGCGGATCTGCTCGGCAACGATGTAGGGATCGTCTCTCACGACCCGAGGGGCATCCGCCCCGTACTTGCGAACGATCTCGCGCGCCGTCGCCGGACCCATGCCGAGCGCGTGCAGAAAGCTCATCGTCTCCGCTTCGACGCGGCGTTGGCGAACGGCCTTGGCAATCGACTCTGCGCGCTGTTTGCCGATGCCCGAAACCTCGCGGAGTCGGGCGGACTGGGTTGCGATCACGTCCAGCGTATCCGGACCAAAGCGCTCGACGAGGCGGGCGGCCAAGGCAGGGCCGATGCCGGGGATGAGCCCGGATCCGAGATAGCGAGTCATGCCCTGCTCGGTGGAGGGAATCGTCGGCGTGAACGAGGTGACCCGAAACCGTGCCCCATAGACCGCATGCTGCGTCCATCGCCCGATCAGGCGAACGTTCTCTCCTGGGGCGATCTGACCCAGATCCCCCACGGCGGTCTTCGGAGAGGAGAGCGCTGCGCCCTCGTCGGGCGCGAGACGAATCACCGCGAATTTTCCGTCATCACTGCGGAAAACCACGTCCTCGACGACGCCTTCCAGGACCTCTTCTGACTCCTTCGACCCCACGATTCGGAAGGAATCTAACAGTCTTGCGTGCCGAACGCCCTGCTGTTGTGTACGACTCCGACGACTGAAGGCGACGGCGACTTGATTGCGCCGCAATCGAGCGATTGGTAAGAGCGCTCGATGCCTCCAACGACGATCGCCATTCTTGGGGCAAAGGGCGGGGTGGGAACCTCCCTCTTCAGCGCCAATCTCGCGATCTACCTCGCGACGATTGGCAAGCGCGTTCTGGCCGTGGATGCGGACCCATCCGGCGCCGACCTTCATGCGATGCTGGGCATCGGTCCCCGCGTCGCACCGTACATCGCGCCAACGCCTGCGTTCGGCACGGAGCGAAGCTTAACGAGCCTGGCGACGGCGCTCGACCACGACGCAGCCAACACCCTGCCGTCGCGCGAGCCTGTGGATGGACCCGTCCCGGGCTTGCAGTTGATGGACGGAGGCTTGAGCGAGCCCCACCGAGGCAGCGCACGTCGAAGTTCCTTACGAGAGCTCCAGAGCCGACTCGCCAAACAGGAGGTGGATTTCGCGGTCGTCGATCTCGGTTCCTCGGCGACCGAAGCCGCGATTCGCTTCTGGTGCTCGGCGGGCCATCGGCTGGCCTTGACGATGCCGGAGCCCAATGCGGTGAGCGGCCTCTATCGCCTGGTTCGCAAGGCCTTCGCCGCCATGGCTCAGGAGCGGCTGACCGACGAGAGACAGCAGGCCGCGCTGCACGCCGCGTTCGCGAAGGCTGGTCAGACACCGTCGCCGTCCGACATCTCGGCCTTGTTGCGGCGTGAATGGCCGGAGCTCGGAGCGGCCTTGCACGATTGCATGGACGAGCTCGAGTTTCCGTTCATCGTCAACCAGGCGAGACTGCGCGCGGATCTCGAGCTGGGCGATCAAATCACGGTCGCCGTGCGCAGGCGGCATGGTGTGCACTTGAAATACCTAGGCTACGTCGAGCACGACGACGTGGTTCGAAGCTGCTCGCGCAAGCGGCGACCGCTTCTGCTCGAGAGCCCAGGAAGCAGAGCAAGTAGGAACATCGAAAAGATCGCGCGCCGACTATTCGCCTCGAAGGAAGCCCGCAGGGATCGAGCGCCGTGGCGCGAAGTGCCCCAGAGCTCGCATCACGACGTCCTCGAAGTCGAGCGCGGCGCTACCGACGAGGAGATTCGGCGCGCGTACAAGCGGATGTGCGCGGTGTTCGACACCGAGAATCTCGTTACCTTCGGCCTTTTCGATGAGGAAGGGCTCGCGGTCGCCCGCAGTCGGATCGACGAGGCCTATGACGTGCTCCTCGACCCAGCCCGTCGCCGTCCCTACGAGATTTCCGTCTTTCCCGAGGCCCAAGAAAGCAAGGCCGAGACCGCCCGGGAGCTTGCGCCGAGCGACGAGCTGCCCCCTGCTCCGAGCATCACGCCGGACACCGAGTTCAGTGGGGCTTTGCTGCGAGCCGTACGCGAGTCACAGGGCACCAGCCTCCAACAGATCAGCGAGCGAACGAAGGTTGGCACCAACTATCTGCGGTGCATCGAGGAGGATGACTTCGAGCGCTTGCCGGCAGCGGTCTACGTGCGGGGTTTCGTCACCGAAGTTGCCAAGTGTCTGAGGCTCGACCCCGAGCAGGTGAGCCAGAGCTATCTCCGTCGGCACAAAGCGCGCATGGAAGGCAATGGGGAGGGCGCATGAGCGCGTCGCGCTCGTCGATCATCTTGGCGTCGGCGTCGCCCCGGCGCCGTGAGATCCTGTCGTCGCTCGGGATTCTGTTCGAGGTGCAGCCGAGTGGTGCCGACGAAACCAGCTTACGAATCGAGGATCACCTCGAGTTCGTCGGCGCCGCGGCGTTGGTCAAGCTGGAGAGTGTCTTGTCAGGCAGCGACCGACTAGGGGCGTTCGTCCTGGCGGCCGACACGATCGTCTGCGCCGATGGTGAACGATTGGGAAAGCCAGCCGACGACGCGGATGCGTTGCGCATGCTGGAGCTCCTGGCCGGGCGCGCACATCTGGTTCGAACCGCAATCGCGCTCGGGCAGGTCGGAGAGGGCGCGCTCGACTGCCGCATCGTGGAGACCCGCGTCTGGTTCGGGCCTGCCTCCCGCGAGCAGCTGAAGCGATACGTGGCCGCTGGCGAGAGCCTCGACAAGGCAGGCGCCTACGGGGTTCAAGGGCTCGCGAGCGGCTTTGTGACCCGACTCGAAGGATCGTACAGCAACGTCGTAGGCCTCCCAGCTGCCGAGCTGGTCGCTCTGCTTCTCGATCACCATGCATTGGATCGATGGCCATGAGTCGTGACGTCGCCACTGCCATCGAGCGTGTCCGTGAACGCATCGCGCTCGCCTGCCGGCGCGCGGGCCGCGATCCGAGCTCGGTGCAGCTCATCTCGGTATCGAAGGGACATTCCGAAGAGCTGATTCGAGTGGCGTACGATGCAGGCATGCGGGTGTTCGGTGAGAACTACGCACAGGAGCTCGCAGCAAAGGCATCTAGACTGAGCGACCTGCCCGAGATCCGCTGGCGCTTCATCGGCCACCTCCAGCGCAACAAGATCAAGCTCATCGAGCGTGCCCGGGCGACCGTCGACACGGTGGACTCTTCGCGATTGGCCGAGGCGATTTCAACGCGGGCGGCCGCGAGAGGAGCAACCGTCGAGGTCTTGGTCCAGGTCAACATGGGACACGAGACACACAAGTCCGGCTGCAAGCCCGAGGAGGTCCCCGCGCTCGTCGAATCCGTGCGCGTGTTCCCGAACGTGACGCTACGCGGGCTGATGACGGTGGCCCCGCACCTGGAAGACGCCGAGGCCACGCGTCCGTTTTTCGCGGCTCTCCGCGAGCTTGCCCAAGCGCAGGGCCTAGCTGAGCTTTCGATGGGGATGACGCACGACCTCGAGCAAGCGGTGGAAGAAGGCTCGACCATGCTGCGAATCGGAAC
>JBARTN010000227.1:0-7554 GCA_049645265.1 Polyangiales bacterium
CCGCTAAACGGACCATTGAGGTCCGTGCCGGGTCGCCTCTTTACGAGTCCCGGGTCGCACCAGATCAAGGGGTGCGACTACTCTACATGCGGGCTCACGACCGGCCCCCTATCTCGTTCGGGACGTGGGCGAACGCGGGGACGTCAGGGGGACGTGGCGACCTGCAATGGAGTGAGAACGTGTGACGAAGAGTGGACGTGGCCATGCGCGAAACCCCTGGATATCGCTCGTAAACGACGAGAGTGGTTAGGGTTCTGCGCGACCGGCGAAATGGGCCTCGACGGGTTCGAGTCCCGCCCCCGGCACAACCGATGGCGACAGCAATTGAGGCGATCGAGTTGCGGTCGCTGATTCGAATGCGGTTCCGAGGGTCTATCCACCAAGAGCGTGTCCGTGCTACCCGCTCGCGCGTTCCAGCGCCAGGTCGTGCGCCTCGTTGTAGTGCCGGCCGAGGTTGTGCCAGTCGAAGTGCTCGCTGAAGGATTCGACCGAGTTGCGGAGCATGACCCGGTCGCGTCGGCCGAGGGACGCGAACCGGAACAGCCGGTCGGTCAGCTCTTCGGCAGCGCGGTGGAAGTCGTTGTGCCGGCGGGGTACGACGTAGATGCCCTTGGATGCGTGACCCGGCAGCAGTTGCTTGAGGTACGAGCCGAAGCCCGACAGGTCGCTGGTCACCGCGGGCACGCCCAGCGCGATCGATTCCAGGGGCGTGTAGCCCCAGGGCTCATAGAAACTCGGGAACACGCCCAGGTGGCAGCCGCGGACGAACTGGTCATACTCCATCCCGAAAAGAGGGCTGGTCGCCTGCACGAAATCGGGATGGAAGACGACCTTGACCGGGTCGTCCTCGAGGTTGAACAGCCGGCAGGCGCGCAGCTGGTTCAGCACGGGGTCGTTGGCGTCGTCGATCAGGTCGTGGGTGACGATGCCCGGGGGGGCCTTGCTCTTCCAGGCGTGGATTGCGCGGCGCAAGCGCAGCCGCCAGTAGTCCTCCATCAACACGTTGAGGTCGGGTATCTCGCCGGACGAAGCGGCGATGAAAATCCCGTCGCCGACAGACTCCTTCACCGCGTTGGCCGCAGTGCGGAACTCGTTGAGCATCGCGCGGTTCTGCAGCGCGCGGACGTTGATCGAGCGGAACGCCGCCTTGGTGATGATGAAGAAGACGACCGTCACGGGGCTCGCCGCCTCGCGGAGCCGGTGGTTCAGCCGGGCCAGCGCTTCGATCGTCAGGTCTATGCCCTTGTTGAAGTACTCGTACCGACCCGAGGTGAACATGTAGAGCGTGTTGTCTAGGTCGACGTTGTAGCTCGGGAAGAAGTGTCCGATCGAGAACTCGTGTAGCCGTTCCTTGAATTGCTGGTGGAGCGTCTGGAACTCGTGGGTCGCGGTGAACCGGCGGATGTTGAGGCCGTTGGGCAGCAGCATGTCGGGCGTGCGCCCCAGGAGGTGGGTGCACTCCTCCGCGGTGAGGTCCGACACGGTGGTGAATACGTGCGCCCCATGGGCGGCGGCCTTCTCGATCTGGTGCTGAGCGTGAACGTTGAAGTTCTTGGCCTCCTGGTCCCCGTCGCGGAAGGGGAGGTGGTCGTAGAAGGATGGGTTGCCTGTCGCCAGGTAGCGCCCGATCAGGGTCGCGTGCGTGGTGAACACCAACGAGCCCGGCCAGTGCTCCTTCCGCAGCATCGGGATCGCCAGGCCGGCTTGCCACTCGTGGAAGTGGGCCACGACTGGGCGGCGCTGCGACTCCTCCTGCGCGAGCATCGACAGCAGCGCCCGGCACATCTCCCCGAAAGCCACGGCGTCGTTCACCTTTGGCTCGTCGCTCGCGGGGATCCCGTGGTCGGCCCAGATCCGGTCCTTGATCTCGTTGAGCACGCCGCTGACCGACCCGACGTCAAGTAGAACCGCGTGCGGGCGGCCGCTGACCAGCCACCGCCCGTAGTGGGCGCGGTAGCCCATCTCGCGCAGTCGCTGCACCGCTTGGCCGACCGCGCCGACCAGCGGCGCCGGCTCGAACTCGACCTCCGCGGTGTGCGGATTGTACGGACCCACGAGGCAGTACCGGCTGCCCCAGCGGCTCATCATGCTCGGAACCTTCGACCGCAGGACGGTGTAGATCCCGCCCACCTGGTTGCAGACCTCCCAGGCGAACTCCATCAGCAGCGGCTCGGCCGTGCGCGTAACGGCACTCGCCGGCTTCTCTGGGGCCTTCTCAGCTGTTGATCGGGGGGTGGATTGAGCCATTCTGACGGCGCTCCATCAGGAGTGATTCGGGCCGCTTCCGGCGCCTCGACGAAGGGCAGGTGCCCAACGTCGTCTTGGATGTGCATGAGATGGGCTACTCGTCATAACCGGGCAGCGTGCGGTCGAGTTTGCGGAGCAAGCCGGGCCAGGCAAGCATCCCTCCGAGGCCGTGCGTGACCTGCTCCTTCATCTGCTTTGCACCCGCGAGGATCTGCTCGGGGATCGGGATCAGCTCTCTGCGGCCGGCCAGCGCACGTACCTGCACCATACAGGCGGCCTCGAAAATGTACATTGCGAGAAACGCATCGGCGATGGTTGGGGCAACGGTCAGCAGGCCGTGGTTCCGAAGCATGAGAAAGATCTCGTCGCCGAGGTCTCTGGCGAGCCGAGGACGCTCGTCGTCGTTCAAGGCCACACCCTCGTAGTCGTGATAGGCGAGCGATGACAACACGTACAAGGCCTGCTGCGAGATCGGGAGCACGCCATCCTTCTGTGCCGACACTGCGACGCCGTTGATCGAGTGCGTGTGCATGACGCACTTCGCGTCAGAGCGCGCCTCGTGGACGCAACTGTGGATCAGGAACCCTGCAGGATTGATCGGAAAAGGGGACTCCATGACCTTCTCCCCCTTGAGGTTGATCTTGACGAGAGAGGAAGCCGAGATCTCCTCGAACATCTGACCATACGGATTGATCAAGAACTCTTCTTTGCCCGGTCCGCTCCCTGGAACCTTCGCGGTGATGTGGGTGAAGACCAGATCATCCCAACCGTACGCAGCCACTAGTCTGTACGCGGCCGCCAGATCGACACGGGTTTGCCACTCCTCCGGGGAAACACCGCCTTTGATCGATTCGATCGTCGTCATGGCTTTCTCCTGATTCCGCGAATGTCGAGACCCTCGACGTCGATCGTTGGACTCCGCCTCGCAGGACTCAGGAGACTACGACGAGATTTCGCCACGGTCGACCGCTCACTCAGCCGCCGCCATCCTCGCGCAGCCGCGAAATCAACTCCGGTGCCAGTGCCAGCGTCGGTGTCGGTGCGGACGACCGTGAACAACTGCGGCGGACTGTGGTTCGAAGGTCACGGTGCTAGCTGATGGCCTTCGCGCGTCCGCCGCAATTCGCCCGAACGCGCAACTGGCCCGCTCCTTGCAGGCTTCCAAGGCGTGCGACTCCTGCCTCCCCTGATCCTCGCATTTCTTTCCGATTGCCTCGCCTATGTGCACTCGCCACCGGGACGCAGCTTTCCCTTGGAGAGTGCCAAGTCGCTCTACAAAGGCGAAACGGGAATCCAGATCGAAGGGGGTGGTGGCGTCGGGCTCGATGTGGGGCCGCTCCATCAATCCTATTCGGGATGCGCTTCCGCGGTGCAGTATACGATCCGGAGTACGACGATTTCGGGCTCGATCGACGCGCCTACTGGCATGGCTCCGTCGGCTTCGAATACGTGTTTGCCCCGAGGCGCTAGGCCTGCAACTAAGCGGCGCGAGTCGCGTCGCCGACCTTGCCCGCTTCGTCGACGAAGAGGCGACGTTCGGAGTTGACGAGCTCGAGTAGCTGTTTCTGGTCGATCAGGCCGGCGTCAAGCAGGGCGCGCATGTAGCCGTCGGCATAGCCACGGGCCTGGGCCAGGGTGGCGTAGTTGGCTCCACTGAATCGGGTTTCGATCGTCTTTCGCACGAGGCCGCGCAGGGTTCCCTTGAGCTCGTCTAGGTTCATAGCCGCTCCTTCCTATGACCGCAGTGTCGGTTTCGCGCGGCCGGGGTCAAGAAAACGGCGGGCTAGAAACAGGTGAGCTCTCGGAAATCGTGGATTCGCTTTTCGAGGTGATCGCGCGTCAGGTCCTGGAGGGCGCCTGTGCCGACGTCTTGCACGCAGAACGACGCGGTGGCGGAGCCGCAGATCACGGCCTGGCGGAGATCGGTGTGGCCGTTCTCCGCGAGGTATCCGAGGAAGCCGCCGGCGAACGAGTCCCCGGCGCCGGTCGGATCTGCAACGGCCTTGAGCGGGTAAGCCGGAGCGCAGAAAATGTCTTCTTCGAGGAAGAGAAGCGCGCCGTATTCCCCTCGCTTCACGATGACCGTTTCCGGACCGAAGGTGCGCAAGGACTCGGCAACTGCGAGAGGGTGATGGAAGCCCGTGAGCTGTCTCGCCTCTTCTTCGTTGATGACGAGGATGTCGACTCGCTTGAGAACCTCCTTGAGCGGATCGAGCGCGGTGTCGATCCAGAGGTTCATTGTGTCGGCAATGACGAGCTTGGGGTTGTCGATCTGGTCGAGAACGTGCAACTGCAACTGCGGTGCGATGTTGCCGAGCATCACGAATTCGGAGTCTCGGAACGCGGTCGGAATCTTTGGGTTGAAATCCGCGAAGACGTTGAGGTCGGTCTTGATGGTTTCACGCGAAGTGAGGTCGTCGGAGTAACGGCCTTCCCAGTGGAAGGTTTCTCCGTTCGCCACCTCGAGGCCGGTGGTATCGATGCCGCGGCCCCGGAGCATGTCGACCGCCTCCCGAGGAAAGTCTTTGCCCACCACGCCGACCAACCGTACCGGGGCGAGCTGGCTTGCCGAGAGAGACGCGTAGGTGGCCGACCCTCCGATGACCCGCTCGTGCGAGCCGAGGTGATTGTGGATGGTGTCAAAGGCGACGGAACCGACGACGAGGAGCGATGACATATTGGCTTTCAGGGTACGTACTTGCGGATGAGGGGCCAGAGCTTTTCACGCGCGGCCGCTGAGATCGAATCGGGCTTGCTGAGGATCGCCCCGGCAAGCGCCGAGGTGGCAGGGCGCTTCGTTGGATCGGGCACCGATGGGGCAAGCTCCAGAATGATTTCCTTGGCTTTGGCGACATTTCCGTGCATCACCGCCAAGACTGCGTCGACGGTCACCGCGTCGTGCACCTCGTGCCAGCAGTCGTAGTCCGTCACCATGGCGAGCGTTGCATACGGGAGCTCCGCCTCTCGCGCGAGGCGGGCCTCGGGGAGGTTCGTCATGCCGATGACCGATACGCCCCACGATCGGTAGAGCTGGGATTCGGCGCGTGTCGAAAACTGCGGGCCTTCCATGCTCAAGTAGACTCCGCCCTGGTGCACGGTCGCATCGGCTCTTTTTGCAGCATCGCTCAGGGCCACTGCGAGCTGCTCATCGACCGGGTCTGCGAAACCAACATGCGCCACCACGCCGTCCTCATCGAAGAAGGTATCGATGCGATGCCGGGTCCGGTCGATGAACTGGTCGACGACGACCATGTCTCCCGGGTGGATGTGCTCTTTCATCGAGCCCACGGCCGATATACTGAGGATCTGTTCTGCGCCGGCCATTTTGAGGGCGAGGACGTTCGCCCGGTAGTTGACCTTGTGCGGGGGGAGATGATGCCCCCGGCCATGCCGGGGAACGAAGAGCAACCGCGTGGTTCCGATCGTTCCGGCGACGATCGAATCGGAAGGTGCGCCAAACGGCGTCGTCATTTCGAGCTCTTCGACGTTCGCCAGCTGCTCGAGCTCGTAAAGCCCGCTTCCTCCGATGACGCCGAGCGTGCGCTGAATCTCGCTCATCGGCTGTAGGCCTCTCGCATCACGACCACCGTGTTTACCTCACCTGCGCGGAACACCTCGAGCTGGACGGATGAACCCACCCGCCCCCGAAGCCGTTCCACGATTTCCTCGTAGTCCAGCTCCCGGACCGAGGCGCCGTTGATCGTGATGATCACGTCGTTGGTTTGGATGCCTGCGAGGTCGGCTGCTCCCCCAGCCGGCGCCTCGACGATGCGGAGGCCTCCGCCTTCTGAATAGGCGAGCTTGGCGTGAATTCCGCCCGCTGGCTGTCCTCGCCCGCCGCCCCCGCAGGCAGCGAGAAAAGCAAAGCCAAATGCGAGCACGGCGACTTGTCGAAATTGCGGGCTCATCGTCGGGGACGGGCATAGCTGGGTTCTTCGGGAGTGCCAACCTTCACCGGCGCAAGATTGACACGAGGACTCGCCGCGGTACCATCCCTTCAACCCCTCGAAACTGTAGCCGAAACTGCTCTTGGGCCGACACGATGTATAAGCTCGTCATCTCGGACGACACAGGTCACACGACCGTCGTACCGCTTCTGCGCGACCAGATCACGATCGGGCGGCAGGATGGCAACAGCATTCGGCTCACCGAACGAAACGTTTCTCGCAGTCACGCACGCCTGCTGAAACGAAATGAAGCATACATTGTCGAGGATCTCGGCTCGTACAACGGCGTCACGGTCAACGGAGAGCGAATCGACGAAAAGGCGGAGTTGGCCGCCGGCGATCAGCTAGGTATTGGCGACTACGATCTCGCGTTTCAGTCTGACGCCCCGGTTACGGCGAAGACGTTGCCTGCGCCGACACCGAAGGCGAAGAGCGCACCGCCTCCCAGGTTGGTGGTTCTCAGCGACCCGGTGGCCGGGGCGGAGTTCAGCTTGAGCAAACCCGTACTGCGAATCGGCCGCGACGAGCGCCTCGACATCTGGATCAATCACAAGTCCATTTCGCACGAGCATGCGGAAGTTCAATTGAAGGATGGCATCGTGACGGTGTTCGATCTCGACAGCGCCAATGGGATGCGGGTCAATGGCGTACGCGTGTCGCGCGCCGTGTTGGAAGCAGGAGACATCCTCGAGCTCGGAAAGGTCCGTTTTCGGTTCCTGCCCGCCGAGGGTGCGCGCAGCTTGAACCCGGTTCCCCTCGAAGCCGTCTCCGACGGTCCTCCCGCGTCGTCTCGCAAGGCGGCGATTGCGATCTCGGTGATCGGCTTGTTTCTGGTTGCCGGGGCCGGGGCGGTGTTCGCGACGATGCGCACGGAGCCGGAGAAGATCGCTATTGCGGAGCGTCCCACGGTCGTTGCGATGGCATTCCCTGAAGAGGTCGAAGCGGTGCCTAAAGAGCAGGTCAGCGGTGCTGCCGACTCGGATGGCGAAGTGATCGACGAGCCTCAGGAATGGGAGGGGAGACTTGCCGAGGCCCGCCAGGCGCTGGCCAGCGGAGAGATCGACCGCGCGTACGCCATTGCAAACGACCTGCCCGCTGACAGCATCCTCCGAGAAACACCGGAGTTTGGGGAGATCCGGTACCGCTACGCGCAGGCCCACATCAGCGATGGGGAGCTCGCTCTCGAGGCGGGGGACCTGGAGCAGGTTCGACGCAAAGCCAGGTTCGTGCTGCAGCTCGATGAGATCACTTCGAAGCAGCGCTCGGACGCCAAGCGCCTGATGCGTAGGGTGCGGGCTGCAAAGCCGGTTCCTGAGCGAGGACCCAAGCGGGAAGCCAAGTCCGTTCCTGCGCCGGATCC
>JBARTN010000228.1:0-23727 GCA_049645265.1 Polyangiales bacterium
GGACACGACCATTTCGGCTTCAATAACTGGCAATCTGAGCTGTTTTTCGACAATTTGAAGGTCACACCGCTCTGACGGTGGGGTCATGACGCCAAAAGAATTCGAGATCATGTTGTCTGACGCCGAGGTTCAACTCTCGCGCATCAAGCATCTCTATGAGCAGTGGTTCCAAGGCATCGAGCGCATCGAGCCGCAGATCGCGCGGAAGCAATTCGACCGTTCGCTTCACGCCCTTCGCAAGGAGCAACCCAGAAACACCGGGCTTCGATTTCGCTTTCAGTCACTGATCCAGCGCTACACCACGCTCCAGACCTACTGGCGTCGCATCGGACGTCAGATCGAAGAGGGAACCTATCGCCGCGATCTGCTCCGAGCCAGGCGTCGACGCGAGGCTGGGCGGGCAGACCGAGCTCAAGAAAGAACGAGTCGACGCAGCGAGCCGGTCGAGCTCGATCCCAGCGACGATGTCAACATGGATCAGCTCATCGCCGAAGCGAGTGAACGGATCGACGAGCTCAAACGGGCGCCGGTGGTCTCCGCAACGGCCGCTGGGCCCGAACCGGAAGACTCAACCACGACGCTGCAGAACATCCGCGCGCAGCGCGCACGACCGCCGTCGCCTTCCAAGCCCCAACCGCCCGCGGCCCGGTTCTCGAAACCGAAATCGAAGCGGCCTCCCGCACCGAAGGAAACGCCAAACACGGCATCGTCCGTAAATCGTCGCGCACCACCGGAAATTGCGTCGCGCTCCAAGGGGCCCGGCGAGGCGAGGATGCGCCAAATCTACGAGAGTTACGTCGAGGCAAAGCGGAGTAACAACGAGCGGACCGACAAGATTGACTATGAGCGAGTTGCGAAGAGCCTGAAAAAAATGGTTCCCGTGCTCGACCGAAAGCACAAGGGCAAGCTCATCGATTTCAAGGTCGTCGTCAAGGACGGCAAGGTCGGCATCAAGCCGGTCGTGAAGAAGTAGGCTCGTCGGCCAGAAGCATGGGGTGCGAGACCTCGATGCGCTTTTCGATCGCCTCCTGGAGAACGCCCAGGGTGCGGCGGTCTAGTGCGCTGATCGGAACTCCACGGTCTCCGAGGGTTGCGTAGGGCGTATCCAGCTTGTCGCATTTGTTGAAGACGAGGATTCGTCGGACTCGCTCGAGCCCGAGGTCGACGAGGAGCTTCTCCGTGGTTTCGACGTGCTCGCTGCGGCAGGGGTCCGATGCGTCGATCACGTGGAGCAGGAGGTCCGCGTCTTGCGTCTCGTCGAATGTAGCGCGGAAAGCGGCGAACAAATCCTTGGGCAAATCACGGATGAAACCGACGGTGTCGGTCATGATGATATCGCGCCCCGAGGGAAGCCGCGTCGTGCGCGAGCGCGTATCGAGTGTTGCAAAGAGCTTGTCCTCGGCGACCACGTCGCTCCCCGTCAGCGCGTTGAGGAGCGTGCTCTTGCCCGCATTCGTGTAGCCGACGATCGCCACGGTGGGGGTTCCGCTCCTCTTTCGGCGCGCGCGACGCTGCTCTCGCTGCCTCCCAAGCTGCTTGAGCTGCGACTGGAGGCGCGTGATGCGTTCCCGTGCCCGGCGCCGCCCGACTTCGAGCTTCGTCTCACCCGGTCCGCGACCGCCAATCCCGCCGGTCAGGCGTGAAAGAGCGTCGTCACGTTGTCCCAGGCGCGGCAGAAGGTACTTCATCTGCGCGAGCTCGACCTGCAGCTTGCCGTCGCTGCTTTCGGCGTGCTGGGCAAAAATGTCGAGGATGAGCTGTGTGCGATCGACGACCTTGAGATCGGTCATTCGTGCGATGTTGTTGGCTTGCGCAGGTCGAAGGTCGCGGTCGAAAATCAGCGTCTCTGCATCGAGCTGCATCGCACGGATCACGACGTCCTCGAGCTTGCCGCGGCCGAGCGCGTAGCGAGGGTCCACCTGATCGCGCACTTGCAGCACTCGATCGGCGACCTCGACGCCCGCCGTGCGAGCGAGCTCCTCGAGCTCTCGAAGTGAATCCTCTGCCAGTCCGGCGCTTCGCTTGTCGCAAACGTGAACGAGGATGGCGCGACCATCTTTGGCAGCAACTCCACGCGCCCGCGCGGCACGGGCGAACTCTTGCTCCAGCGTCGCGATGATCTCGGCCGGGTTGTCCCGAGCTTTGGCGTAGGGAATGGGTCCGAACGTTCGGAACGGCGGCTCGTTGCTGTCGTCGACGACTGGGAAATTGTGACCGTAGTACACGCAGAGCGCTCGCTCTTCTCCGGGGGCCAGGCAGATCGCGACCACCATGTCCAGGTGGAGTCGCGTGAGGTCGACCAGATCGTCTCGGCTCAGCGGCTCGTTGCGCAGGTGCGTGTGAATCAGCCGCTGGCCTCGAAGCCTCCCCGCACCGGCGCGCATACGACCGAGGTCGGGCAACATGAGCTTGGATGCATCCCCTACGATGACGTGGTGCGCCGCTCCGCGGCGGTCGACGAGCACCCCAACTTGTCTACCCGTTGCATGTGAGACGCCGATGAGCGCCCGCGTCAACTCCGGCGTAGTCAGTCGATCGAGCGGCACCTTGCGCCGGTAAATCCGTTGCAATGCTTTGGTTTCCGAAGGACTGAGCCCACTCGTGTCGCCGTAGATCTCCATGCGGTCATTCGAGTTGCTGAAGGCGCGCCCATACGGATCGCGCTTCGGCGCTGTCTAGCGCGATTTCGAGCGGCACGGCAGGGGGCAGCTCGACGACCCGCCGGCGGAGCGCATTGGCGCGTGCTCGGGCTTCGGCAAGCCGGGCTCGAAACGGCTCGCTGCGGTCGGCTTCGGTTGCAAGTGTCTCTCGGAGCCGGGCCGCAGCCTCGAGATCCGAACAGACCAGGAGTAGATCGCATCCGGCTTCGATCGCGAGCACCCCGGCCTCTTCGATCGAATAGCGATCGGTGATCGCTTTCATCTCGAGGTCGTCCGAAAACACGGCGCCCTCGAATCCGACATCATTGCGCAGGAGCTCAGCGATCACCGTCCGGGACATCGTGGCAGGAACATCGGGGTCAACGGCTTCGAATACCACGTGTGCCGTCATCAGGGAGGGTAATCGTCCAGCCGCCGCACGAAAGGGCTGGAGCTCAACCTCTTCGAGGCGGCCACGGTCGTGGCGGAGGGTCGGAAGTGCGACGTGACTGTCGAGATCGGTGTCGCCATGACCCGGAAAATGTTTGCCGCAGGACAAGACACCTCCGGCGTGAAGTCCGTCGGCGAAGGCAAGTGCGTGTTCGATCACGGCTCCAGGCGTGCGGCCGAACGCGCGATCGCCGATGACCGGGTTGTCGGGGTTGGTGTCGACGTCGAGCACGGGTGCAAAATCCAGATTGACGCCGATCGCGCGCAACTGTCGGCCGAGGACGCTGGCTGCGTCTCGCGTCAGGCGAGCGTCCTCGGCTGCCGCCAGGGTTCGCATCGCTGGCAGTCGAATAATCGGATCACCGAAGCGCGCCACGCGGCCACCTTCCTGATCGACACCGACCAAGATCGGATTCACAGGATCGGTTCCCTCGACGCAGGAGTCGATCAACGCTGTAGCCTGATGCAGGTCATCGATGTTCCGCTTGAACAGGATCAAACCCGCTACGGCTTCCTCGCCTAACCAAGAGTGAATCGTGGGCGGAGCTTCGGTGCCGGAAAATCCGCAGACCATCACATTGCCGGCCATTCGTTCCAACTCGTTCATTTTGTGGGGAGACCGTAGCATTGGTCATAGATTGCCGTCAGGACGGGTTGTTGCTATAGGCCAATAACTACTTCTTGCCCCACATGGGCATTGGAAACCGATGACCCGAGTTATAGATTCTGACTTCGGTCGACGAGAAGACGAAGATCGAGGCGCCGTCGACGACGAGTCGCCGGAGCCTATCGTTTATGCCCACGCGATTCCGCGCAGGCTCGTTGACCAAGATGCCGCGAAGGTGATTCGCCGCCTCAACCGACACGGACACACCGCCTATCTCGTTGGCGGCGGCGTGCGCGATTTGATGCTTGGCCGAAAGCCAAAGGACTTCGACCTTGCCACGAGCGCCCGTCCTTACGAGGTTCGCGACCTTTTCCGAAACTGTCGCGTCATTGGCAGACGATTCCGTTTGGCGCACGTTTTGTTTTCCGGCGGGAAAATCATCGAGGTTGCCACCTTCCGGCGCGATCCTTCACAGCACTACGAGGTCATCAAACCGAAGTTCGCGAAGAAGATTCCGCTTTGTGCAGGGCCCGATCCGGTGCGCCTGATTCCTTCGCGGCAATCGAGCACCGAAGCCGAAGATATGGACCTTCTGATCACCAACGACAATGTCTTCGGCGAACCGCACGAAGACTCGATTCGGCGTGACTTCACGATCAACGGCCTCTTCTACGACCTCGAGCGTGGCGAAGTGATCGACTTCGTGGGTGGCGTGGCTGACCTCGAAGAGCATCTGCTTCGTACGATTGGCGACCCAAACGTTCGCTTTCGAGAAGACCCGGTCCGAATCCTTCGCGCGATCAAGTTCAGCGCGCGCCTCGACATGGGGCTCGATCCGGATGTGTATGACGCGATGGTTCGGCAGCGCGGCGAGCTCAGACGCGCGGCCGCACCTCGAGTGCTCGAGGAGATCCTCCGTTTCCTGCGGGGAGGGGCCGCACATCGATCGGTCTTCCTTTCCTGGGACGTCGGCGTGTTGAGCGAGATTCTGCCAGAGCTGGCTTCCTTCTTGGACGACGAGCTCGAGGGCGCGTCGCTGACGTTTGGACGTTTAAAGGCGGTCGACGCCTTGGCTGCCGAGGACCGGCTTCCAGGCGATGCCGTCCTGCTCGCTGCCCTCTTGCTGGGGCCGGTCGACGAGGCGCTCGAAGGCGTGTCCGACGTCCCGGTCGCGTACGAGGAGTTCGTTCGGGAGCTCTCGCTTCGCCTCTCGTTGCCGCGACGCCTCAAAGACCGTATCCGCCTGCTCATCATGGCGCAGCGGCGTCTACGCACGGGGCGCATTCAATCGATCGCGCGCCGTGAGTACTTTGCCGATGCAGCGACCTTGTTCGCGCTCGATCGCATGGCTCGTGGCGAGGATCTTCCTTCGTGGGCCAACGAGCCCACCGACGCCGTCTACGATGCGGAGCCGCCTTCTCGCCGCCGCCGCCGCCGCCGCCGACCCCGCAACTAGTTTGCGGATCTTTTCGACTGTGGGCCGGGATCAACGCGATCGACGATGAGCTCGAAGGCTCGTTCGCTGACGTCTGGTTCGTCGGCGTCCGGCAAGCCGTTCGCCAGGTTGGTCACCACGAATAGGAGTCTTTGCGTGGCATCGTCGAGCTCGATGGGCAGGTATGCGCTGGGGGTTGTGCCGCTGTGCGGTGCGGCGATTCGACGAATCTCATTGCCACGGCCGTCCAGCTGAAGCGCGACGAAAGACCAGTGGACACCGTATTCGCCCTTCAGCCAGGCGCGAAGGCGCCTTTCATCGCCCCAGGTGCTCGCGTCCATGATCAGATAGGCGCTGCCGAACGTCGCAAGCGGCTGCGAGGCGACCAAGCGTGTCGGAAGGCGCTTCATTTTTCTCGATATCGGCACCTTCGCGTCTCGGTCGAGGGATGCGACCACAGCGTCGGCCCGATCGCCACGCCCGACAAACCATCGTAGGACGGCCAGCTCTTCGATGTTGTTGACGAGGCGGTCGCCGCTTCGATCGACTGCGGATTCGATGGCGGACCAAAGATCTGGATCCGCGCGAAGCCCCACGCCTTCCCAGGTGCGTTGGCTGGCAAGCCCCCACACATCACGGACGAACTGTCCGGGCACGGCGTCATGACGCGCCGAGAGATACGAAAGCAGGAGCGCCCCACCGGCGCCGTCACCCGCGGCGCCGGCCACCCAGGAACGATATGGTTCCGCCTGTTGACGGCTCAGGGCCTCGTCGCAGCCGAGCTCGCCTGTAAGCTCCCAGGTCAGCCAGGCCGCGGTCGCGCGCCGCCAATTCCTCGCCTCCCCAGGGTCGATGCTCAACAAGAGCGCATCGACGTACGCGGCTGTTGCGCAGGCGTCGAGCTTGCCCTCCGGCGTTGCAGGCCCGAGGACGGCGAAGGTCGAAGCCCGGTCGAAATACGACCAGATCGCCATGCCATCCGAGTACGCGCCCGGGGGCAGGGCAGTGCTGAGGTAGAGGTCTAGGTCCGGCCCGCCCCCAAGGTCGCCATCCGGGATCGGCCAGGGCCAGCCCATCGCGTCGAGGCGGCCCCTAGCGTGGTCGAGCGCGCTCAGCGCTTGCCGCATCGAGCGCCGACTGACCCCCGGATCGGCATGAACGCGGAGAAGAGCGTACGGCGAGCCCATGCTCTGGGACGCGTTGCGAGGCCGCGCCACGGGGTCTGGAGCTGGCGTTCGGGGCCCCGTCCAGACCCGGGAGGTCATTGAAACGATCGCCTCGGCGATGCCGTCCGCATCCAGCAGATCGCCCTGCGCCTGCGCGATTTGCGTCTGCAGGGCGATCACCAGCGCAACGCAGACGAGGTTTGATTTCACCCGGGGCATTTGACACGATCCGCCTGTACCTTCTACATCCCATCTCAAGGGGGGCCTATGCACGACGGCCGTTTTGATCCTGGCGGCTTCTACGAGTTCAATCTGACCGGGGGTATGATTCGCACGCGCAATGGCGAGCGAGTCGTGGTCCTCAGCGAGGATGTGCTCTCATCTTTGGTTGCGGCAGCAGCTCGCGATGGCGACCTCACTCCGCTCCGGCGCTTGGGCGAGCTCCTCGGCGAGCAGGTGCTAGCCAGCTTGGACAGGCCAGCGTCGGTGCTCTCGGCCGAGGCGGTGCTCGGCCACGTGTCCGCAGTGACCTCGCTCTTCGGTTGGGGGCGACTGGCTTTCGAGCGTTGGGGCGCCGCACTCGTGGTCACGCTTCGCGACAAGCCCGAGCTCGACGAAGACGAGCTTGGCGCAGCAGCGCTCCTCGGCGGCATGTTTTCCGAGATTTCCCAACGACAGGTTTCCTGTGTTCCGACCGGTGACTCGAAGTTCATCATGGTCGACTTCGAGGTAGCGGAGACGGTCTGGGGTTGGTTCAAGGATGGAGCGGACTTGCCTGCCATCGTAGGCATGCTCGAAACGAAGAGGGCATCATGACGGATCGCGAAGACAGGCTCCGGTCCTTGCTCGACAAGGTGAGGGCCAAACGCCCAGGCGAGCGAGAGACTCATGCGGCAGAGGCCGTCGATCGGATTCGGACCGCATCGGGCGCCGTGGCGGCGACGGCTCAGGCCTCGCCGCTTTCGGAGCCCCCAACCTCACCCAAACTCGAAAGCCCTACGCGCTATTCGTCCCAGCCACCCAGGGTGGAACGTCCGCTTTCGGTGGAGCCTCGAGCGCGGTCGGCACAGCCCCCATCGCGGCCCGCAGCGGCGCCGTCACAATCGCAGCGACCTGCGTCGATTCGCCCTCAGAGCGTCGCGCCGACGGGCCAACCGGTCGTCTACGCAACCGATCAGCCGGACTTCGTGCGTCCCAAGACCTTCGGGGAGCTCCTCGAGCTGACCCTGTCCTTACGGCCTCGCTAGATGCTCCTCGTCGTAGACGTCGGCAATACCCACACGGTGCTCGGCCTCTATGACGGGGAACGCCTCGTGCACGACTTTCGAATCGAGACGTCCAAGGGTCGGACGAGTGATGAATACCACGTCCTCCTCCTCAACTTGTTGGCTCTAGCCGGGATCGAGCGCAGCGATGTACGCGCCAGCATCCTCGCCTCCGTCGTGCCTTCGTTCAACGACATTGTCACCGAGGCCATCGATCGAGCCTTCGATCACGAGATCATGGTCGTCGGTCCCGGAATCAAGACCGGGATGCCCGTGCTGTACGAAAACCCGCGAGAGGTCGGTGCCGACCGTATCGTCAACGCGGTCGCCGCGTACGAGCGCGTCAAGGGCGCTGCCATCGTGGTCGATTTCGGCACCGCGACCACGTTCGACTGCATCTCCGAGAAGGGCGAGTATCTCGGAGGTGCGATCTCGCCCGGCATGCAGATCAGCGCGAACGCCCTCTTTGCCCATGCCGCCAGGCTGCCCCGCAGCGAGATCGCCCGGCCGCCCCGAGCCATTGGGCGCAACACGGTGCACTCCATGCAGGCAGGCATCGTGTTCGGCTACGTCGGATTGGTCGACGGGCTCGTGCGCCGCTTGGCTTCGGAGATGGACACCGAAGTTTCGGTCATCGCCACCGGAGGCCTCGCCCGCTTGATCGAGCCCGATAGCGAAACAATTCAAGAGGTCGACGAGTACCTCACGCTCGAAGGTCTTCGCCTGATCTACCTTCGCAACGCCTAGGGCCGCATCAGCAGGGTCATCGCGATGATACTCGCGGTGACGACCAGCGCCGCAAGGGCGTAGACCGCCAACTCGCTTCGTAGGAGCCGAACGGGCTCCGTCGGCCTCTGGCCATCGGGCTTGGATGGACGCGGCCTCGAGGGCCTGGACTCCCTTTGAGGAGGAGGCTCACTCACGGCTTCCTTCGGAATCGGTAATAGATCCACGCGCTCGTCGGGGCCGCTCTGGATACTGTTCAGCTCGGCGTCGACGAGCTCTTCGTCCTTGACCGCCAGTTGCTCGGCGAGCATTCGCCGCGCGAAGTCGGACGTGAGTCGAGCTGACATCGTCTGTGAAACGGGAACGCCGACATCGATGCTGAGCCGATAACCGCCCAGGTCGAGCAGGTCGTGCTTGTGCAGCACTTTGGGGCGTCCTGGGACGACGCGGATTTCATTGACACGCGTGCCGTTGGTCGACCCTTCGTCTACCAGAGCGTAACCCGCATCCTGTTCGCGGATGCTCGCGTGCATCGCACTCACTGCGGCATGAGGTAGCTGAACGTCTGCGCTCCGCGAGCGCCCAATCACGATGCGAGATTGGGTGAACTCGTACACGAAAGTCGAGGGGTTAACCTCCGTCCAAAGTGACTGCACAGTGATTCGCACGCCCATCGTGGCCGCCAAGGTTGGGGTCCCACTACGGGCTGGTCAAGGAAGTGGGTTGCAGAAAAGTGGACGGGTTCGCGCAGTTTTGGGACCAGTCTTGATGGGAGCGGCTCACGGGTCGCGCGGGAGAGCAATTCGATGAACACATCCGCGGGTTATTATCAAGCACCTCGGCAGCCGCGCGTGCCGCTCGACGAGGTTCTGATCAAGCTCCACCCTGAAGGTTTCCATCAAGAGTTCGAAGCCGACGGTATCAACGTAGGGGCCGGTGGGCTCTCGATGCGGGCGTCGGTCTTGCCCGAGCTCGGCTCGATGCTTCGTTGCCAGTTGGACAACCCCGCCGACGGAGAGGCGATCGAGATGATCGGCCGCGTTGTCTGGGCGCACGAGAGCGGTCCGCATGTCGGCGAGTTCGGCATCCGGTTCACTCATCTATCGGACCGGGACCAGACACTCATCGAGGCGCTGATTCAGCGCTGGGGTCGTGCGACCGCCAAGGCCCCGATGGTTCAGCTGCAGCTCGATGGGGTCGGCAGTCCGATCGTGGCCGAGGTCCATTCGGAAACGGACGACGCGCTGTGTGTGGAGCAGCCCCTGCCGTTTCTCGCCATTGGAGCCTCGGTGCTGAACGAGAGCTCCGGCCGGCGCGGGCACCTCGAGGCCGTCGAGCTCAAGATGGACGAGAGCACCCCGAAATTGGTGCTGAGCATCGGCTACGCGCTCGAGGGCGCATCCGAAGGCTTGGCGGGCGCCGACGGCGACCGCGATACGCTTCCCGACGAGGTGCCTCTGAAGGTTCATGTGCGGGAAAGCGGCCGCGAAGGGCGTATGCACGATACGCCTCGCATCATCCGCTACGACCGCGAGGCCGAGGCGGCCAGGCACGAATCGCTCGGCGTTCAGCTGCGCGCCTACGCGAAGTCCGCGACCGAGCGACTCTCGAGCAGCTTGGGCAACGCACGCTCAGCGCTCACCGATGGACTGGTACCGCGCATCAGGAACAACCTGAAGGAGCTCTTCGCGCTGGCCGGGCGATTCATCGCTGCGTTGCGCTCGCAACTCGACGATAAGCCTCGACGCAAACAGGTGCCCCGAAGCGAGGCAGCGCGCGCGCACCTCAAGAACACGCGCCGGAACGGGCGCCGGTATTTGATTCTGGCCGGGATGGTTTCTGGGATCGTGGCCGCCGGCTGGGGTGTCTACCTCTGGGCGGCCGCAACCGCGACCGAGACCGACACCGCGACCGAAACCGCGGAGACCGAGACGGAGACCGAGACGGCGACCGAAACCGGGGCCGAGACGGCGACCGAGACCGCGGACGCGACCCCTGCCTACCTGCCCCAAGGCGCTCCCTTGCCCCCGGAGAACGTGCGCGGGACGGCGTTTGGGGCGGATTCAGTCGATGGTGGCGAAAAGTATGTTCTCCAAATGAGCAACGCAGTGACCGAGCTGGAGGGAATCATCGAATCGGACGGGTTCTCGGTCACGATTCCCGGGAGCCTTTCCCTTTCACGCGCCGGTCCGATCGCTTCGGCCCATCCAGACGTGGAGCACGCGAGCATCCTCAACCGCGGAGACTTCTCCGAGCTTACGCTCCGCTTCGTTGCAGGGCGGCACCCGGCCTACCGCGTCGAGGCTCGTGGCACCGCGATCGAGATCACGGTCGCGCGCTAGCGCGGATTTGAACGGCTGAGCGGTTGAAAGAACCGCTGCGAATCCCGCTCGATGTAAAGCAGGGCCTTGCCGTCTCGCAAGGCCGCGCGCACGTCAGCGATTGTACGAACCGCTTGCCGGTCGGCTTGAAGAACGATGTCACCCGGTCGGAGGCCCGCTCGATCTGCGTCGGATCCAGGTTTCACCGCATGCACGAAGACCCGACCTTCGCCCTCGTAGCCGACCCGATCGCGAAGCTGCGCCGTTAGCTCTTCGAGGGCAAGGCCGAGCATCCCATTGTCTTCGACGGTCTGCTGATTGGCTCGGCCGGCGTCTTCGCTCGGTCTCTCGCCGGTGACTACGGCGATCTCCTTGGTCTTTTCGCCGCGCCGGACTTCGAGGGTGAGACGTTCACCAACCCCATGGCGCAACACCGTGCGCAAGAGGTCGTGTCCCTCGCGAATCTGTTGGTCCCCAATTGCCGTGATCACGTCTCCGGATTGCAGACCTGCTTTCTCTGCGGGTCCGCCAGGCACGACGGCATTGACCAACGCTCCGCCGGCCAAGTTTCCACCGAAATGCGCAGCCAACTCTGGGGTGATTTCCTGGAAGGAGACGCCGAGCCAGGCCCGCTTGACCGTGCCGTTGGCGATGAGTTGACCCGCGACACGCTGTGCGATTTCAGCTGGGATTGCAAAGCCAATTCCGGAGCCGCGGCCAATGATCATCGTGTTGATCCCGAGCACGCGCCCCCGAAGGTCGACCAGCGGTCCGCCGGAGTTACCAGGATTGATGCTGGCGTCGGTCTGAAGGTAGTCCTCGATTTCGGTGGCACCAATGCCTCCGCGCCCTTTCGCGCTGAGGACTCCGGTGGTCACGGTGTAGTCGAGCCCAAATGGCGAGCCGATGGCGATGACGAATTGGCCGACACGCGATTTCTCAGAAGAAGCGAACTCGGCCTGAGGCAGGCCTCGAGCGTCGATCTTCAGCATTGCGAGGTCGGTCGCGGAATCCGCGCCGACGAGGGTCGCGGGGTAGCTCTTCCCATTCCTCAAACGAACGTCGATGCGCTTTGCTTCGCTCACGACGTGGTTGTTGGTCAGGATGTACCCGTTCGAGCGCAGGATCACGCCCGAGCCGCCTCCTCGGATGATGCCGCCCTGACCCTGGCCTCCGAAGAACGACGGCAGACCATTGTTCATCGGCCTGCTCACTTCGACTTGGATGCTGACGACTGAAGACGACACCGATTCGGCCACCCCGGTCACGGCGGTTTCGAATGCGACCGCCCTCGACAGAGCGTCTTCGTCGACCGCCACCTTCCTCGGCGATGCAGATGCCGTGCCCAGCGTGATGGCGGCAAGCATCGCGCCGATTGCAATGAGCCAGGGTCCCCGCAGCGTGGTTCGAAACATGAATGCACCTCCGTTTGCCACCCCTAAACGTCCGAGGAACGGGGTTGATTCCATCGCTAAACGTAAGGCACCGGCGGGGTATTCAAACCCCGGGTGATTGCAGGCTTTTAAGCCCTGAGGCAGGGCAGGGTGACCAGGATGCGGGTGTGCTGGTCGACCTCGCTCTGGATCTCGATGCTTCCCTGATGCTCTTCGATGATGTTTTTCACGATCGAAAGGCCAAGCCCCGTCCCCTTGCCCTTTCGGCGTGTCGAAAAGAACGGCTCAAATACCCGGCTGAGCTCGGTCGGCCGAATCCCCACGCCATTGTCCTCGACCTCGGTCTGGATCTGGTCATGACCGTGGAGCCTCGTGGACAATCGCACACGTCCACCCTCCTCGGGCGCCGCGTTACACGCGTTGTTGATGAGATTGACGAACACCTGGTGGAGTTGCCCGTGTACGGCTTTCACGTCGGGAAGGTTCTCGCCGTAGTTCCGCACGAGCGTGACGTTTGCTTCGCGAATGCTGTGCTCGCAGAAACCTGCCGCCTCTTCGATCACGTCATTGAGCGAGATAGGCTGAGCTTCTTCTTTTGAAGGGCGCGCGTAGGTCAGAAGATTGCGGGTGAACGACATGATGCGATCGGCGCTTCGCAAGATGCGCTCCATGCGCTTGAGGTCCGACTGCTCAGCGCCGCTGCGCGACAACTTGCTCATCAGGTACTCGCCGTAGACGGAAATGCTCGTCAGCGGGTTGTTGATTTCGTGCACGATGCCAGCAGCGAGCTGACCGAGTGTCGCCAGCTTCTCGGCGTGGATGACTTGGCCTTCGAGCTCGTGTACCTCGGTCCGGTCCTGTCCGATCGCGATGACGCCAGCCACGCTGCCCTCCGCATCGAGAATCGGTGCTAGCGTGAACTGGAGCCGTGCGTTTCCGCCTCCGGCCTTCGGCAACTTCAGCTCGAACCGCGGCACGTCTCCACCGCGAAGCGCATTGACGAAGGCCGACAAGACGCGCACACGTTCGCTCTGTCCGGCCAGTTGCAGCAGATCCCTCGAGACCAGCTCGGCCCGATCGAGGCCGGTTATTCGCCCGAAGGCACCGCTCACGACGCGTATGTTGCGGTCACGGCCGATCACCAAGACAGGGATGTTCGCATGCTCCAAAAGCTTATCGAGGTAGTCTCGGAGGTGAAGCGACTCGCTTCGGAGACGACCGCTTTCGATCGCGGCGCTGGCCTGAGTCGCCGTCATCAAGAGCGCGTCCTCCAAGCGAGAGGGAACCTCGGCGCCCCGCTCGAACTCGGCTGCCAGGACTCCGAAGACCTCTCCCGCACGCGCCAGCGCTACATCCAAACCATCGGCCGGAAGCAGCTCCTCCCCGGGCCCTGCGAGCAAGATGGGCTCGTATGTTCGCCGCAAGACCATCGCCGGCGGCGGTTCCGCCGTTTCTGCAAAACCCGTTCGAACGAGCCCGGCTTCCGTGATCGAGACTTCGTCCAGCGCGTCGGGCCGAATGTGATGCGTGCTGGCTTGGACGATGGCGCTGCGCCCCAGCAGTCCCCGCGATAGCCTCATCGCGAAGCGGACCGTCGGGTAGAGGCGCTCGAGCGCGTGCACGTAAGAGCGGAGGATATTCTCGTCCGTCGTGGGCCCCGTCGTCTCGCGCTGTGCCTGGGTTAGAGAGGCGAGCACAGTCGGCAGAGTTGGGCCGTCGGAGTGTCGGCTCCGACCTTGGCGTGGCAAAATGATCGACTTCACGGAGGACACCCGCGGCTCCGGGCCTTGCTCGGCAGCGGGGGGCTTCCTGTGCGCGGAGTCGTCCATCGCTCAGCCCTTGGCTCCCGGTTCACCCGGCCCGTCGGCCGCTCGATCGAGATCGAAGATCTTCTGATGGCCGACGTACGAGGTGGTTTCGTACCGGGTGATCTTCCCGATCTTGCGGACGATCTCCGCCATTCGTTCCGCTTCGCGGATCAGCACCCGTGCAGCTTTGGCCCCGCTCGAATCCGGCTCAGATTGGCG
The DNA here is from genome assembly GCA_049645265.1 of Polyangiales bacterium. Taxonomy (GTDB): domain Bacteria; phylum Myxococcota_A; class Polyangia; order Polyangiales; family Houyiibacteriaceae; genus SG8-38. The sequence continues at coordinate 14,031 of JBARTN010000228.1, forward strand.
CAAGAGGAGCTCGGCGTAGGCCATCATGCTGGTGAGGGGCTGGTTGAGCTCGTGAGCCGCAGTGCCGGCCAGCTCGGCGAGGACTCCTTGCTTCTCGGTGAACGCCAACTTCTTCTGTGCCTCGGCCAGGCGCTCCTCGACTCGGATCCGGTCGCGCAGATCAGCGAAAATCAGGACGATCGCAGAGGGTTCGCCCTGTTCGTAGATCAGGGAAGCCGAAAGCTGCACCGGAATTCGTGTTCCGTGGATGTCGAGGAGGTCGAGCATGGTGGGTTCAAGCCGGCCTGTGCCGCCGTGGTCTGCTGAGAGCACGCGTTGGGTGACGAGCTCGGTCGTCGCTCGCCCGAGAAGATCTTCGAGCTTCCCGGTTCCGATCACGTCCGATTCGTGATGCCCGGTGATTCGCGCCGCGCTTGCATTGAACAAGCGCACGCGTTGCTCCATGTCCGTCGCGATGATCGCGTCGACGCTCGCGTCGATCAACGATTCTAAGAACTCCATCGTTTTGATGAGCTCGTTCTCGGTCTGGCGTTGAAGGGTCACATCTTCGAAAGAGATCACGGTGTGATCCTCCGCGCCGATCAGGGGAGCGAATGAGGAGCTGCAAATGATGTTCGTCCCATCTCGCCGGACGAGATGGATGTCCATCCCACGGGGATATCGGCCTTGTGATAGGGCCTCTCGAACCCGAAGAAGATCTTCGGTGGAAAGAAGGTGCCCGATGTCCTGGGAGGTGATTGTTTCCTCGCGGTGGCCCGTGATTTCGTAGGAGCGTGGGTTGGCAATCAGGATCTCGAGGTCAGGGCTCAGGACGACGACACCGACCGCCATCGACGCGAACGTCTTGGCGTACTGGCGCCGCAAGTCGTCGACAGGGCTGCGTGCGCGCAGCCGCTCGAGACGGGCCAGCAGTGGCTCTCGCCGTGCGGGCCAGAAAACGAAGTCGCTGGCGAGCACATCCAGACCCTCGGGGTATTCTCCCTCCACGATTAGAAGAATGGGCTTCCCGTGGGTCGATTTCCAGGCCGTTGCCCCAGGGTGGGCAGCGTCCAGCATCACCAGGTCTTGTTGCAGCTCCGCATCCCCCAGGACCTCGGGCCCGAGCCACTCGACCGACCAATCCGTCGTCTCCAGGGTAGCGACGAGCTCCTCGTAGAACTTTGGATCTCTCGAAATCAGTGCCAGTGCGGGCATCTCGTTCGAACCCTACCAGAGACGAGTCTGCTGGTGGCTCTTTCGGGAGGGGCGTGTAACCTTGGCCCGGACGGGGCACGTGGCAAAGCCGATTGGCATTTTTGATTCGGGTTTGGGCGGTCTCACGGTAGCCCGGGCCGTTGCTGGGGCCGTTCCAGCCGAGAATCTCGTCTATCTCGGGGATACGGCCAGGGTTCCTTACGGGACGCGGAGCGCGAAGACCGTGATCAGGTACGCCATCGCCTGCGCCGAACGTCTGCTGAGCTTCGAGATCAAGCTCTTGGTCGTCGCCTGCAACACCGCGAGCGGCGTCGCACTGGGCGAGCTTCAGGACCGCCTCGACATTCCGGTGATCGGCGTCATCCAGCCGGGCGCGCGCGCCGGGGTCAATGCGACTCGAACAGGGCGCATCGGAATCCTCGCGACCGCGGGTACGGTGGCGTCAGGTGCGTACGAGCGCGCAATTCACGCTGAAAACCCTGCCATAAACGTGTTTGCAAGGCCCGCGCCCTTGTTCGTGCCGCTCGCCGAGGAAGGCTGGGTGACCGGCGAGGTACCCCGGCTCGCGGCCCGTCGCTACCTGCAACCACTGGTGGAGGTCGATGTCGACACGATCGTACTCGGCTGCACGCACTACCCCTTGCTCTCCGAGACCATCCACGAGGTCGCTGCCGAGTTGCTCGGCCATGATGTCGCGATCGTCGACAGCGCCCAGGCGACCGCGACAACCCTCACCGAGATGCTCGATCTGCCCACTGCCCTCGATCAGCCCACGGGCTCGCTCGAAATCCTGGTCACCGATCTCCCCGGCCAATTTGGTGCGGCGGCGTCTCGATTTCTTGGGAAAGCCATCGGGGGCTTAGATATCCAGGTAATCGACCTCTGAGCTTGCATTTTACAGTAGCATCAAGATATTATGTAAATACTGATATGGGTGATTTGGGAGGTGGGCAGGCAATCATCTCGAGCGAGCCGCTGGATGACGGCGAGAATCGTATTTTCGCAACCGGTGAGCTTCTCGACGGCGTCTACGAGGTCATCAAGCTTCTCGGCCGGGGCGGGATGGGCCAGGTCTTTGAAGCCCATGACCACCTGCTCAATCGGAGAGTCGCGATCAAGGCAGCCTGGCCGAATCCTCTAACGCCGCCTCTTCGAAACGAAGCTCGCGCGCTGGCCGCGTTCCAGCATCCCAGCTTGGTCGGTGTTCACACGCTGGGGGAGCACCGCGGGATCGACTACCTGGTGATGGAGCGGGTCTACGGTGTGTCCCTGACGAAGCATGCTGAAACCCGTTGGGAAAGTGGCGAGCCGTTTAGCGTGGCCGAAGCGGTGCAGATTCTCCTGCCGGCCGCAGAAGGGCTCAGTGTCGTTCACCGCGCTGGGCTCGTCCATCGGGACATCAAGCCGGACAACATCATGCTGACTCCAGTTCATCGTGTGGTGTTGATGGACTTCGGGCTCGTCTTGCCGGAGTTCGACGTCAACGGGAAGCAGCGTGTTGCGGGCTCTCCACCGTACATGGCACCCGAGGCCCTATTCAACACAGCGGCGCCGGGCAGTGGTCATCTCGTCGACATTTTTGCACTAGGCGTGCTTGCCTACGAGTTGCTCACCGGGTCGCGACCCTATGACGGTCGGACGATTCGTGAAGTGGTCGCGGCGCACGAGCGCGGTGAACCCGCGGCTCTCGCCGAGCTACGGACCGACTGCCCCTTGGCCATGTGTCAGCTCGTCCACGAAATGCTCAGCCCGAACCCGCAGATGCGCAACCAAAGTGCCGAAGCCGTTGCGTGGCAATTTCGCGCGATCCGCGACCAGCGACCCCGCACCCAAGACCTGGAGGAGACGGGTCGCAAGGCGCCTTCGGTGTTGATCGTCGATGACGACGTCGACCTCGCTAAGATCCTCACGTTCTATGTGAGGCAGATTCTTGGTCCGACCGCGATTCGGGTTGCCCATGACGGCGAAGAGGCGTTGAGCGAAGTCCAAAAGGAAGAGCCAGACGTGATGCTGCTCGATTTGCACATGCCCCGCATGAATGGCGTCGAGCTTTGCATGCAGCTCAGAGGCGATGGACTTGCGCAGAGCTGTTCCATCATCTCGGTCAGTGCCGGCGCCCAGGAGCACGATGTCCAGCTTCTTCATCAGCTGGGCATTCATCACTTCGTCGAGAAGGGGTCGAACTTGCGAGAGCGACTAAGAACGGTCATCGCCGAAGTCTGCGGCGACCAGGTTCTGGCGAACGACTGATCTCGCCCCTATTGTTCGGGCATGGTGGACCCGGAACGGTCGGTTTCGACGCTCAGGCGTTGGGCGGAGTATCTCGTCACGCTGCTCGACGACCGGTTTCGCATCCCGGGGACCGATGTCCGCTTTGGCCTCGACCCGGTCATCGGCATTCTGTTTCCGGGAGTTGGCGATGCGGTCACCGGCGTGGGTTCCATCGGTCTCATGGCGTTGGCGCTCCGCCGCGGGGTGCCTCGTGTGATCTTGTTTCGAATGATTTTCAACATCTTCGTGGACGTGCTTGCTGGCGCACTGCCGATCGTCGGCGACATTTTCGACCTCGCATACAAATCGAACCGGCGAAATCTCGAATTGATCCGCCAGCACGAAACCCCTGGGTCGAAGGCGACGGGGTGGGACTACGCAATCGCAGCTCTGGGCGTGAGCCTCGCGGTACTCAGCATTATCGTACCGTTGGTTGCCGTGTTCTACTTCGGGCTCAACTATGGGCCTCAGCTTTTCGAGCATCTTCGACTTCGATGATTCGCTCTTGGGCTTCGCGAAGCTCTTGTTCGAGGTGTCGAATCCGTCGTTGGAGCGAGCGTAGGTCGCGCTGGGTCGCTAGGTTGAGCACGCTGGCGAGTTGCTGTACGCGCTGGTCCATTGCCCCTTCGACTCGCCCACGGAAACGAAGGCTCTTCACCACGGCCTGTTGAGCCTTGGGGTCCTGCATCAGCTTTACAACCCTCGGATCCTGAAGGAGCTTGAAAAGGCGGTCTTTGAGCTCAGTCATCGTTGCGAGAGGCGGCTAGCCGATCACGGACTGGAGCTTTGTGGCGAGTAGCGCATTGCCCTTGAGCTTGATCTTGCCCTGCATGAAGAACTGCATCGCGGCTCCGGGCTTATCGGTCATCGCCTTCCAGTCCTCGGTCGACAGCTCGATCGTGCACTCGGCGTTGCCAGCATCACCTTCGGTGACTCCTGGCGCGTCCTTCATGTTCACGGTCCAGACGCCGCCGCCTTCTCCGTTGACGATGAACAGAAAGACCGCGCCGACGGCTTTGGCCTTGTCGAGGTCGCTGCCGATCGACCGGGGAATGTCCCGGGTGAAGGAGGTTTTCGCGTCGGGCATCGTAGATTTCCCCGCACGGGGTTTCGTGTCGGGCGGTGAGCTAACAATGCGCTCCTGAGGGTGTCAAGCCGAGCGACCTCAGGTGCCCGTTTCCAGGTCTCGCGCGAGATAGGCCAAAATGACTTCGTCGAGTGTCTTTTCACTCAGGACCTCGTGCCCGAAAGGAGCCGCGGGCGCGCGCGAGATTCGCTGGCCCGACGTGCGGTTCGGACGAAACTGCTCGTACTGTGGCGAGCCATCGACCAGGCGAGCTGCGGCGTGGTCCAGAACTTCGGTGCCGACCTCGGAAGGAAGCGCGTCCCCGTTTGCTCCGGCGCCGTCGGCTTGGTCGGAGTCGCCTTCGTCGTACACACCATCGCGTAGCCCGATGAACACGCGCTTGTGTTGCTCGCGCATGAGCTGCTTCACGATTTCGGCGAGCCCGTCGGACCCGACGTGCTCTTGGTACGACGTCTTCTCCGAAGCGATGATGCGGCCGCCGTCAGCGAAAAGCTGGGTGATGACGTGCGGCCGTTTCACACCCGAATCTTCGGTTTGAATGTGATACAGGTTTCCCTTATGGCGCACGTTCGTGTTGTAACCCACGAGCGGTGAAGGACTCGCTCCCATCCCAAAATCATATCCCAGAAAAAGGGGACAGTCCCCTTTTCCCCGGGGTTAAGGAAGCCCACGCTGATTCATGGCTGGAAACAAAAAGAAAAAGACCAAAGTGCGACCGCTGCTCCCCCGTCCGGGCGCGCGATACACCTGCTTCGGCGACGGCCTCTGTTGTACGGATATCCATGGCCTCGGGCCGCTGACCAAGAAGGAAGTCGCCGACATGCGCCGCATCTACCGAGGTTCGGCAGGCTGGAACGACGATCACGACGATTACATGCTCAATACGGCGGCCGATGGCGGCTGCGTGTTTCTGATGTCCGATCAGCGTTGCTCCGTGCACGCACAGCTCGGCCCCGAGGCCAAGCCCGATGGCTGTCGGCGATTCCCCTTGGGGCTGGCGGCAACCCCAGTGGGCGGTCGAATCACGACCGACCATCGCTGCCCATGTCGCACGATGGGCGACCGCCCCGAGATCCGGCCCGAAGACGTAGAGCCATCGATATCCGACGGCGGCAGCAGGCCAATCGCCGATCGACGCATCAAGCGGATCCCCTTCGGCGCCAAACAAGAGCTCAGCTTCTCCGATTGGGAGCCCATCGAAGCGGAGTATCTGAATCGACTCCAAAGCCGCGAGTCTCTCCTCGCGATCTTGGACGCCAAGCCTTTCCCGGCGCTCCGCGGTAGCAGCTGGGAGAAGCAAGCGCAGGAGTTCATCGACGCGCGAGATGGTACGCAGTTCGGCGTCGCGATGGCCTGGGTCGGCGACACCATCGGCTCGCTCCGAAACGGCCAAAGCCCGAGGCCCCCGGGGCGCCCCTGGCGCGCCGCCTTCGACCGCGCGCAAGCACGCTCCCCCAAGCCTCGCACGACTCGAGCGGTTTTTGGTGATTGGGTCGCCGACGAGGTCTGGTCGCTCAAGTGGGCCGAGGCCTACGACTTCGCGCTGGCACGAACCGAGCTCGCCACGAGGATGACGATTGCTGAAGACATCTGTGGTCGACTGCGCGATACCGGGGCGAGGGCGGACCGTGCGGCGGCGGAAGCCGTGATGATGCTCGAGCTCGTCGGCGAGTCCGATTTTTGGACCGAAGTCAAGGACCGCATGCGCCCATCATGAGCACGACCGAAGGTGACGGCGACGTGCTCGCTCTCCAAATCGGGCGACCTCTGCGGGCGACGTCGGTGGTTGTGCGCAGGTGCAGCCTCGGCTTGCCCATCGTCGCCGAGGTCCCTCCAATTCTCGACACCGGCGAGCCATTCCCCACACGCTATTGGCTCACTTGCCCTCTCGCGCATCGTCGCATTGCCCGGCTCGAGGCGAAAGGCGGAGTTCGTGCGGCGCAGTCCAAGATCGACGCCGACCCCGAGCGAATGCGCGCGCTCGACGCCGCCCATGCGCGCTACGCTAGCGAACGTGAAGCCCTGCTTTCCGCCGATGCCCGCAATCGTCCAACTGGGGGAGTCGGTGGCTCATCCACCGGTGTGAAGTGCCTCCACGCGCACTACGCTGACTTTGCCGCTGGCAACGAAAACCCGATCGGTCGCGATGTGCACGAGGCGATCGGCGAGCCTTGCTGTGAGCTGCCCTGCGTAACGAACATTGACGGCGAGCTCCGGCGTAACCCAAACTGGCGAGAGCCGACCGATGACCACGACCCGCAATGAGCCTTCTCCCGGGCCACTCTCACAGCGCTTGCTTTGGTTGGGCATCGTGGCTGGCTCGATCGCGGTCTTGACGGCGGCCATGGCGATCGAACCCGACGTTCGCGGTTACGGCAGTCACACCCAGCTCGGCCTGCCTCCCTGTGGCTTCCTCTTGCTCACCGGCTCGCCATGCCCCGGATGCGGGCTCACGACGGCGTTTGCGCACGGCATCCGCGGCCAATGGTCGATGGCGGCAAGCGCGAACCCGCTCGGCCTGGCTTTGTTTTTCGTCGTCTGCGCTTGCATACCGCTCGGTGTCACCGCTGCCCTGCGCAGCTGGTCGCCCGGCGAGGTCATCGATCGCTTCGGACTCAACCGCTGGGCGCTTGCACTCGCGGGCTGCGCCATCGTGGTCTGGGTCGTGCGCTTCGCGGTTGCGCTCTAAGCTTTGCGCGAGATCGCGTGCTGCGTTTGCTTCAGGAGGTCCTCCCCGCTCTTGACGGTGACCTCCGGTGTGCTCGTGTGCCCGATCTGCACCTCAGGCCGTGGCAAAATGTCCCCGCCCCAGAGCTCGCCGCTTTCGATCTGTCCGTCCAAGCGCCGGAGCACGTAGCCGGCGCCTTTGCCATCGGTTTCAGGAAGCAGGATGCAGAACTCGTCGCGACGCAAGCGAAAGAGATGGTCGACCGCGCGGATGCAGGACTTGAGCCCGCTGCCGATCATGGCCATCGCGCGATCCGCGGTGCCATCCTCGCTTGCCGCCGCGATTCCCGACGAGTTGCCAAGCCTCACGACGATGCAGCTCAACGGATGTCCGTAGCGCTCGGCGCGCGTGTGTTCGTAGTCCAAGCTGATCAGGAGTTGCGACGGCGTTCCGGCGCCAGTCACCGGATCACGTTGATCGGCGGGCGGCGTGCTCTCGGGAATGCCGAGGCGGTCGCGCCGCGTAGCTCGCAAGACGTTGCGTACGCGCTGCTGAATTTCGAATACGCGGTACGGACGGGTGAGGTAGTCTTCGGCGCCGAGCTCGATTCCGCGCCGCCGCGCATCGACGTCTCCTTCGTCGGTCACGAGCAGGACGGGAATGCTCACGAGGCTGGTGTCCGCCTTTAGAATGCGCAGGATCTCGAAGGCGTCGATCTCCGACATCGTTGCGTCGAGCATGAGCAGGTCCGGGGGCCGGCGCGCAACCATGGCGAGCACCTCGGGGCCGTCCGCCGCCGTCACGACGTCGTACCCCGCCGCCTCGCAAGCTTCGTGAAGCAAACGGAGATTGAAAGGATCGGGGTCCCCCACGAGAACCAATGCGCTCATCGCGCCGGCTCGCTTGCGCTTGGTCGCTTCTTGCCCCGTCCCACGGCCACTACCGTATCACGGGGTTCCCGCGGCCTCCAAACGCCGTGCCCGCCAGGGGGACCGGAGTAAGCTATGCGCCGTGGTAGCCCCAGCCAGACTGATCGCGACCCGCGTGCTTCAACGGGTTGCCAGCGATGACGCCTGGGCGACGCCCACCCTGGACGCAGAGCTTCGTCGTGGTTCGGTCAAACGCGTCGATGCCGCGCTTGCGACGCAGATCGTGTACGGCTCGCTGCGGACGGCGCCCGAGCTCGAAGCGGTGATCGACCGGCACCTTCAGCGGCCGCTCAAGGTCGACGACTGGACCCGGGCCGTGCTGATCGGCGCCGTCTACCAGCTGTTACACCTCGAGCGGGTTCCCCCGCATGCCGTCGTCAACGATGCGGTGGAGCTCGTGCGCATGAAGCGAGGCAAGAGGCTCGCGGGGTTTGCAAACGCGGTGCTTCGAAAGGTCGCCGCCGATCGTCCCGAGGTCCCGCAGCCGCCTTCGTCTTTGGCGGTTCCAGATTGGCTGCGTGATTCCTTGAGGTCTTCGGTCGGGTCGGAGCACACAGAGGACCTTCTGCGTGTCGGCCAAGAGGCGCCATCGATCGATCTGCGGGTACGCGCCGACCTCGACCGAGACGCCGTCGCCGACGCGATTGCTGCCGCGCAGCCTGATGCGTCGCTGACACGTACCGCCCTTTCGCCCTACGGCTTGCGTATCCGCGGTGCAGGCGATCCCCGAGCGTTGCCCGGCTACCAACAAGGCGCGTTCGCCGCTCAGGAAGAGGGCGCGCAGTTGATCGGCCTCATGCTGGACACACAGCCTGGCGACCGTGTGCTCGATGCCTGCGCAGGGCGCGGGGGCAAGACAGCTCAACTGGTCGAAGCGGTGGGCGCATCGGGCAGCGTCGTGGCCACCGACCTTCATGAACACCGTCTCGAGCAGATTCCCGGCGAGCTCACGCGGCTTCGACTCGACCCGACAAAGCTTCAGACCGCCGCTGTCGATTGGACCGTTGGAAGGGGTGGGGTCCAGGGCGAGTTTGATCGCGTCCTGGTCGACGCACCATGCACGGGGCTCGGCACGGTGCGCCGTAGGCCTGAAATTTTACGGCGAAGCGGCCCCAAAGACCCCGTCCGAATGGGTGAGACTCAGCGGCGTCTCCTCGAAACGGTAGCCCCCTTGGTTCGACGAGGCGGCACCCTCCTTTACGCGGTCTGTTCGCCACTGAATGAGGAGGGCACCGAGGTGGTAACGGGCGCAGATCTGCCCGGATTCGAGCTCCGGGTCGGTGGGGCTTCCCATTTGAAATCGCTGTACTTTGAATCGTCCGGCCGTTTGGATGTCGGCCCGTGGATGGAAGGCGCAGGACCCTGGGCAGATGCGTATCAAGTCTACATGTGGGTAAATGTAGGTTAGGTCTTTGACAGCGCTCGACGATAACGCTAGATTCCGCCGAGCTTGAAATACGGGGCGTAGCGCAGCTTGGTAGCGCGCACGGTTCGGGACCGTGAGGTCGGAGGTTCGAATCCTCTCGCCCCGACTAGAATTGAACACTG
>JBARTN010000229.1:0-5522 GCA_049645265.1 Polyangiales bacterium
GCGATGACGCCGTCGCGCAGCGGGCGGACCGCGCGGATCGAGCCGGGCGTTCGGCCGAGCATCTCCTTGGCTTCCTTGCCGACTGCCAGGACCCGCTTCCCGCCGCGTGGGTCGTCCTGGACCGCAACCACGGATGGCTCGCAGGACACGATGCCCCGGCCCTTCACGTAAATCAGGGTGGTCGCCGTGCCCAGATCGATGGCGAGGTCGTTTGAGAAAAGGCCGTAGAACCAGTCGGTGATCATGGGTGTGAGCGGGGTCCCAACGGAGAACTAGAAGGAGAACTAGGGAGAGAATTCCCCGCCATTTCCAAGGGCTTCAGAGTGCGGGCCGGTTCCATGTATCAGTTTGGTATAGGCGTTTCAAGCGAGGTGGTGTCGCTTCTCCGACGGCTATCCTACACCCTCCTACAGACGATCATGGCCTATCGATTTGGGCCCGGGCCAAGAAACTGAGTAGCCTTTAGGGGTCCTGAACAGAAGGGGGGCTATTGAGTCGAGAATCACAAGTATCGGAAGCGGCACAACGCGGGGCGGAAGCCGCCGAGCTCGTGGACCGAGCCAAGCGTGGGGACTCGATTGCCTTCGATGAGCTAGTGCGAAAGTACCGTCCGCGTGTGTACGCATTGGCGCTCCACCTCACGGGTCAGGCGAGCGACGCGGATGACATCACGCAGGACGCATTCCTCAAGGCCTATCACAAGCTCCCAGAGTTCGAGGGACGGAGCGAGTTCTTCACGTGGATCTACCGGATCACGCTGCACCGGGCCCTCAACGCGAAACGCGACAAGAACCGGAGGCGCACCGTGCCGTTCGACGACCCTCGCCTCGTTGCCGCGGTCGCCGTGGACGCTCATGGCGACCCCGAACGCGCAGTTCAGCTCCGCGACCGATATCGGGCTTTGCTCGAGGCTTTCGACCAACTTTCGCCACTTCTTCAGACCACGGTCGTGCTCACGACACTGCAGGGCCTCAACTACAAAGAAGCCGCGGTCGTTCTCGAGACGACCGAGGGAACGATCGCCTGGCGCATCCACGAAGCGCGGCGGAAAATGCGAGTCTACCTCGACGGCCTGGACACGGGCCTTGCGCGCGCAAGGCGGCGCCCGATGTCGGACAGCGCCGTGCACCGGCTCGAAAAGGCGCTGATGCAGCTCATCCCTGTGGTGCGGACGCCTGCTGCTGCTCGCTGATCCGCTCCCGAGGTCAACTGTGGTAAGCCAAGCTCGTGCTGGCCCATAGTCTAGTTACGGCCAACTCGGCCGACCCGGCGAAGCTCATGCTCTTTCTTCACGGGATTCTGGGCAACCGGGCCAACTGGCGCGGCATTGCGCGGCGTTTCGTGGCAGCGCGGCCAGACTGGGGCGCGGTCCTCGTCGACCTGCGTGAGCATGGGGATTCCCTCGGACTACCAGCGCCACATCGTTTGCGAGCGGTGACCGACGATCTGGCCGAGGTCGAGCGGTCGCTTGCTCTGACGATCGGCGGCGCCATCGGCCACAGCTTTGGTGGTAAAGTGGTTCTCGAGTGGCTGCGTTCGCGCGCAAACCGAAGCACCGAGGCCTGGGTCATCGACGCGTCTCCGTCTCCAAGCCGTTCCGATGGCGATACGAGCGCGACAGCCGAGGTGCTGCGAACCCTCGACACCCTTCCCAGGAACTGGCCGTCTCGCGAGGCCTTCGTCGCGGCGCTTGCCGAAGCTGGGCAGCCCAGAGCGATCGCAGAATGGCTCGCGATGAACCTTCGCAGGACGGACGATGGCGGACGCCGGTTCGGGCCGGAGCTCTCGGTCATCCGTGAGCTGATCGAAGACTATGCGCGGACCGACTGCTGGGACATCGTCGAGGCGCCGCCCCCTGGCTGCTCGCTCGGGCTGGTGATCGGAGCGGAGTCGAAGGCGTTTTCCCCGGCGGATCGCGAGCGGGTCGAACGAATCGCTGAACGAAATCAGCAGGTTTCGGTGCACCTCGTCGAAGGTGCGGGGCATTGGGTCCACGTGGACGCCCCGGACGCAGTGCTGACGCTCTTGACGTCGCGTCAAACGGCAGCGCGCTGAGCTGCGAAACGGCGGTCAAAGTGACCTTGCCTAGCTCAATTCGCCCGATGGCCGAGTTCGGCGTGGGGTGCTTTTCATGGTTCGGTGAGAGTGGTACACAGGCCGAGGATGGGCTTGAAGAACACCGTCGACTGGGCTCGCACCGAGTGGGGAATCTTCCGCAAAGGTGGCGAAATGGGCTGGGGCCAACGCGGACGCTGGGTGCGGCAGTGGGTTCCGTTTGGAGCCCGCACCGTGGGCTGGGCCACCCTGTCACTGACGGTCGGCCCGCTCACGAAGGGCAAGGCGTCGACCTGGGCGGCGAAGAAGTGGAGCCAGTCTTCCGCCAAAGGCCTCCGCATCTACATCGAGGCGACGGGCCAAGAGAACGTTCCGGAGGGTGGATTCGTCTACGCGAGCAACCACGAGAGCTTGGTCGACATCCTGGTTCTGGGCGCCGCGCTTCCCGGCAACTTCAAATGGGCCGCCAAGCGCACCGTCATGAACATTCCGTTCCTGGGCTGGCATCTGAGGCTGGCGGGGCACGTCCCGGTGGATCGCAACAAGGGCAAGGACGCCGCCATCGCCGTCAGTGAGGCGTTCGAGGGCGTGCTCCGCAACGAGAAGCCGCTGTTGGTCTTTCCGGAAGGGACCCGCACTGCCGATGGCAAACTGAAGGCGTTCAAGAACGGCGCGTTCCAAGCCGCGGTTTTGACCGGTAAGCCGGTGGCTCCAGTTGCACTGCGTGGAACCTTCAGCCTGATGTCACGAGACGAGGTCGACACGGGCGGGAGCAAGAGTCGCGAGGACCGGCTGGTAACCTTGCGAATCGGCGAACCGCTATACCCGAACCTCGAGCTCGAAGAGCCCGAGGCGGTGGCCGACCTGCGCGACCGAACTCGAGCCGCCATCGCCCGGATGCTCGCGGAGGCTAGCTCTACGCAGGCCGTTGCCGAATCAGCGCGGCAGCTTTGAGGCTGATCACCGTTTGGCCGCGCTGATTGCTGAGCGTCAACAGGCTGCAGATAATGCCAAGGCCCGGCTTGCTCGCAGAGGCGCGGGCCTCGATGACCTCGCCACGAAGCCGTAGGCGATCGCCGACGCAGGCCGGTGTTTGAAAGCGAACCTCGTCCCAACCGAGCCCCATCACGGTCGCCGCTGGCTCGATCTGCATTTCATGCCCAAGCCGAATCGCGATCGCGACCGAGTGAATCGCCGATGTGAAGAGCTTCCCCACGGGCGTGGCCGTGGCGGCCTGCGCATCGACGTGAAAAGGCAGGGGATCCCACTTCGAGCAAAAGCTCACGATCTCCTCCGCGGTCAGCTGGTAATCCTTCGTGGACTCCTGCGCATCTCCCACTCGGATGTCTTCGAAGTATCGCATTCAGCCGTATTTCTCGATGATCTTGCCCAAGCCCGGAACGGCGCTTTCGACGTTCCTCCGCGCAGAGCCCCGAAGCTTGCCATAGGCACCTTTGACGGAACCGTGCTCGGAGCTTTGTGCGCGCGCGTCGGTCACGGCAAGCAGCGCTTCGGCAGCCTCCTGCGTGTGCGCGGCGAAGTAGCTTCCTACGGCCTGCCCCTGGGAGACCGCCTGCTCGCGAATCGGCTCGAGCGCAGCGGCAAACTCCGGGAGCAAGGACTCGACGACCCTGCGCACGAAGCCGGGCTTCACACCTTGGACCAGCTTGTAGCCCGCTTTGACGGCAACCCCGCTGAGGCCCTTCTGCTTCCCAACCTCATCATCGACCAGGCGGCACACGTCTTCGATGATCGAAGCCCGCTTGGCCTCGTCACTCAACACGTCGTTCAGATTCATGACCCTTCCTTTTGCGCTTTGACGGCCTCGACGCAAGCGCTGCAGTTTCGATGCTCGACTCGATGGCCGCGACGACGGAATCCACCGTATCGCGCCGATCGCTCACGACGAAGAAGTACTCCTTATTGCGCAAGTGGCTCACGCGCCCGACCTTTTCGCCGCCGGGATTGTGGATGCCGATTTGCGCGCCCACATATCTCTTGAAGTCCACCGCCACGACGCCCACATGCCCTCGTTCAGACAAAAGCGCGATCATTTCTTCACGGTCGACATGCCCTTCGTTGTTGAACGAGACCAGCAGGTGCTTGCAGCGCAGGGCTTCGAAGACCTCCCTCAATCCCTGGTGAATGCGCCGCTTGGAGTTGAAGTCGCTCTTGTACTCCTTGCACTGAACGCGCTTGTTCGCGATCCCGTACGTCTCGGGCTTGTCCCAGCGCACCAGGCTTTCCCAGACATGGTAGTTGCCCATGTAGCTGTGCTGGTTGTAAGGCGGATCGATGTACGCAATGTCTGCATCGACCCGCGACGCTGCCTCGACAGCATCGAGGTGAAGGGCTTCGCCTCGACCCGGAAGAATCGCCGGAACTCGCAGCGCGAGGTCGTTGGAGGCGCGGGCCGCCCACTGCTTCAGGTACGCCATCTGCACGCCAGTCGTGGAGTCGACGCGGTCGGCAGCTTCCATCAGTGAAACCAAGGCAATCGCTTCGAGCTCGGCAGGCAAGTCGCGACGGGCGATCTCTTCTCGGATCGCGTCGACGCGCGCGCCGTTCTTCGGTTGAAAATACCGCGCATCGTCACAGAACGCCTTGGTGAAGTAGCCGGGTCTGGCGTCGACGCGCGAAAGGTTCGTGATGAGCCGCCCCGCTTCGTCGAGCCAACGATCGGCATCGGCTTGCACATAGCAGCGCGCGAGCGTCGACGCGTAGGCCAAGTGGTCGTTCGCAATCACATAGCGGCCTGTCTCCTTGAGCCCGCGCGCCACCCGCGAAGTCCCGGAAAACAAGTCGAGCACACGCCCCGATTCCGGAAACGCCGAAACGGCGCGCACGATGTGCGGCACCAAGACGCGTTTCGATCCGATGTATTTGATCATGAAGTCTGGGACGTCATCGCCTGCACGATGGCGTCCCGGAGCGTAGCAGCTTCGTAGGGCTTTTGAACGAAGCCGAGGGCCCCCATGCCCCGAAGCTCACGCTCGAGGTCGCGGTCCCAGTAGCCCGAGACGAAAACCACCGGCGCCTCGGGATCGACTTCCTTGAGCTTCTTGAAGGCCTGGTCGCCGGTCATCCCGGGCATGTTGAGGTCCATCAAGACCAAATCCGGCCGCGGCTGGGTCTCGTCGTAGATCCGAAGCGCTTCTTCGCCGCTTCGAGCGAAGATCACGCGGTGACCGCTCTGCCGAACCACACGGCCGGCGCTGCGGCGAACCACGTCCTCGTCGTCGACCAGCAAGATGAGAAGCTGAGTCCTTGGCAGCTTGATCGCCGGAAGGCTCGGCTCCGTGGGTACCACGGTTCGCTCGCTCGTCAGCGGAAACACGACCTGAAACTCGCTGCCCCGATTCGGAACGCTGTGCAGGGTGATGTGGCCGTTGTGCGACTTCGCGATCTCGTACACGGCGGCGAGGCCCAAACCTGCCCCGACTTGGTCGCCCTTGGTGCTGAAGAAG
>JBARTN010000230.1:0-10138 GCA_049645265.1 Polyangiales bacterium
AGCTTCGCCTGGACGCCTCTGTGCGATCACGCGGGCGTGAGCTGGCATCGGATTTAGGCATTGCCGGACTGCTCGAGCGGCGCCCGAGCGAGCTCTCGCAAGGCGAGCGACAGCGCGTCGCAATCGCCCGCGCGCTCGTCACCGCGCCCCAATTAATTCTTGCCGATGAGCCAACCGGCAACCTCGACCCCGCCACCAAACAGCAGGCCCTCGACCTGCTGTTCGCGCAGTGCGAGGCGCGTTCGACCACGCTTCTGATGGTCACCCATGATCATGGGCTCCTCGACCAGTTCGCACAGATCGTAGACGTGGAAGCGTTGGGCCGCGCTGAAACATGAGCCGATGAAAGACAGTCTCTACCTCGCCTGGCGCTACCTTCGTCACCACCGAGCCAAGACGCTCCTGCTGGTGCTGTCACTTTCGGTATTCTTGGGCTTGCCTTTGATCATGCGCGCCATGAGCCGCGCAACGCAGCAGTCATTGCTGTCCCGCGCCGAGGCGACGCCACTCTTGCTCGGCAAGAAGGGCAGTAGCCTCGATCTGGTGGTGGAAGCTCTGTACTTCCAGTTGAAAGGCGCCGAGCCGATCGCCGAGGCGGATGTCGATGCGCTCCAGGCGACGGGGCTTGCCCTGGGGATTCCCATCCGCACCGGATTGATGGCGCGTGGCTTTCCCCTGGTGGGCACGAGCCTGGATTACTTCCCGTTCCGAAATCTCCGTATCGCGGAAGGCCGAGGGCTCGCATTGATGGGCGAGTGCATCTTGGGCGCGGAGGCTGCTCGTGCGCTCAGCCTGGGTCCGGGCGATGCGCTCTTGACCTCACCCTCCACGCTCTTCGATCTAGCGGGCGTCTATCCTTTAAAGCTTCACGTCGTGGGCGTCCTCGAGCGGAGCTACGGGCCCGACGACGAGGCTGTCTTCGTCGATGTCAGAACCGCCTGGGTCGCCGAAGGCAAGGGACACGGCCACCAAGACCTGGCGCGCGCCGGGCCAGATGTGGTGCTGAAGCGCAAAGAGGGCACCGTCACCGCCAATGCGAAGCTCGTTCAGTACAACGAAATCACCGAATCCAACGTGGACAGCTTTCACTTCCATGGGGACTCCTCGAGCTATCCCGTGACCGCCGCCATCGTGGTGCCTCGCGATGAGAAGTCCGGCGTTCTGTTGCGTGGCCGCTTCGTCGACGCACCGACGCGGCAGCTCGTGCGTCCTGCGCAGGTAGTCGACTCGCTGAACAAGCAGATCTTTCGGTTCGAGCGCGTTTTGGAGATCATCGTGTGGACCGTGGGCTTGGCGACTGCCGTCATGTTTGTCTTGGTGATGGTGCTCTCGTGGAGGCTGCGAGCGGAAGAGCTTCGCACCATGACTCGGCTCGGTTGCAGCCGCTGGAAGGCTGCACAGATCATGGGTTCGGAGATTGTCATCATGGTCGGCACTAGCGTTCTGATTGCGGCGGTCTTCGGAATTCTCATGGCGCAGTACGGGGAGACATGGCTTCAGAATCTCATCTTGAGGGGGTCCTGATGCGAATCGGGAACTGCGGGCGGGCGGGAGCAGTCGTGATGATGACCACGCTCGTTGCAACGGCGTTGGCTTGCTCGAAGAAGGCCGGCCCCGACCAAGCGACGGAGTCGCAGCATGCCGACTCGTCGGCCGTCTATACGGTCAACTACCCACTCCGCTACTTCGCGGAACGGATGGCGCCGGCCGGCACCCGCGTCGTGTTTCCTGTGCCCGAGGGAATCGACCCTGCGTTCTGGAAGCCCTCTGCCGATGCCGTGCGAGAGTTTCAAACGGCGAGCATGATCCTTCTCAACGGTGCAGGGTACGCGCACTGGACGCGCTATGCGACCCTTCCCCGGGCGCGAATCGTGGTTACGGCGGACGGATGTCGCGACGGCTACCTTCGCATCGAGCAAAGCGTCCGCCATCAGCACGGTCCCGAAGGAGCGCACGCTCACGCGGACTTCGCCTTTACGACATGGCTCGACCTTCAGCTTGCGGTTTGTCAGGCGAGTCACGTTCGCGACGCACTGATCGAGCGAACGCCAGAAGCGAAGGACAGCGTCTCAGCTGGGTTCGAGACGCTCGAACGCGATCTCCTCGGCCTCGACGTGCGGCTGCGAATGGTGGGCAAGGCCTTAGCCGACCAGCCGCTCCTCGCTTCTCATCCCGTCTATCAATACTTCGCCGACGCGTACGGCCTTTCCATCCGGAGCCTCCATCTCGAGCCCGGCCTGGAGCTGAGCGACGATGACTGGAAAGAGGTCGACGCAATCTTGAAGCAAGACCGGGCGAAGTGGATGCTGTGGGAGGCCCCTCCCCTCGAGAGCACCGAGGCTGGTCTTCTCGAACGCGGTGTGACGCCCATCGTGTTCGACCCGGCAGGACAGACCCCCTCAACGGGGGATTTCCTCTCGTTGATGACGGCCAATGCCGCTCGCCTCGAGTGCGCGACTGGACTGAAGCCATGCCCCTGAGCAAGCGATTTCTACTCGTCGTCGTGGCCGTCATGCTCCCAAGCGTCGCGTTTGCCGACGCGGTGATGGTCACGCGCGCGATGACGGCGGGCACCATCATGGAAGCGTTCATTGAAGGCGATGCTGTTTTGGTGAAGCTCGAGATCGGAGACCAGGAGCTCGCGCGATTCCCGTCGCTCGTCGGGACGGCCGCGAACGCCACAGACTTTCCCGTGCCGATTCCGGCCGCGTCCGAGCTCGTGTTCCTCGCGGACGGAGCGCGACTACGAGGCACGATGGAAAGCGCGGAACGACGCAAGAAGGTGGAACGTGACGTGGTCAGCGGGGAGCCGTTGCCGGCGGCGAAGACGGAAGAGGCACTGTTCCTAGTTCTGCGATACCCGCTACGGAACCAACCGAAGGCTCTGGTTCTCAGCCCGCCGTCCAAGGACGGCTACGCGACGGCCGACATAGGCTTCGTCGTCTATCACCAGGGCGTTGCGGTCAACGACTTCCGATATCTGGCCGCCTCCGAACGACTGCAGCTCGATTGGGAAGATCCCTTCTATTCGCGATTCGATCGAAAGACCTTGAAACGGCAGTTCGACTCGCCGATGAACATCTTCGTCTATGTCGAGCCGTTCGAGGTTCGAAAGGAGTTCGTCGTTCGTCCGCTCGATCTCGCACGCTTCACCGATCTCGACATCCAGCCACATGAGCCGATTCCGCCCGAACGAAGAGATGCCGTGCTCGCGCAAATCGAAGAGTTCCTTTCGAAACGTGCGCCGGTCACCATCGACGGGCAGCAGCCCAAGCCGATCCTCGACCGGATCCACTTCCTGAAGCGCGGCCTGCGAATGACGCGTGTCGTGACGCCGGATGAGCCCGTCGACGGCACCAATGCGATCGTCGGCGCGATCTTCGTCTACCCGGTGGATGGCCTGCCCAAAGATGTTCGACTGGACTGGGACCTCTTCGACGAACGCATTCGGCGCGTGCCAGGCACGGCGACCGACGAGGCCGGGCCCATGCCCTATTTCCTCACTCCAGACGATAGCCAGCTTCACTGGGTGAACTACCTCAAAGGAGGCTCGCTGCCTGGTAGGCTGGAGGTGCGGCCGCCGAAATCGCACCTGTCGACTCCGATCGGTTTCAGCCTCGG
Source organism: Polyangiales bacterium (assembly GCA_049645265.1). Taxonomy (GTDB): domain Bacteria; phylum Myxococcota_A; class Polyangia; order Polyangiales; family Houyiibacteriaceae; genus SG8-38. Next base: position 3,622 of record JBARTN010000230.1, read on the forward strand.
ATTGCTCCTCGCGTTTGGACTCTGGATCGCGGCCTGGCGTCGACGGTCTTGGGCGCTCGGCCATGCGGCCGTGGCTGTAGCGGTGGTTGCCTGGTTGTTGCCCACGCCCTCCGTCGAGGTCCCCGTCCCATCGAAGATTCGCATGCCGTCGAGCGAGGAGGCAGCACCCACGATTCACGCCCTTCTCTACAACGTCTATCGCTCACTCGACTTCCGAGATGAAGAGGTGGTTTTCGATCGCCTGGCACAAAGCCTCTCGGGCGACGTGCTGGAACGCGTCTACCTCGAAATGCGAAAAGGGCTTCGGCTCGAGAACCAAGGCGGGGCACGGGTTCGCGTCCGCGAAGTCGACCTGCTCGAGGTGGTCCCGGCGGAAGCTCAGGAAGCCGGTACCCTGAGCTATCGAACCAAATGGAATGCGACGGGCTCCGTGGGGCACTGGGGGCACACCCATATGCGCACCAACCAATACGATGCGCAGATCACGCTCGCTCGCCTCAAAGGTCAGTGGAAGATGGCCGACGTCCAGATCTTGGAAGAGCAGCGCGTCACCACTCCGGGAGCTCGCTAGCGAACGCGGAGCGACTTCGCGTGGTCAGTCACGATCTCATGAACGAGCTCACGGAGCTCGCTGCGCGTATCCCTGGGGACGTCCCGGTACTTCTTTTGAATCTTCGAAAACGCTTTGCCGAGCCGGCGTCGCGTGGACGTATCGACTTGATCGAGGATGTGGGCGCCGCTTTCGTTCGGTGGTGGCAGCTCTTTTTTGGCGTGGGCCCAGGCCTGAATGCGGTCAAAATGATCGAGCGCCCGTGCCAGAAGAACGAACGGGAAATTGAGTGACGGGTGCGGCCCGACGCGGACTCGGTAGCCATCTTTCGGATTCTTCATCGCCGCAATCGCTTGGTCGGTCACGTTGGACGCACTCGCAAATCGGCGAGTGAGCTCGTAAATCCCGACGCCAAGCCCACCGAGACCCCCGAGCACGGTTCCAGCAAATACGGACGCGAAGCCCACCGCCGCGTCGACCGCCCCACCCGCAGCAGCCCCCGTGAGCGTCGTCAGCGTCAAGAGCGCTCGTGGGGAGAGCCCCATGACGTCCCAGGTCTCCTTGGCGAAGAGGTCGTCGTGGGACTCGAGCTCGATCTCGGTTTCGGGTGACCAGTCGTCGAGACGATGCAAGTAAACCGTAGCGATCTTTCGGTGCGCCTTCTTTTCGATGGTGCGAAGCTTGTCGTGGAACTCTCGCTCGAGGCGCGATTTTTCGTGCGGCAAGGCCCGCTCGTCAGGGAGGACGAAGCTTAGATGCAGGGTGAGCGCATCGACCAGCATGTCGGAAATGATGTTGGCAATCTGATAGCGTCGGTGCTCTTCCTGAGCGCGCAATGCATCCACCGCTTCAACGATTGACCCCTCCCATGAGGGCTGGAGCGTTGCAAAGGCCTCGAGAAGCCTACGGCGTTCTTCCCAGGTCACCGCATGGGCGTCGAAAAGCCGCACGAGCTTGAAGTACTGATCGAGCGCGCGCCGCCAATCGTCGATGTGCTCGCCCGATCCGCTGCGGTTGATCAGTGCCATGGCCGGTTGCCCCGTGTAGCGAAGCACCTCCATTTCCGTTTCGTAGTTCTTTCGATAGGGCTCGTCGCCATTGACGACGTAGAGGATCGCCGCGCCATCGAGAATGGGGCGAAGCAGACGTCGCTCTTCCACGAAGTCCTCGGTGCCATCAAACGCGTCGACGAACTCACGCACACGTTGGACTCGATCGGCGGCAGTTACCTCTCGCTGCTTGATCCAATGAAGCGCCCGCGGTGCATCTTCGAAGCCGGGCGTGTCGATGACCGAGAACAAGACTCGCCCGTCGACCTCGACGTCGTATCGGACACATTCGGTCGTCGTTCCGGGCCTCGGAGAGATCTTGACCGCGTCGTTTTCGATCAGGCTCGCGATGATGCTCGACTTCCCCTTGTTCACTCGACCCACGACCGCAAAGCGCGGGACTTCGACGCTCGGTTCGCTCATAGCGCGTCCAATGCAATGTACGGGTCGGCGAACTCTGCCAGATACCCGGCCCACACATCACGCTGCTCATCGTCGCCACCCGCCGTCAGCAACACGTAGATCTTCCGCGTGGGCGGACCGTTCTCACGCAGGGTTCGCACGAAGCGCTGGAATGCGCGATCTGGTGCGTTCCATGGCTCGGCAAGCACCAACACCGGCTGCTCGCCGCCTTCGAGTCGACGGAGCAACGCCTCGTCCTCGGCGTGATCGTGGCCCCCCGCGCTTGCGATCGGCGACTCGACGAGCGCGCCGAACCGTTCTCGCAACCGCATGGAGAACGCATCGGGGGAAATCTCGGCGTCTCGCCAGCGAACCGCGATGACCGGTTGATCGCTGCTGAACTGCTGCGGTCGGCTCAAGGGCTGATGCCCTTCTCCGAGCGGCGCGACGTTGCCGGGGTCATCTTCGTGCACGCGACGTACGCGTGGATTGGTGAGACGCGCGATGACTTCGCTTTCGTCAGGCGTGTCGAAGGGGAGCTTCCTAAACGCTCTATTCATCCACACGCTACCCCAGACGACGAGCGCCAGCCTTGGAAGCAGGCCGTAGACCAGGAGACACATGAGCAAAAAAGGCCACCATCCGCCCGCGACCGCAGCATCTTGAACACGCACACCGGCCGGTGCGTTCACATACGCGGCGTCGAGCCGGAAATACTGCGTCGCGTGGACCAGATCGAGTGTGGGAACGGCATCCGGCAACCAGAGTCGCCATGGTGCGGCCAAGCTTTCGCAAAATCGCTGAAGACCCTCGGCTCCGACTTGCAGAGTCGTGCTCCACGCGAACGCCAAATCGGTGAACGACACGGCAGCGATGAAGGTGGCTATCGCGCCGACGTTGAAGGCGACGGCGCCCACCTGGAAGGCTCGAAACAAGACCCAGCGCTCTACCCCCGCGTACAGGGAACGCCTCGCCAAAAACCGCCCAGCGTCTTCGGCGCCCACCATGCGCACAATCAAGCTCCGGATGAACGCGCTCAACGGGAAGTGCGCGAGAAAGCCAGGGGAGGAACGCGACCAGAGAAAGGCAAGGATCGTCCCCAGCAAGTTCACCCACTGCAGAAACACGAACACGCCCAACACGACCAAGACGTTGATCGGATGGTCACCGGTGAATTGAAGCACGGCGAGCGCGATGGCGGCTCCGAGCATTGCAAACACGACGAAGACCACCCAGTTTGCAACAGTGTGCGCACGAGCGATGCGTTCGCCGCTGGTCGGCGTCGGGCCCTGGCGCTGAAGCGAAGCCAGCCAGCGAGCCACCAGATCCGGGGCTGACTTTGGATCGTCCTGCCAGCGCAACGCAATCGCGCGATCACGGGCAATGAGCTCCTCCGAGGGTCGATCGCGATCGGACGCGAGTTGTACCTCAAAATCGATTAGCTCCGCGAGGCCGAAACGACCCGGATTTGAATGTCGTTCGGGCGCCGTCACGGACCGAATTCGTACTATAACCCGGGGCAGACGCCAACCGACCTCGGTTGAGGCGGGCGACTAACCCAAACAGTCAAGATCAGACCGCGGAGAACGAAAGATGTTGCAGAAGGACAAGACCCCCGAGCACAAGGCGTTTCGTGAGACTGTCCGCGCCTTCGTGCGCAACGAGCTCGCACCCCGGGCGCGCGAATTCGACGAGATGGGCCGGCTCGACAAGTCCCTCTTCCCCAAGATGGGGGAGCTCGGCATGCTCGGGCTTCGGTACGACGAAGCATATGGCGGTGCCGGCCTCGAATGATCATACACCGCGATCCTATGCGAAGAGCTTGGACGCGCCGACAACGTTGGCGTGATGACCGGCATCTCTGTCCACACGGACATGGCGACGCCGTCACTGCATCGCTTCGGCAGCGAAGAGCTCAAGCAGAAGTACTTGGTGCCTGCCATTCGTGGCGAGATGGTGTCCGCCATCGCGGTGACCGAGCCCGACGCCGGCTCGGACGTTGCAGGCATCCGAACCCGCGCCGTGCGCGACGGCGACGATTGGCTGATCAACGGGTCCAAGATCTACATCACCAACGCCGCCACTTCGGACTGGCTCTGCTTGCTCGCCGTGACTGACCCCCACGCCGGCCACGCTGGTTTTTCGCAGATCATCGTACCCACGAGCACACCCGGCGTGTCGTATGATTTGCTCGACAAGATCGGCTTCTGGGGTTCCGATACGGGCCTCTTCTTCTTCGAGGATGTCCGGGTGCCGGTGTCTAACACAATAGGCCAGATCGGAGCGGGCTTTGCGCAGCAGATGATGCAGTTCCAAGCCGAACGACTCGTCGCCACCATCGGCCTAATCGCCTACTGCGAGGAGCTTTGGGAGACCACATGCAACTGGGCCAGGGAGCGCAAGCTCTTTGGAAAGACTCTCATGTCCATGCAGAACACTCAGTTCAAGCTTGTCGAATGCAAGACTCTACTCACCACGGGCAAGCTCATGAACGATGCTTGCGTGGAGGCCCTCATCAACGGGGAAGACGCAACGGACCTGATCTCCATGGCGAAGCTCCACGTTGGCCGCGTATGTCGGCAGGTTGCAGACGTATGCTTCCAGCTGCACGGCGGCGCCGCCTACATGAAAGAGAGTATGGCCGGTCGCGCGTTTTGTGACACACGCATCGCGAGCATCGGCGGCGGCAGCGACGAAACGATGATGTACTACCTCGCAAAGCGCTGGAAGCTCTGAGCGATTGAACGACGTGGACGAGCTAACCCACCGCGAAGCCGAGACCCTGAGGGAGCAGCTAGTCCAACTGGTCGCCGATCTCGAGGAGAACCTGCGGGTCAATGCAAGCTCTGCCGACCCGGTGGTGCTCGACCAGAGCTCGGTCGGCCGACTGTCACGCATGGATGCGATGCAACAGCAAGCGATGGCCAAGGCCACCCGCGAGAAAGCCCGTCTTCGACTGACCCAGTGCAAAGTTGCCCTATCCGCCTTCGAGCGCGACGAGTACGGCCTATGCCGCAAATGCGAAGAACCAATTGGCTACCGTCGCCTGTCTGCCAAGCCCGAGGCACCGTTCTGCGTGGAGTGTCAGCGGGGCGCTGACCCTTAGGCGCGACACGCGCCCACCCCGCCGCTACTTCGCGACACGCTTCGCTAGGTGGCGGCGGCGGGTCCTTCGTAGCTGTCGCCCCCGAACGCGAGGATGGGATAGAAAATGAACCCGAGGAAGAACAGACCCAAGGCAAACGCAAGGTCGTGGCCGAACGACCTCGAGAGATCGAGCGCAACCAGGAACCCGATGACGACGTTCACCAGCGGGATGAGAAATAGGATGATCCACCACCATGGGCGTCCGACGATCTCGAGTAGGACAATCACGTTGTAGATCGGGACGATCGCCGCCCAACCCGGCTTGCCCGCCTTCTCGAAGATCTTCCAAAGCACCCAAATGAAGAACGCGATGACTGCGAGCTGAATGATCAACCCAAAGAAGCTTCCGTCCCCTCGGTCCATTTCTTACTCTCCTCTCGCGGCCCGCCGGCCGTCGGGGCTAGCGTAACACGATCCGATCGGGCTCAGCGATGGCCGATCGACGCCTGCAATGCGCTGGCGTCAAACCCCTCGGGGGCCTGACCGTCGCGCATGTAGAGATAGAGGGCGGCTTGGAAGATGCCCTGGAGTGCCGACTGCGCCAGCGAAATGACGGTGAAATAGACGACTGCGACGACGATGAGCGGCGCGCTTTGGGCAGCAAAGCCGAGCACGATGAACAGAATGCCCGGAAGTGCCAAGAGAAGGAAGATCAAGCCGAAGCTGAAATTGCCGATGAGCTGCTCCCCCCAGGTCTTCTTGAGCATGGAAGCCGAGCGCTTGAGTGCGCTAACTGGACCTTCGTTCTCGATGACGAGAATCGGAACGACGAGAAAGCTCGTAAGCGACCACGCCACGCCCAACAAGCCAGCGACGATCTTGCCCACGAAGTTGGAGCGCTCCTCGATCATGCGAAGCACCAGGCCCACCGTGGCCGCGACGACCGCCCAAGCAAGGATCGCGGGCAGTCGAGCCCAGGCTGCGCGAAGGCCGTCTGCCACCGTTGGGTCGCCGCCCTCCATTCGAATCTCCGCGCACGCGATGAGGCCTGCGTTGAAGAAGATAATCACGAAGTAGTTGCAACAGTAGAACAGGAACAAGCCGAGCATGTGCAGGGCCTGTTCTCCGGAAAGTTTCCCGCCGGACCCGCTGAAGGTTTCTACCGTGCCCGCCGTCACGCTTTCGCTCGCCGCCTGCCAATCGGTCAGAGCGAGGATGGGTGCAGCAAACGAGGCCAGAACCAGCACGCAGCCGACTGCGGACAGGAGTGGAAACAAAAGCAGCTCCTTGTCCTGCTTGAGCACCTCCCACGATGCGCGCATCAACGAAAACGTTCTAGAAAACTTGCCCACGGTGTCCCCCTCTTGCCGGTAGCGGCTGCCCAACAGGATATCGCAAACTGGGCTCCGGCCAAAAACCGGTCGCTTCT
>JBARTN010000231.1:0-6790 GCA_049645265.1 Polyangiales bacterium
GCTCGATCAGATCGTCGAGATCGACGACGCGCTCATGGAGCGATACCTCGAGGGCGAAGAGCCAAACTACGAAGCGCTTCACGAGCCGTTTGAACGCGCCATGGATCAGGCGCACGTGATCCCAGTCTGTTTTACGGACGCACTGAGTGGCGCAGGGGTCGAGTCGCTGCTCGACATCATCGTGCGGCATTTTCCGAGTCCCCCCGAAGGGAACCCGCGCCCGTTCTTCATCGGCGAAGGAGAAGACGAAACGCCATTCCTCTACATCGATGATGCGAGCAAGACGCTCCTGGCGCGCGTGTTCCACGTCACCACGGACGCGTACCTCGGCAAACTCTGCCTGTGTCGGGTTTACCAGGGCACCATGAAGACGGGCGACCAGCTTTTCATCGGCGATGGCAAGAAGCCCATTCGGCTCGGGCACCTCTTCAAGCTCCAGGGCAAACAGCGCGCGCCCGTGACCGAAATCGTTGCAGGTGACCTCGGAGCGATCGCCAAGATCGAGGAGCTGCACCTGGGCGATGTCCTGCACGACGATCATGCCCTCGACCACGTGCACCACAAGGCGCTGCCATATCCGACGCCACTGCACGGCCTCGCCATCGTGCCCAAGACCCGCGGCGACGAAGACAAGATCACCGAGGTCCTCGCTCGGATCCGCGAGGAGGACCCTACCTTCGAGGCCCATTTCGAGTCCGAAACGCACGAGCTCGTCATCCATGGCTTAGGCGAGATGCACTTGAGCCTGGTGATCGAGCGGATCAAAAACCAGGGCGTCGACGTGGAAACCAAGCCGCCGAAGATCGCGTACCACGAAACGATCATGGGAGAGGCGGAAGGCCACTACCGGCACAAGAAGCAAAGTGGCGGCGCGGGGCAGTTTGGCGAAGTCAAGCTTCGCATCGAACCGCTCGAACGAGGTGCGGGTTTCGAGTTCGTCGACAAGATCGTCGGCGGGGTGATCCCCAAAGGCTTCATGCCGGCCATCGAGAAGGGCGTTCGCGACATCATGCGGCAGGGCGTCGTCGCAGGCTACCCAATCGAGGATGTGCGTGTGACCGTCTTCGACGGCAAGACCCATTCGGTCGACAGCAAGGAAATCGCCTTTCGTACCGCTGGCAAGTTCGCATTCAAGGATGCGTTTCTCAAAGCCAATCCACAGATCCTCGAGCCTATCGTCAACGTCGAAGTGACCACGCCAGGCAACGCCGTGGGGTCCGTCACCGGTGATCTTTCGAGCCGTCGCGGCAAAGTGTTCGGAACCGACGTGATGAGCAGCGGCGCGGCCGTCGTCAAGGCCTCCGTCCCGCTGGCCGACATGATGGACTACGAACCGACGCTCAAGAGCATCACCAAAGGTCGTGGCAGCTTCACGATGGAGCTCAGCCACTACGACGCCGTCCCGGAACGGATCGCCCAAGACCTCGTCGCGAAGCACGACGCGGGCTAGGGGACGCGCTCGCTGCGTCGCATCGTCGGCGTCGAGCCGACGTCCCGCATGCCTGGGGTAGCTACCTTCGTGCTGCGCTGTCGGCAACACCGAGCTCTAGCCGTATTCGTTGGTATTCGGAGCTAATGAGCCCATCGGCGTCGCGGACTGTGACGCAGACGCGATGCAAGGCCCCCGTCGGCCGTCGCGAAAGCTCGAATACCGTAAGGAACGGATCGGGTTTGTCGGCGCGCGTCGAGAAATCTGCCCGGCCGCTCAGATGTAAATCGTGCTCCGCGGCTGCGGCCGTGACCCGCTCGCTCCAGCGTGTTTGAAATACGACGTAGAGTCGAGCTCGTTCGCCAAGCGCTCGGGCGGCTGTCTCGACGTAGGCCTCGACGCCGCCACGTTCCTCGAATCGACACGCCCGCCTTTGCGGGTCCTCGGGCAGCACACCGGCATCGAGCGGAAAATAGGGCGGGGACCCCGTGATGAGGTCGTAGCGCTCGCGGCCAAACTCGAGCTCACGGAAGTCCTCATGTCGGACGTCGATCTGGCTTTCATGCTCTGGCAGCTCAGCAATCGCGCGTCGTGCCATGGCGACCGATTGAGCCTGCGCCTCGACGCCGACCGCGATCTTCGGGCGTAGCTTGTGGCTGACCATCAGGAGCACCGAACCCACTCCGCATCCGAGATCTAGGTAGCGGGCGGGGGCCACCGGATTTCGATGGACGGCATACCAAGCGGTGATCAGGTCGTCGGTGCTCGTTCGATGCCCGCCCGAACGCTGGAAGATGTGCCAGTCCCCAATGAGGCGATCCCGCCCCGCGTCGTCAGGCCAGTCCACGGGCTCGGATGTAGGCCTCGAGGTTCGCATGCACGATGCTACTGAGCGATCGCCGCTAGTCAATTCCAGGCTTGCGGCGCGCTTCCATGAAGCGTTTCCGTTCGAGCCGCGCGGCCTCAACGGCCTTCACGGCTTCTTCGATTCTCGGGCCCAGCGCTTCGTTGGTTTGGTTGAGGCGGTCGACGAAGGCTTGTTCGAGCGGAGCTTGCTTCAGCACCAGTTCATAGAGCGCGTCGAAGACTTCGACGACCTCGGGCTCCAGGCTGTCTGCTTCTTCGCGCGCTTCATTCCGGGAGTCGCGATCCTGCGTCCGCAACGCGGGCTCCACCTTTTGAATGGCTGCCTCGGCGTCGCCCTCTCCGAGCCAGCGAAACACCGCGCGCAGGGTCTCCTCGGGAGCATCCAGCACCGAGTCGTAGGCCACCATGTAGAACGGGTAGCGCCGGGTCACGATGTCGCTGATCAAGGAAAAATTCTCGACCCACCATTCGACGATCGGCGCCATGACCACGGGCGGCGGGAGCGGGCTACTCGGATCCTTGCGAGCCGCTTCCTGCCGAAGCCAGGCATGCGTCGACGTGCGTCCCCTCGAGCTCTCCTCCGCTATCTTCGACACCAACAGCATCGCCCACGCGGGTACTTGGCTCGCTCGATTCTCCCGCTGTTGCACCGTGCCTCGGTCGACCTGAAGCAAACCGACGACGGTCTCTACGCTCATCGCGGAGAACCGCCTGCAGAACTCAAACGATTCGGCCCCACACAGTTTGCGGGCAAAGATACTCTGCGCGACCTTCGTCTCGAAGCTTCGACGTTCTCGCGGACCGATCCGCTCAACGTTCGAAGCGATGCGGAGGATGAGATGTCGACGTTTGCCACGTCAATACGCAAGAGTTCTGTGCCACAGAACCTTTCCCGGAGGACCGATCGCGTGACGACCCTGGCCCCGGTCCGGGTGTCCCCTCGGGCCAGCATGCCGCGTCGCTTTGGTCGATTAGGATCTCCAAATCGGCCAAAGCGATTTCGGCCGAGGAGTCTCGTATCCGGGACCGTGAAACCGCCTGCCCCTGGCGTTCGTTTGGAGGGGAGGTGATGGCTCCGTTAGTCTGAGGGTATGCAAGCGCGAGACTTCGGGAGCCCTGCTTTGATCGGACCGTTCGATCCTGCGCAGGGAGCGATGCTTCGGAGGGCCGTCGAGCGGGCGAACTCCGGTTCCTACGTGTCGAGCACCATCCTGGGTTCGCAAGACGCTCTCTCCGAGCTTCGCCCGAAGTGTATTTTCGTCGATGGCGAGACCAAGGAGCTTGCGACGACCACAACCTGGATTCGCGAGGATCCCTTCCTGTTCGCGACGCCGGTGATCGCAATGGTCTCGGACCTTCGCGATGCCTCCTTCGTTCAAGCGTATCGAAAAGGGGCAGATGATGTGATCCTGCGTTCGAACGTTGGGGGAGTGACTCGACGGATTGCGAACCTTCAGGGTTTCGACCCCACTGCGCGTCCGCCGGTCTCGAGGGGCCGTGTCTTGATCAGTCATCATGTCGACGAGTATCGACGGCTTCTCGGACGCGTGCTTCGCCAGGCCTGCTTCGATGTGCACTTCGCGGTCGATGCGGATGAGATCATCGCAGCGATGGCATCGGAGCCGGGGCCCGATCTGGTCGTCGTGTCCAACCAGCTCCTTCCCGTGGCCAACATTGAAGACGCAAGGCGATCGGCCAACGCGCCCAAGACCCGTTTTGTCGTGGTCTCGGCCGCCGCTTCGACTCGAATCATGCTGGACGCCAAGTTTCCGCACGTCGCCACCATTTCGGAACACGCGCCCCACGACCACCTGCTCTTCTTGGCCAACGACCTGCTGCGAGACGGTTGCCGTCAGGGACGACAGTCTCCTCGATACTTATTCGATACGATTTGCAGCTTTCGAACGGAGGGTGAGTTTTCCCCCGAGTATGGCCTCACCTACAACATGAGCCAGACGGGGATCTACGTGCGAACGCTCGACCCGCCCCCGAAGAACACGACGCTCTGGCTCGAGCTCAGGCCCCCAGGCACGACGACGACCGTGCACTTGCGCGGCACCCTCGTTTGGGTCGCGACACCCGGGGCTTGTTCACGTGCAACCCCGCCGGGGTTTGGCCTTCAGATCGATGCAAACACCTCGCCGGTCCGTGACTTGAAGCTCTACCGAGATGCATACAACACGCTCGCGCAGGTGCCGAACCAGATCGCCCTGAGCTGGCGACCCTGAGCTCAGCGAGTCATACACAGCGGGGCAAACATGAAGGGCCTCGCGATCCACGACCAGCTGAGCATTCCCAGCGGCGACCTCTCATGGAACGCTGCCCGCTCGTCCGGCCCTGGCGGCCAGAACGTCAACAAGGTTGCGACCAAGGTCATCCTTCGCTTCGACCTCGATGGAACGGCTGCGTTGTCGCAAGCCCAGAAGGGACGTTTGCGCAAGCTCGCAGGGCGCCGCCTGGACGCCAATGGCGGAATTCTGATCAGCGCCCAGGCCGAGCGCTCGCAGCGGCAGAACCTCGAGCGGGCGCGCGCAAGCCTGCGGCGCCTGATTCTGAAATCGCTGGTCGTTCCCAAGCGTCGCGTCGCAACGAAGCCATCCAAGTCGCAGAAACGCCGCCGGCTCCAAGACAAGCGTCGTCAAAGCGAGAAGAAGCAGAGGCGAGCGGCCGTTCGAGGAGCGGAGAACTAGCCCTCGAGACGCTTCTTGACCGTCCGGCGCAGCACGGGCAGGAGCTTCTCTTCGAACCACGGGTTCTTCTTCATCCAAATGCGTGAGCGCCAGCTCGGGTGGGGGAGCGGAATCGTTCGGGGGCCGTACTCCTTGAAAGAGTGCACGGTTTCCCTCAATGTCTTCTTTCGAGAGGCGCCGAGATACTGCTCCTGTGCGTATTGGCCGCACAGCAGCAAAAGCGGGTCCGGCGCGATGGCGCCCAGCACGCGCTGGTGCCAACGCGGCGCACATTCAGGCCTCGGCGGCGCATCGCCGCTCTTTTCTTTTCCGGGGTAGCAGAAGCCCATCGGAACCAACGCGAACGAGTCTGCGTCGTAGAAATCTTCGCGGGAGACACGAAGCCACTCTCGAAGGTGGTCGCCAGAAGGGTCGTCCCACGGAATGCCCGATTCGTGCACCTTGGTACCGGGCGCTTGTCCGACGATCACAATCCGGCTCTTCGACGCGAACTGAACCACCGGCCGTGGCCCCAGCGGAAGGTGCTCAATGCAAATCTGGCACTGAGCGATTTCGTTCTCGAGCGTGCGCAATGAAATCGCCACCGAGCCCGGAGCTTATCACGTACCTCGGTCGCCGAGGGTGGCGTGCCGGCCCCGAAACCTACGAACCGCGAATTCGAAGCCTACGGAACAGAGGATCGCGATCCCAAAGGACGACCGTCTCCTGTAATCTACTTCCATGTCCGACCCAGAAAACCAGACCCTCTCAGCCGCCGAGCGGCTCCTGGAGCTCGAGGCGATCAAGCAGCTGAAGGCGCGCTACTTCCGACTCATGGACACCAAGCAGTGGCTGCCGTTCTCGCAGGTATTCACCGACGATGTCGTCGTCGATGTTTCTCACGACAAGCACGCTCCCGGCGGCACCATTCGGGGTCGGGCAGAAGTCGTGGACTTCATTTGCAGGGCGGTTGGCAAAGCGACGACCGTTCACCATGGCCACATGCCCGAAATCGAGCTGCTCAGCCCAACCGAAGCGCGAGGGATCTGGGCAATGGACGACTACGTCGAGTTCAAACCCTCGCGCGGCATCCGCGGCTACGGCCACTACCACGAAGAGTACCGCAAGGAGAAAGGCGGCTGGCGCATCAGCACGCTCAAGCTCACGCGACTCAGAGTGGACCCGCTCGACTAAGGCGGCGGTTGTTTAGAAGCAAATAGCGTGCGAGAAGACTCAAATGAACTGTAGCTGGTGCAGCTTTCTCCTCGCCCTCGCCATGACGGGCTCTATCGCCTGCACGGGCTCCGACTCGGTCACCGACGCCGGGGCTGACGGTGCCACCGACGCTGGCCCTGACGCTGGCCCTGACGCCGGCCCTGACGCCGGCCCTGACGCTGGCCCTGACGCTGGCCCCGACGCCGGGATGACCGAGTGGCGCATCTTCCGAACCGACACCAACCAGAACGCGAACCTCGGCGGCATTGCCGGCGCCGATGCGATTTGCGCGGCTCAAGCCCTCGAAGCGGGCCTCGAAGGCGAGTTCAAAGCCTGGCTGTCCACCATCGCCTCGCCGGTCGCCGATCGCGTGACCCAAGCCAGCGGGCCGTACGTCCTCGTCGACGGAACCAGGGTCGCCGACGACTGGGACGACCTGGTCGACCGTACGATCCTCGCGCCGATCAACCTGGACGCGAACGGCGTGCTCCGCAGCGGCGAGGTTTGGACCGGTACGCTGGCTAGCGGCTTCTCGTATCCGAGCAGCGACTGCGCAGCCTTCACCAATGGCTCTACAGGCGTCGCCCTGTGTGGCGCGAGCAATGCGACG
>JBARTN010000232.1:0-29185 GCA_049645265.1 Polyangiales bacterium
GCGGGCGGCGGTGCGTGCGATAGCAGTGCGATGTGCGCGAACGGTCGCGAGTGCGTCGACGTGCCGGGGGAGGGCAAACGCTGCGTCAAGACCACGCCAGGCTGCGACACGAGCTTCGATTGTGTGCTCGGTTTCGCCTGCGAGAACGGAAGCTGCGTCGACCGTCGTGTTCCCTGCGACCCACAAGACGAGCAGTGCCCGAAGAATCACGTCTGCGGAGGCACCACGAACTCCAACTTCTGCCGGCGGATCCAACAAGGATGCGAGTCTGACTTCGACTGTGTCGATCTTGCTCCTCGCTGCGAGGACATCGACGGCGACTTGAAGAAAGAGTGCGCCGGTACCTTTGATCCGAATGACTTCGATTCCCCCGCATGCACCAACGCCCAGTGCGGCAGTGCCTCGGCGCCCGTCTGCGAAGCGGCCAGTTTCGGGAGCACGACACAGTGCGGGCAGTATGGGCTTTGTCTAGTCGACCTGGATTGCGCCACGAATTTTCACTGCGCCAGCCTGTGGCCGGATGGGCGCAAGGAATGTGTGCCCGACGGCAGCGGCTGTTCGAGCTTCGCGGACTGTCCGATGCCGCAGCAGGTTTGCGCATCACCGCGAGGCGGGGGCGTTCCCAGCTGTCAGGCGGGATTGTAGCCATGAGCTCGATTGCAAACGCTCCACATCGCAATACGTCATCCGCAACGCATTGGCGGGTGCTTGGCCTTCTCTTGATCGCGGTCGCGGTCGGTTGTGGCGAGGAACCGAATGATCCGCGCAGCGGAGGCGGCTCCTCGGGGACCGGCGGGAGCGCTGGCACTGCGGGCTCAGGGGGAGCAGGCTGCCTGTTCGGCTGCGGGGGCTCTGGCGGCTCGGCGGGCTCCGGCGGGACTGCGGGCTCTGGCGGGACTGCGGGCTCTGGCGGGACTGGGGGCTTTGGTGGTTCGGCGGGCTCCGGCGGGACTGCGGGCTCAGCGGGCACCGGAGGCATCGGCGGATCGGCTGGCGTCGGCGGTATCGGGGGCGGTGAGTGCGTGACCAACGCGCTCTGCCACACCTGCCCTACTAGTTTTCTTTGCAACACCGACGACGACTGTACGTTTAGCGGTTACGTCTGCGTCGCTTCGGGTTGTGCGACCAACGGCGGGGATCCGATCAAGCAGTGTGTACCGGCGTGGGCGGGTTCCTGCTCCAGCGACACGGACTGCCCAAACCAAAGCGACTACGACTGCTTGACCGTTGGGGCGGGGGGCAAGCGATGCGTTCGAGTCGCGACCGGATGCAACCCTGCTACCGAAACCTACGACTGCGCGCCAGGCTTCTCCTGCGAGAGCGGCGCGTGCGTGGACCGTCGGGTTCCCTGTGACAGCTACGAGGACTGTCCGAAGAGCCACATCTGTCTCACGACGCCGGTGTCGAAGTACTGCACCCGTGTCAGCCGGACGTGCCACGTCGACGCTGACTGCTCCTGGCTCGGAAACGCGCTTGGCAGCTTCTGTGCCGACGTCGACGCTGACGGTGTCGACGAGTGCACCGGCGAACGTGACGCGACCGGCGCAGCTTGCGTCAGCTCGGACTGCGGCAGCTCGTCGGTTTGCGAGAGCGGCGCGGTCGGGTCTTTGGCCACCTGCGGAGACTACGGCCTCTGTCGCTTCAACAGCGATTGCGGCTCGGGCTTCGAGTGTCTCGGCCTTTGGCAAGACGGGCGCAAGGAATGTGTGCCCACCGGTGGCACCTGTGACCAAGTAACGGACTGCGATCCCCAGCAGGTCTGTGCCGCACCCCGAACCGGCAACAACGGGCCTAGCTGTCAGTCCGGTAGTGCACCTTAAGGAGTCAACGTGAAAACCCAAGCCCTAACCCCCTTCATTCTCTTTGCGTTCGCCGTCGCGATGCCAGCGTGCCTGCAGGACGAATCCACTTCTACCGGCGCGAGCAGCGCGTCGCTGATCTCGCCGCCGGCATCCTGTGGCAACGGAGATCCGACCTGCAATTCCACGGCCGACTTCCCCGTGCAGGTCGAGCTCACGACAGCCAATTCGCAAAACGTTCTCTTCTCCGGGGTCGACGGCGCCCTCACGCTTCAGGCGGGTAGCGGCAGCTTGGTCGACACCGATGGCGACGGCGTGCCCGATCCGGCAGACGAGTGCGCGGGGCCGGGCTGGCGGCTTCCCTGCGACGGTGATCCGAGCGACGACGGCATCTATCAGACCCTTTACTTCAATAGCGATACCGACATCACCGTCCGCACGGACATCGACATCACCGGCACGATCGAGAGTGCCGATGCCTACATCCTGATGGACGCCACAGGTTCGATGGGTGGCGAGCAGGTGGAGCTGGTCAACGGCCTTACCTCCGGGACGCTCGTCACTGATCCAGTCGCATGTCCGACGGGTGTGGGGACGGGCCTCATCGGCGCGCTGCGTTGCGCGGTTCCGGATCTCTGGCTGGGAGTCGGGGACTTCAAAGAGGTTTCGTATCTCCCGCACAACAATCGTTTCGACATGGCGCCGTATCATCACTACCTGGACATGACCGACAATGCTCAGCACGTGGCCGACGCGGTCTCCGCATTCCGGGCTGACAACAACAGGGATTACCCGGAGGCGCACAGCCAGGCGCTCTACTCGGTCGTCACGGGGCAAGGCCTCGGGGATCTCGTTCCCAATCGAGGCAGTTGCCCTTCGACGCCCGCAGGGCGCTGGGGCTATCCTTGCTTCCGACCGACCACGCTTCCCATCATCATCCTGATCACCGACGCCGACATGTGGAACGGCCCGGTCAACAACGGCCACACCTACGGAAATCCACCGTTCAATGGAACATTGGGTCTTGGTACTCGGCTGCCGCCGGTCGAGCAATCCCCCAACGTGCTCTACTCGAGTGATCCGTTCACGGCCTGGGATCTCGGTGACCTGACCAATAGGTCGATGACCATCATGGGCAGCAACACCAACCTCGGCAACGACGCGGTTACCTGGGACAAGGGGACATGCACCCAGTGCAGCGGGGCTGACTGCTGGACCGATGGGCGTGATGCATTCCTCAAGTTCTCCCTCAGCAGCCCCGCCGACATCTTCTTGAGTGGCGAAGGAACGGCGTATCATACGACCAATGTCGCTCTCTTCGATTCGGGACTGGGCGCCGTGGACTGCAATCCGGGCCCCGGTGGCGGCGACTTCTGGGGGCGGTTTGGGCAGACGGTGCCCGCAGGGGATTGGTACGCGGTTTCGGACGCTTCGGTCGGACCAAGCAATTCCGTTAGCCAAAGAAGAGGCAACTTCCAGCTTCGCATTCACAATCAGACGGCCGATCCGGGCGGTCACCCGAGCTGGCAGACCGCCGACCTACCGCTCACCTGGACAGAGGTGGAAACCGAGCTGCTCGCAACCGGGGTGAAGTTCGTCAACATCGTCAGTCCGAATGCGGCTGGCCTCATTGCGATCCCCGACGTGACTCAGTTGGCCATCGACACGAATTCGCTCGACCAATTCGGCAATCCATTTCTGGAGATAATCAATGGCGACGGTACGGGTCTCTCGACCGCCATTCTCGACGCCGTCCGTTCCCTGGTCGGTGATACCCGTCGCGATATCAGTCTGGTGCCAGAGGATGTCGTCGCGACCGCGGGGGTAGACGAAACCGGCTTCGTCAAGGCGGTCACGGCGACCGCATGTCCCACGGTCGGCCTCAACAACTGTCTTGGGGGACTGGGAACCAACATCTGTCAGGGCTGCCTCCAGGACACTGAGATCGAGTTCTCATTCCGCTTGGGTAACGCCATCGTCGCACCGACCGCAACTCCGCAGGTCTTCGACTTCGACATGGTCGCGTTTGCGGACGGCACCGTAGAGCTCGCCCGCATTCCGGTCCGTGTCATGGTGCCGGAGACGGGTGGCTCCTACGGCGCTGGTTTCTACCAGAACACGTACGAAGCCGACTTCGTCTGTGAGATGCCGCCCGAGCGGCCCGATTGGGGTGACCTGAATTGGACCGGATCGACGCCCTCGGACAGCAGTGTCACGTTCGAGTTCTTCACGGCGGACACGATGGCAGATCTCGACACGGTGATTCCGGTCTCGGTCACCTACGCCGATCCAACGGATGTGGCGCCAAAAACGTACGACATCGGGACCCTGCTGATAGCCGGCGGAGAACCCAACTACCGGCCGTATCTGCGGGTGCGCGCGAGACTCGAGGCGTCTACCGACACCTCGAGCACGCCGGTGTTTGCGGGCTGGTCGATGGAGTTCAACTGTGTCCCGCTCGATTAGCGGGTTCCGCCCCTGATCAAGGTGAGCATCGGCTTGGGCGCGTAGCCTGCGAGGTAACCACTCTCTTCGGCTACGTAGACCCAGCCACGTTCGTCGACTCTCATCAGGTCGGGGACCAGGTCGCAAGGCAAGCTCGCGGAGAGCCTTTGTCCGTTGGCGGGGTGCACTACGTGGACCGAGGATGCCGGCACGAAGAGGGCACCGCCTCGCAGCACGGGTTCGAGCCGGCGCGGGATTTCGTCTGCGAGCGCATCCGCCAGGTTCGTGTTCCAGCGGAGGTTACCCGAGTGGACGTCGAGCGCGCTGAGCTGACCGAAGGGCGCATTGACGATCCAGGTCTCGTCGACGGTCAGGCCGGCGCCACCGATGCCTAGGCCGGGGTCCTTGGTTTCCCAGAGAGACTCGCCGGTTTGCAGGCAGTGGGCGGCCAGCGCCGCCTCGTCACCGGCGATCGAGACCAGCGCAACGTTGGAGGCCACACAGGGGTCGGAGGTCGGCGGGCCCTTGAGCTCTCGCTTCCAGCGAGGTTGGCCACTGAAGAGATCGATCGCGAAGAGCACGCCTTCGCGCCGGCCCCGGACGGCGGCTGCGATGACCGTTTCGTTGCTCACGAGTGGTTTGAATTGAAAGCAGCCGCGCTCCGCGAAACGCCAAACGTCTTCGCCAGTCGCAATGTCTAGCGCATGGATCGCTTCTTCGCCGCAGGTGACCAAGAGCAAGCGGCCGACCTTGGTCATCCGGAACTCTCCGCCGCTTCGCGAGGCAAAGCGCCACCGTGGCTCGCCCGTGCGCACGTCGATCGCGACGAGCCGGTGACTGCCTTCGGTCACCACGGCGACGGGCGGCATGTTCTCGCCGCCGGCCATCAAGCCCACCGGAGGGCCGCCGATCCGAGGGCTGATGTGAGTCGAGCAGTAGGGCTCGCCATCTGCGACGTCACAGAGCTCGACGTCTCCGTCGGCCGAGAGCCGAATCAGGACCGAGCCGGACATCAGGGTTGTCGACGCGGGGCCGGGGCGTGCCCAAAGCACCTTGCCTGTGTCACGGGAGACGGCGACCACGTGCGTCTGGGTCGCGATCACCAGTCGATCGCCGCACATGAAGACCGAGTTCGCGTCGAGCCCCTCGAGGCAAATACGCCAGCGCTCGTCGAACTGAAGGGAAGGGAGCGTGCTCGGCGCCTCGTTTGGCTCCGCCTCGCCGCCTTGGTGCATACGCAGCCGGTCCGGGTCGAGATTGACGAAGCTGTCGGCGCTTCGGCGCGAGCGGATCTCCCTGCGGAGCGTGCGGACCTCCTGGCGTAGCGCACGCACGCGGAGGTTTCGGCTCTGACCTCGATCGGAGGCGACCAGGCTTCGAAGCAAGTCGCTTGCGAGCTTGAGAATCGGGAGAGCAGCCTCGGCGATCGTGAGCGAAGTCGCGGTCAGGTCGCCACGCCCGTCCGAGGAAAGCTCAATGCTGACGAGCTGGTGAGACGACTTTCGCATGGCGATCTGAAAACCGCCGGCGCGTAGACGTACGTGAGTCGGGCGCGCGCTGTCCCAGGAGTCGACGAGCGTTCGCACCGCAACGACCATCCGGTGGGCAGCCAACATGATGGGGCCGCGCGCCAAGGAGAGTCGACGCCCTCGCACGAATGCCCAGAGATGTCCTTCGAAGAGGAGCGCGTGCACGTCCGCCCGCGCCGATCGGCCTTGGGAAGACGACGAGGAAGGATAGACAGCGGCCTCGTATCCGAAGGCCAGGGGCACGTGCTCGCCCGGCGCGTCGAGCTCGCCGCCGCGCTGGTTGATCGGCGAAGCGGGACCTTCGGGATCCGCTTCAATCTTCGTTGCGAGCGCTCGTTCGGCCACACGGATCGCGATCTGCCGCGCGGTCGGGTCGAGCTCTTGGCCCGCCATTTCGAGCATCGACTGTGCACAGGTGTCGAGAAGGCGCCGCAGCGGGACCGGGCGATCCAGTTGATAAACAACGGGCGCGCTCGCGGTGCCGTAGCAGCTGACCAAGACAGAATCGCCGCGACGAACCAAGGCGTACTCGACTGCAGCGGTCGCAAGCGGCAGGAGCACCTTGGGTTTGGAGCCGATCGCCAGCGCCGCCGCGGCCGCGGTGAGCTCGGCCAAGGCCGGGGTTTCCAGATCGAGCTCCCCGCCGAGGAGAAGATGCTGAACACCGGAATCGGCACGTTTTTGGGCGTATGAAAGCGATTCGTCCAAGTGGGCGACCATGTTCTTTTCCCAACGCGAGCTGGGAAGAAAATGGTACTTGCTGCGTTCGATTTGGATCCAAAAAAAGGCGTGTTCGCCCATATATTGACAGCGGGTGACAGCGGGTGACGGCGATGGGCGAAGAAGCAAGGCAATGGGTTGCCGTGACGGTTCTCGTGTTTGGCGACGGCCGAATGCTGTCCATGCGTCGCGCGGCCAGCCAAGACGCGGGGCCGGGGCTTTGGGAAGGCGTGTCGGGTCGCGTTCGGCCGGGCGAAGACCCGATCGCGGCGGCGCGCCGCGAAGTGCTCGAGGAAACCGGCTTGCGCGTAGCGATTCGATCGCGGCCGGTGACGGCGTATGCCGCGCTTCGACGTGGCGAGCCGATGACGGTGATCGTCTTTGCTGCCGAGCACCAAGGCGGCGAGGTCGTGCTCTCGGAAGAGCACGATGCGTATCGCTGGTGCGAGCTCGAGGAGCTCAGTGAGCTCGGTGTGCCGAAGCAGCTCGTCGAGGCGGCACGCGACGCTTGGCCGGGATGCTAGCCACGCTGTCCCCGAGTAGGTGGCGCAGGGCCGTGGTGAACCCCTGCACGGAGTGGTGGACGGAAAGGTAGCGGCGGGCTCGATCGCGGAGCGCGCTCCCGGCTCGTTCGTCCTCGAACAGGCTTCCGGCAGCGGCGGCCAGCGCGCCGGGGTCATCGTCGGATACGATGCAACACGCTCCCCGGAGCGGAAGCCCCGCTGTGGCCCGCTTCATTGCGATGACGGGGAGGTCGCGCGCGAAGGCGTCGAGCATCTTGACCGGCAGGCCGCCCTCGGTGCGTCTTGGCACCCAGGCGAGGTCACTGGCAGCGTGTGCCAGCATTCGAGCGCGCTCCGAGTCGAGCCCGGAAAACCTGACGGCATCTGCGACACCCAGGCGTTCCGCTTGCTGTCGAGCGGGGGCAGGGTCCGACGCTGTAGCGACGAGCAGTCGGACGTTTCGATGACGGCGGCGTAGCATGGAGATGGCTTCGACGAGGTGCTCCCAGCCCTGGTACGGGTCGAGGTTGCCTGCGTAAAGACAGACCTGCGCATCGGGCGCGATTCCGAGCCGCAGGCGAGCCTCGTCCCGAGTAACTCGATCCTCGACGGCCGACGATGACCAGGGAACCGGCAGGTATCGCACCCCGTCGCCTAGGAGCGTGGCAAGCGCAGGGGCGACCGCGGCAACCCCCGCTGCCCGTTCGCACACTTGCTTCTCCAATCGGCGCGCCATGGAGCGGACCGGTCGCGCGGGGACCCTAGAGATGTAGACGGGAAGCTCGCGCTCGAGGGAGGTGTGCGCAACGTAGTAGACGGGAGCGACCCTCGCGGCGAGCGCCGCAAGCGCGGCTTCGATGTGGTGGGCGATGATCGCGCTGGGCTGAAGGCGGCCCGCCAGTCGACGCGTCTCGACGATGCATCGAGCGTCGAGCGCGACCTTGCCCCAGGAGGGCCCGGAGCGAACGGAGCGCACCTCGGGAAAGTTGGGGATGCGATGAATCTCGTACGGCGCGTCGAGCTCGTACGCCCCGTGCGCGTAGGCCAAGAGGTGGCTCGGCCGACCCACGCGCGTGGACGCCTCCAGCATCGAGGCTAACGCAGCCTGAGTGCCTTGATGGGTGGGGAACGGAAGGCAGGCGACGTGGAGGATCATTCGATGTAGCCCAGCGCGCGGAGTCGGGATTCGACGAGGGCTTCGCTTCGCGTCGTGCCAGGCTCGAGCGGGCGGGGCGCCGGGAGCGCTACCGCTGGAGCGTCGCGTTCGTCGCGGAGCGCCTCCCAAAGGACCCGCCCCATGAACGAGGAGGGCACGGATAGACCGAGCCGGCGGAGCAGGGTCGCGCTCAGGTCCGCGATATGGGCGTCGAGGCGGCCTGCGGGCTGCACGCTCGGTCCGGCCAGGGCCATGAAACCATGCGAGCGATGGCTGCCGGGGAGGCTTCGGCCTTTCTTACCGAGCTTCTCTATTTCGGTGAGTTTGCGGAATGGGCTGCCAGTGAACGGGTGCCCCGTAAAGCGGCTTTGCCGCCACGGGGCTGCGCTCGCCCCATTCTGGGGCTCGCTTGGCATCAAGTTGTAGGAGTAGCCGTCATCGAGGCGGAGATCTACGAGCAGGTCGGGGGCGCGATCCAAGTGCGGTCCGTCGAAGAGCTCCTCGCGCGGAATCAAGTCTCGAAACACGGGCTTACCGGTCCATGGATCGCGCGTGCCGAGCAAGGCCGCCCGAATTCGGAGCATGGTTTCGCGCCTCCGCTCGGGTTGAACGATGCCGCGGGGCTCCCGCCCCCGCAGGTTGAGGTGGATGCCGGGGAAGTAGTTCAGCTCGTCACTGAACGCGACGGTGTTGGCCATGTCGATCGCGCCAAAACGCACATTCGATTCCAAGCGGCTCGGCAGCCAGGCGTTACCCAGGCGAAACAGTTGCTCGCGAAGACGCGGCGGAAACCGACGAAGGGCGATCTCTTTCAAACCCGCCCCGCCGCGACCGCGCCGCGCTCGAAAGCGAAGCAACGTGTGCTGAGCCAGGAGCCGATTGATGTACAGTACCTTGTCCGACGAGCCGCCGGAGCCATGGTCGCTCAGCACGGTCACCTCGGTTTCGTCCCCGCCGGCCGCTTCCATGACTGAGCCGACCGCTTGGTCGAGCGCCTCGTAGACTCGTTGAAGACCTTCGCGCTGCTCGATCGAAACACTGGCGGGGCGCCGCGGCGATTCCGGGTCGTGGTGCGCCCATAGATAGTGCGACGCGGTGTCGCTTTCGCCAAAGTAGAGCGCGAAGACGTCCCAATCCTGCCGATCGAGCAGCCATCGCGCCCAGTCGGCCTTCCGCGCGACCCGGCTCACCAGGGCGTCGGGCAGCCGCTCGATCCAACCAGGCGCATCGGCGTGGAACTCATCGACATCGTCGAACGACGGAGCCCCAAACCTTTCCACCGTTTGATCGTAAAGCGAAGGAGGCCACATGAACGATCGGTCCGCCTCGAATGCAACCGGTGCATCCCAGCCGCTCACGAAGACCCCGTGCTCGAGTCTCTCAGGCGGCCATGTCGCAGGAAAGCTGAGGCAAGCACAGCGAAGCCCGAGCTGATCGAGCTGTGTAAAGAGGGTCGGCACCTCGCGAACCGTCCCCGCGGTGAACCGAACTTGGTAACCCTTTCGCGTCGTGAAATCGAAAACGCCATGACGAGCCGGGTCGACCCCCGTGAGAAACGTCGTCCAATTGGGCAGTGTGGCGGGCGGCTGGACCGACTCGAGCGCAGCAAAAACCCCCCGCGACATCAGCGCATGGAGATTCGGCAAACGCTCTGAACCGAATTGCTCCACGAGCCCGAGATCAAACCCGTCCAGCCCCAGCACCAACGCCTTCGCCGCCACGACGCGGAGCCTAGCGCGTCATGTTGTCACCGTCACAGCGTCCAGTCCCGCCCCAGGATCCCAGGCGGCCGTGCAAGCTCAAACGCCCCCAGGATAGTCGGCGTCACATCATAGATCTCGGCTCCCTCGACACGTCCCCGCGCCGGTGTGCCGCCCCCGCTCATGACGAAAATACCGTCCCAGTCGTGGTTGCAGCCATCGGGGCCGCGGTCGTTTGCTTCCACCAGGATGCGGCCGGTTCCGACCGATCCGATCGCGCGTAGCCTCAGCTCGTCGAAGTAGACCATCAGGTCAGGCGGGAAGCCGCGGGCTTGCCGATAGAATTCTTCAGGAGCTCGCACCAGGACCGGGAGACGTTCGCCTTGATCATTGCGGGCGCACTCGAGCTCTCGGCGGATCTCATCGCGGACGGCGCGGACTCGGTTCGGCGCAACGACTCCGGCCGGTTCACGCCCCGCTACGTTGAGAAAGACTCTCGCGTAGTAGCCGCCCTCGGCCCAAGCAGTGGTCCGCGGCCAATCGACGAGCGAATGGTCGAGGGGGCCTGATGCGGCAGGCGGCTCTCGAAGGCTCAAGTATCCCTTCCGGATCAGCCACTCATTGATGCAGAATCCGCCGTGCATCGCGCGCGCCCCGTGGTCGCTGACGACCATGACGAGGGTGTCTTCACCGGCCGCGGCGCAGAGCCGTCCGATTCGCGTGTCCAACAACTGGTAGTACTCGCGGCCGAGGTTCTTCCATGGGTTCGCGTCATCGTGGCGCGGGTGTTCCGGATCGATGTGACGCCAGAATGCGTGGTGAAAGCGATCGACCGCGATCTCCACGATCATCATGAAGTCCGGTTGCTTTTGCCACCAGACCTGCTCCGCAATCTCGAAGTGCTGCTCGGTCATCGTGACGATGTCCCGGTAGATGCGGTCGAGATCATCGGAGCGGAAGTTCTCGACGTCTGCGCGGTAGGGACCCACGCAGTCGACGAGCTCGCCCTCGAGCTCGCGCGGAAAGCACCAGGGCGAATCGCCGCCCGGCCACATGAAGCCGGACACCATCTGACCGCGTACCGGCGTAGGAGGCGAGGTCATCGGAACGAAAAGCGGGGCAACTCGATATCCTTGCTCCCCCAGCCAGTCCCAGACGCGTTTCACACGGACGTCGCTTCCGTCGGCCAAACGCAATCGGGTCTCGTGAGGAACGCGATTTCGGAATCCGTACAAGCCCAACTCTCCTGCGTCGCGTCCCGAGAGCATGCATGTCCATGCAGGTACGGTGATCGGTGGCTCCGAGCTCCGGAGGTTTCCCCATGTTCCGCTGTTCATGAGGGCGGAGAGGTTCGGCATCGCGTCGCGGTAGCG
The DNA here is from genome assembly GCA_049645265.1 of Polyangiales bacterium. Taxonomy (GTDB): domain Bacteria; phylum Myxococcota_A; class Polyangia; order Polyangiales; family Houyiibacteriaceae; genus SG8-38. Next base: position 11,226 of record JBARTN010000232.1, read on the forward strand.
ATCGAACGCCAAGCGAGGCGCCGCGCAGTCGAGCCCGATCACGATCATTCGCTTCGCGCCCATCCGTCCCCTCTTAGCCCCTCGGCGCGGGCGGGGCCCTCTTTCATCGAGGGTCGACGATATTCGCAGCTTCGTAGATCGTTCGTTCCAGGTGACCTAGGTCAAAAGGTTTTTCAATTCGGAGGTTTGGAACGCTCTGAAGGAAATCCCTTGCGCGCTGGGTGAAGGCGCCACCCGTCATGAAGACGATGCGATCATGGACCGGTGTCGCCCTTTGCAGGGCCGCCCGATAGACATCCATGCCTGTCATCTCCGGCATGATTAGGTCACAAAGAATCACATCGTATGCGTGCTGCCCCATCAAGGCGACTGCTTCGCGGCCGTCGTTGGCCGTGGTGACATCGTGTTTGACGAGCGCCTTCTGAATGAGCCGCGCGATGACCGGCTCGTCGTCGACGACCAGGAGCGACAGCTTACCTCGTATCGCGCGCCGGACCGCGCTCATCGACGTTGGTGGCATCGAGAGCGGGCGTCGCGCGCGCGGCGCCTTCGGCAAGACGACGCGAGCGACGGTGCCTTGTCCGGGGTGACTCTGAATCTCGATTGTCCCTTCGAGAGAATGCACGATGCGGCGACAGATCGAGAGCCCGAGGCCGGTTCCACGTCCCGCGGGCTTCGTCGTCACGAAAGGGTCGAAGATCCTCCGCAGCAGTTGCGAAGGAATCCCGGGACCGGTGTCTTGCACCTCCACGCAGACGCGATTTTCTTCGGTGCTCCGCGCGCGGATCGTGATCGTATTTTGCGCTCGGTCCCCGGGTTCGATGGCCTGCGCCGCGTTGACGATCAGATTCAGGAACACCTGACTGAGGCGCGTCCTCGACCCTCGAATGTACAGGTTGCCTTCTTCGTATTCGCGAACGACCGTCGCACGGTGTTGGATCTCGGGCTGCGCCATCCGAATCGCGGAATCGAGCACCTGCTGGAGCTTGACCGTCTCGGTTTCGACGCCTTCGCCACCGTGCGACAAGTATGTGATTTCATTTGATATGACACGAATTCGCTCCGAGCCTTCATAGGCTTCGCGGATCAACTCCGAGGCTTCGGGAGAACGGGGCTCGGCCGAATCGCGAAGCGAACGCAAATGGTTCCACACGAATGTGAGGGGGTTCTTGACCTCGTGAATGATGCTCGCGGTGAGCGTTCCGATCGCGGACATGCGCTCCGCCAATACGAGTCGTTGCTCAAGCTCGTGCTCGGCAGTCATGTCGGTCACCGAAACGAGTGCCCGCTCGAAGCGCCCGTTTTCGTTTTCGACAAACCGCCAGTGCGCGCGGACATCTCTCGGCTCGCGCGAGCAGGTCATGATCGCGGTTTCCAGATGGACGTCGTGCTCGTTGCGGAAGGCAGCCATCAAGATGCGCAGAAAGTCCGCCTTCGACTCGGCGGTCAGAAGCTCTCGAGACCTACGAATGCACTCCTCTTCGCTCGAAGCGCCCACCAGCGAAACGGCACCGGCGCTCACCCGATGAATTCTTACTCGCTCTAGACAATCACCGAGAGCATCGGGATTGTTTCGCACCAGCTGCTTGAACTCGTCGGCGTCCCGACAGCCCTGTTCCTCGATCCATTGAAGAGGGCCGCGAAAGTTCAAGTCCCAGAGGGCGCCAGGAAGGAACTCCCAGACGCGTTCATCACGCTTCTGCGCTGGCTCTTTCGATTGACGGATGAGACGAACCATGGGCTTGGGGGCAGTGGCTTTCGGGCAAAACGAGATCGAAGCGTAGCGAACCGCGGGCCCGGCGCCTAGAAGGCGGCAGCCACGGCACGTGCGCCCCCTGAATTCAGGCGCGATCGTCGTCCAGTGCCCGTCGGGCGTCGTAGACCAGCGCTTCGACCTTCGATCTCGCGGCCCTGGCGGCGGCACGAGCGTCGAGGTCGGGGGGCAGGGGCTCGCCGAGCTGGACCGCGATACGCGTGCTCCTTCGCGCGGCGATTTTGGCGATGTGCTTGCCGAAGGATTCGTCTCCGTACGGAATCGCAGGCGAGTAGGCGAGGCCAACCGGAATGATCGGAACGCCGAGTGAGCGAATAGCTGCGAACGCACCGGGGTGGAATTCGTGTACCGAATCGCCTGGAAAAGTTCGCCCTTCTGGAAAGGCAACGACGGTGCGTCCTTCTTTGGCGCGCCTGCGGATCTCGCGAAGTGCCAGGGCGCCGCTCCGCCGGTCTTCTCGGTCGACGAAAATCGTATCGCCGTGCTTGGCCAAACGACCGAGCAGCGGCCAATCTGCCACGTCGTGCCGGCTCACCAGGACACCTTGAAAGACCGACAGCATCACTCCGATGTCGAGCGCACTCTGGTGATTGGCGACGACCAATGCACCGCCAGGCTGTCTTTGCTGACCGCCTAGCACGAGCTCCGTGCCAAAGAGCTGCAGAAGTCCGTTGGTCAAACGCGAGCGGTACCGATTTGCCAGCGCCTCCTGCTCGGACGCCGAAGTCATTGCCCGCCGGGTTTCGTACGCCGCGAGAATCCCAGCGGAGAACCCGAAGAAGGCGCCGGTGCGCAAGACAACCCGCACCTGGCTCATTTTCCCGCCTCCCGAGTTAAGACTCGCAGAGCTTTCGATTTGATGGCAGTCTCGGCTTGTGTCGGCATCTCTTGCACCGGGGTTCCTCGTCGCGGCACCGTCGATGCGGTGCCCGTTTTTCAATCATACGCTGGTGCTACTGATCGATCACGGCGACGAGGGTTCTTTTGGCTTCGTGGTCAATCGCATGACCGACCTCGGCATCCAAGACGTCTTTAATGAAGTCGGCGTCACCGCTGACGCAACGGCGAGCGTGAACGCGCCAGTCATGCTCGGCGGGCCCGTCTCCCCGGAGTCGGGTTGGATCCTCTACGACGCAGAAGGCGTTCCTCAGCCGGCGACGGGGCAGACGATTGCAGTGAGCCAGCGCATCGCTTGCAGTGCGTCGCTCGAGCTCTTGGAGCGCCTTGCCCGAGGCGACGGTCCCGACACCTGTGCGATGATCCTCGGCTACTCGGGCTGGGGAGCAGGGCAGCTCGAGAGCGAAATGAAGCAGGGGTCGTGGATTCCAGTCGACCTCGACTACGAAATCGTCTTCGACACGCCGATCGAAAAGCGCTGGGAAGCTGCCCTCGCCACCCTTGGAATCGACCCGGCCTGCGTCATCGACAACCAAATCGCAAGTGCCTGAGCCGGGCCAGATCCGCGAAGGGTCCGTCACCTTGTTTCCGGCCGGGTCAGAGGCTACTTCCCCTCGCGATGAGGTTTCGCCTCGACAGCTTGGTCTGGATCGCTTTGCTCGCGCTAGCCGTGGCCTGCAGCAGTAGCTCGGGAAGTCTCAAAAAGACTGGCAAGAGCACGCTCGATCCCGACGACGACGCGCGCACCGGCTACGAAAAAGCGTTGCTGAGTTTTCGCCGTGGCGATTGCCTGTCGGCCGAGCCGACCTTCCGCGAGGTCCGGCGGGAGTTCCCCTACAGCCGTTTCTCAGCGCTCGCGGAGCTTCGCATAGGCGATTGCCAGTTCAAGAATGAAGCCTACCCCGAAGCGATCCAGACCTACCGTCAGTTCGTACGGATTCGTCCCTCTCACAAAGAGATCCCCTACGCGCGATTTCGAATCGCCGAGGCTTACTACAATCAGATCCCTGGCGGCTGGTTCATGACGCCCCCTTCGAGCGAGCGCGATCAGAGCGCCGCTCGGGATGCGCTCATCCAGCTTCGCCGATTCGTGGTCGACTATCCGGACGACCAACGCGTGCCCGATGCCAACAAGCTCATGGAGAAATGCATGAGCCTGCTTGCCGCTCACGAGTTCTACGTTGCCCGCTTTTACCTCGAGCGAGAGGCGTATCGAGGCGTGATTTCACGGCTCAAGGGCCTGCTCGTATCGTACCCGGGAGCCGGCGTCGCGCCGCAAGCGCTGCTCCTGCTCGGGCAGGTCTACCTCAGGACCAACGAGGTCGAAGCGGCCCGACAGGCCTTCAGCGAAATCGTGCAGCGCTTTCCCGAAAGTGACGAGGCCAAGCGCGCCAAGACCCTGCTCGGCAAGATCGGCTGAGTGCCGGCGAATCGCTCTTGGCGCGGATTTCTGGCCAGCGATCCGGCCGATCGCTACCTTGGGCCCCATGGCTCCTTGGGCTCAACAAATTCTTGATGCGGCGAACGAGCACTACGATCGCGCCGAGTACCCCCTTGCTCAGCCCTACTACGAGAAACTCGTGCAGCAGGGCCTTCGCTATCCGGACGTGTTCAATCGACTTGGCGTCATCTATCATCTCGGTGGCCGGCTGCCCGAAGCGCGCTGGAGCTTCGAGCAGGCGCTCGAGGTCAACTCCGGTTATCTCGAGGCCGCGCTCAACCTCACGGTGACGTGCAACGAGCTCGGAGAGTATGGATCGGGGGTGCGCACGCTCGAACGGGCTCAACGCCAGTCCGATTCCTCAAACGACGCCTACCGGCGCGGCAAGGTCGCGAATCTTCATCGAGCGCTCGCCCGAGCCTACATGGATCTGGACCGCCCGGAGGATGCGATGCACGAGTTTGGGCGCGCGCTGCGGCTCTGTCCGAAGTTCCACGACATCCGGCTCGAGCTCGCCAAACTGCTGAGGCTTCGCGGCAACGCACACGGGGCTCGCGAGGAGCTGACCCTCATCCTTCAGCTCGACACCGCCCACCACGATGCCCGCGCGCTCCTTGGCGTCATCGAAATCGAAACCGGCGACCATGGTGAAGGCCTTCGCCACCTACAGGCCGTCATCGCGCAACGCGCCGACCATCCCGTCGCTCGAGCCTATCTCGAAAAAGCGGATTCGGACTATCGGCGCGCCTCCTGAGCTCAGACCGTGATCGCTTTGTCGGCGCTGCAAACGGTGCCACACTCCCCGCCACGTGCTTCCAACCGTTCTTCTCCTCGACGACGACGCTCAATTTCGTGCGAACGTCACACCGGCGCTCGAAGCGCAGGGGCTGCGTGTCGTGATCGCGACCAAGGGCAGCATCGCCCGCGCCATGATCGAAGAAGAATCCCCCTCGTTGCTCGTCGTCGACGGCTTGCTGCCGGACATCAATGGCATCACCTGGATCGAAGAGCTCCGACGGGAGGGCTTCGAGACACCCATCATTTTCGTGTCGGCCTTCTACCGGGACTTGCCTACCTTCAGGCACCTGACCCAGGAGCTCGACGTGACCAAGGTGTTTCACAAGCCGGTCACGGTGGTTCGATTCGCGCGCGCAGTTGCGAGCGTCGTGGCGACCCATCAAAGCGCCGCGCCGCTTGAGGCAGTTGCGCCGCGGCCAGCGGATGATTCCGCTGACGAAGTTCTCTTCCCCGATGAATCCTCTGACCCTGGCGTCGACCCCGAACGAGCCAAGGCTTCGTATCTGAGCCTGCTCCCGATCGCCGCGGACAACCTCACGGGGGCGATCCGTCGTGTCCATTCGGAGGCCGAGCGAACCAGTGTGGTGTCGGAAGCGCTTCGTCAGGCGCACGACCTGCAAAGCGCCGCGCAAACGCATGGCTTCAATGAGATTTCGAATGCCGCAGGCCGCATCGAGCTCGAGCTTCGACAGCTACAGAGTTCGGGGCGCCTCGATTGGACGACGATGTTCGAGTCGATCGATTCGGTACGGGCCTACGCGTCAGCGGCTGCGGGCCGTCCGAACGACACCCCATCGATGGCCGCAGCTCCGCCCTCGGTCACTCCTGCGGCAAGTTTCTTCTTACATCGCCCCATTCCAAAGGATTTCGTGCCGACGCTGCTCGTGCTCGAAGACGACCCGGCGATGATCGCCTACCTCCGCTCGGCTCTCGACGAGGTGCTGGTGCACCTGAGGCCCGTTTCGACCATCGAGGAGGCCCTCAAGATCGCTGGCCGCGACGCGCCGACCGCAGTCCTGGTGGGCTGGCCGCTTCAGGATCGCGAGGCGCTCTCGCAGTTCCTCCCGCTGTTCCGGAGGTTGCAAGGCTGCGACGAGGCGCCAGTCATCCTTCTCTCGGTCGACGACGACCCGCACACGCGGGCTCTCGCTGCCCAGGCCGGCGTAGACATCTTTTTGCCGCACCCGATCGAGCTCGTCCGATTGCATCACGCGCTGAGCACAGCGGTCGAGCGAGCGATGACCCCGCGACCCAGAGTCGCCGTCCTTCGCGACCCCGAGGCCGCGCGGCTCATCAAAGAGAGCGGTATTGAGTGCTTGCTCTTCTTCAGCCTCGAGGAGCTCTTGCGAGAGATCGACGTTCAGTGCCCAGACGCAATCCTGTTGGGGTCGAGTGTCACAGGCAAGCAGGTGCCGGCGGTCATTCGCATGTCGGCCTGGGATTCGGAGTTCGCTTTGCTCTGCTTCGACGACTCCCCACTGGCCGACGAGCGCAAGATGACCGAGTGCCTGATTCGATCGTCGGGTTGGCTCGTGCACCTTTACGGAGAAGCCGATCGAATGGCGCGACTACGCCGGCAGCAGTTGCGCTGCAGTCAAACCGGCTTGCTCACTCGCCCCGGGGCCGTCGCCGCCCTCGATGTCGGTCTTTCGTCCGCACAGCGTCACGGGCACACCTACTCGATCGGGCTTCTGCAAACGACTGGCCTCGATGGGCTCGACCACGTCCAGGCGCGGCGCCTGAGGACGTATCTGGGACGTCTGGTCTACGGCAAATTTCGGCGCGAAGACGTTCGAGGGCGCTGGGATGACGACACGTTCGTCATCGGCCTCGATGGCGCAAGCGCCCGTGCCGTCGTGGAGGTCGTTCGTAGGCTTCAGTCCGACTTGGAGACGCGCCGAATTCGGCAGCCGGAAGAGCTCTTTTTTCTGCACATGGCGGTTGGCCTAGCCTCCTATCCTCTCGATGGGGACACCAGCCGCTCGCTGATTCTCGCTGCCCACGAACGCCTCGAAACGGCCGTCGAACGCGATCCTAACGCGCTGGTTTGGCGCTAGCATTGCCGCTCGCCTCTGCGAGCCGAACAGGCTAAACTTCGGCCATCGAACCGACTGCCCAACGCGGCCCCGTGGAGACCGATGTAGCCGCCGATATCGAAGTTGCCGATCCGAGCTTGTTGCTCCGGCTGACCGGCCCGGGTGGCTCGAATCTGCGCACGCTCCAAGCCGAGCTCGGGGTTTCGATGGGCCTGCGTGGCTCGACGATTCACATCCACGGGCCGAACCGGGACGTCGAGTTGGTCGAGCGCGTGCTGCATGAGCTCATCGACGCACTGCAGTTCCGGGAGCTCAGCGCGGTCGAAATGGCGCGCGCGGCGCGGACGCTTCGCGCGCATCCACAAATGAGGCTTCGCGCGCTTCTCGACGACGTCGTGCTGACGACCTCCAGCCGGCGCATCGTTTCGCCGAAAGGCGTTACCCAACAGACTTATATTCAGGCGATCCGCAGCCACGACATCGTTTTTGGGATTGGGCCCGCCGGTACTGGCAAGACCTACCTCGCCATGGCGATGGCGATTCGCGCGCTTCAAGAGCGCCAGGTCAAGCGGATCGTCCTCACGCGCCCCGCGGTCGAAGCTGGTGAACGCCTCGGTTTCCTACCTGGCGACCTCGCGGAGAAGATCAACCCTTATCTTCGACCGCTCTACGACGCCTTGCACGACATGATGGAGCCCGGCCGAATCGCCGCGCTGATCGAGCGGGGCACCATCGAGGTTGCGCCCCTGGCGTTCATGCGAGGCCGGACGCTCAACGACAGTTTCGTCGTCCTCGACGAAGCGCAGAACACGACGCGGGAGCAGATGAAGATGTTCTTGACCCGCCTCGGCTTCGACTCGAAGACGGTCATCACCGGCGACGTGACTCAGGTCGATCTACCAGGTGGAGCACACAGCGGGCTTCGGCACGCCGAAAAGGTGCTTTCGCGGATCAACGGTATCGAGTTCGTCTACTTCTCCCATGTGGATGTCGTGCGTCACCCGCTGGTGCAGCAAATCGTCCAGGCCTACGATGTCCATGAATCGGGCTCTTCCGACGGTGACATCTAAGCTCTGCCTGGTATGCTAGCCGCCAAATGACCGACCGAATCTACGACGGCGCGTTGGACCTGATCGGCCACACCCCTATGGTGAGGCTAGCGCGAATCACCGATGATAATGGCGCCGAGATCTGCGGAAAGCTCGAATCGCAAAACGTCGCGGGCTCCGTCAAAGACCGGCCTGCGCTCTCGATGATCCTCGCCGCCGAAGCATCGGGGGAGCTGGGTGAGGGTGCGACGGTCGTCGAAGCGACCAGTGGCAACACCGGGATCAGCCTCGCCATGATCTGCGCCGTGCGTGGGTACCGTTGCCTGATCGTGATGCCGGAGGATATGAGCGCGGCCCGTCGCCACCTGCTCAAATCTTATGGTGCCGAGGTGGTGTTGACTGCAGCCGAGGACGGCATGGCAGGCGCCGTCGAGCAGGCAGAGCGCCTCCTGCGGACGACGCCACGCGCGATGATGTGTGGCCAGTTTGAAAACCCTGCGAATCCGGCCATTCACTCCGAGACGACCGCAGAAGAGATCTGGGAGGCAACCGGCGGCAAGGTCGACGCCTTCGTCGCTGGCGTGGGGACGGGCGGCACGCTCACCGGGGTTGGCCGCGTGCTCAAGAAGCGCAACCCGGACCTTCGCTTGGTTGCCGTCGAGCCGCGCGCGAGCGCGGTGCTTTCGGGTGGGAAGGCCGGCCTGCATGGGATCCAGGGCCTTGGGGCCGGCTTCATTCCGGCGGTGCTCGACACCAAGCTTCCGGACGAGGTGCTGACCGTCACCGACCTTGCCGCGGAGCGCATGACCAAGCGATTAGCGCGTGAAGAGGGATTGCTGCTGGGGCCGTCGTCCGGCGCAAACGTCCATGCCGCGCTCGAGGTGGCACGCCGGATGAAGCCGGGGCAGCGAGTCGTCACGATTTTGTGCGATGGCGGTGAGCGTTACCTCTGCTGACCGCGCATGAGCGAGCTCGTCAAAGCTTCGCGCGCACTGAGCCGCGTCATCTCCAAGCTCGAGTTCGGGGAGCCGGTCACGCACGTTTACAATCCCCTTCAATACGCGAAGCGCCCGCACGAGCTCTATTTGAGCCGCTTCGGCTCTGGCTCCAAAGAGGTCGTCTTGGTCGGAATGAACCCCGGACCGTTCGGCATGGGTCAGACGGGTGTTCCGTTTGGAGACGTGGGCTTCGTCCGCGATTGGATGGGCATCGAAGCACCCGTCGATCGTCCGGCCGGTGAGCATCCAAAGCGCCCAGTGCTGGGTTTCGACTGCGAGCGGTCCGAAGTCAGCGGCTCCCGTCTTTGGGGTTGGGCGCGGCAGCGCTTTGGCACGCCGGAACACTTCTTTTCGAGGTTTTTCGTCCTCAACTATTGTCCCCTGCTATTCATCGAATCGACCGGGCGCAATCGCACACCCGACAAGCTCTCAGCCGACGAGCGGGCCGCGCTCCTGCCTGCATGCGATCGGGCACTGCGTGACGCCGTAGAGATCCTCTCGCCGACCCTCGTCGTCGGCGTGGGGGCATGGGCAACCAAGCGCGTGCGCGCTGCGCTCGGCGACGGGGGGCCGGCAATCGGCACCGTCCTCCATCCGAGCCCCGCGAGCCCGAAGGCAAATCGCGGTTGGGCGCCGCAAGCCGAAAGTGACCTTCGGGGCCTGGGCATCGACTTATAGACGCGCGCCGCGCATCCATGCGCTATGCTCCGCCTCGGGGTCCGAGGAGATGCGGAGCAAAGTCATCCAAGTTGCAGCCATCATGGCGCTCGTTCTGGGGTGCGGACACGAGTCCGCCGCTACGCAGCAGATACGAAGTGCTGCGGCAGTCGATCTCGACTGTGATGCATCGATGATCGAGTTCGTCGACGACGCGGCCATGCAGAAGCGAGTCAGTGGATGCGGCCGCACGCTGACCTACATGTACAAGTGCAATCCGACGACGGGCGGCGGCAAGGACTGCCGCTGGAAGCCAGTCCAGGTCGAGAGCAACAAACTCAATTAACCGCCGTCTGGCTGCGCTGCGAGCACTTGCTTCTGGAGCTCGCCGATATCGGGGTTGCTCGGGTCGAAAGAGCTGGCGCGCTCGAGTGCCGCGGTGGCTTCCGCGAGGTCCCCGCGTTCCAGGGCGGCGCGCGCATTCGCCAGCTCGTCTTTCGCGGCCTCCTCGCGTTCGTGCGGAGAGAGAGCGTCGGGGCCGGCATCGGTTTCAGTGCCATCGTCAGCGTCAGCGTCAGCGTCGGCGCCAGCGTCAGCGCCAGTTTCAGCGCCAGCGTCGGCGCCAGCGTCGGGACCGGTGGGCTTTGGATTGCAGTTTTCGACCGCGAACCATAGGGCTAGGAGCAGTCCGATGGTCAAGGTCATCGCGAAGGGCAGACTGTTGCGTCTACGTCTCGATCTTGATGGGTGGCGTCCGTCGTAGGCTTGCCTGAGCGCAGAAACGAATGTTCGCGCGCTTGCATACCGGTCGGAGGGGCTCTTGCGAAGCGCTCTGAGAATGGCGGCGTCGAGCGCGCTTGGAATCGCCGCGCCTCGATTTGCCTCGCTTGGCGGAACCGGGTCGGTGCTCATCACCTGGTGTGCAACGGCCAACGCCTCGGTTCCGGGAAACGCGCGTTCGCCGCATGCCGCCTCGTAGATCACGGCCCCGAAGGAGAACAAGTCACTCTGCTCACTGTACTCGCCGCTTCGCAGCGTCTCCGGCGCGGCGTAGCACGGGGTCCCGAGGAACTGACCTTCCTTGGTCAGGTCCGCGTTCGGGATTCGAGCAATCCCGAAGTCCGCGAGCTTCACCTGGCCATTGCGGGTGATCAGCAGATTCTCGGGCTTGAGGTCGCGGTGGATCACGCCGGCGATGTGGGCCGTCGCCAACGCATCGGCGACCTGTTGGGCGAGGTCGAGGAGCTCGTCGCGGGACAGGGGACCACGCTTCTTGAGCGCCTGCTTCAGGGTGTGCCCGTGGACATACTCGAAGACCAGATAAGGACCGACCTTGGGATCGTCTCCTACATCGAATATCTGAACGATATTGGGGTGTTGAAGGCGCGCCGCGGCACGAGCCTCGTTCTGGAAACGGTTGAGGAAAACCTCGCGCGTTTCGGCATCGAGCGCGAGATCGCGGAGCGTTTTCACTGCCACGGGCCGGTCGAGATCTGCATCGTGCGCCAGATAGACGGTCCCCATCGAACCTGCGCCGAGGAGCCGGTCGATGCGGTAGCGGCCGATCTGTTGCGGCAGTTCTTCCATGGGCGCGATCTAGTCCATGCGGGAGCACGGGGCTAGAGACGATGGAGCTTCAAGGTATTGGTGCGCCCCGAAGGGGGCCAGCCAACCACCATCGCGAACGCCTCCCCGCGTTGGCAAAGGTTCTCTCGCACGAGCAAAGAGGTCGCGATCCGCATCGTCTCATCGAGCGACTCCGGAGGCACTTCAATGCGCGGAATCACGCCCCATTCGAGCGCGAGACGTCGCGCGACGCGCACGTCGCTAGTGATGGCCAAAATCGGCGCGCGCGGCCGATGTTCCGCTAGCAAGCCCGCAGAGCGACCATCCTGAGTGAACACCACGACAGCCTTCAGTGGCAAATGAGTGGTCAACAGGGCTGCGGCGCGTGCTGCGGCGTTCGAAAACGACCAGTCTTCTTCGTCAACGCTCTTGAGCTCGCGAAACTCGCGCGAGAGATCTTCGATGTAGTCCGATTCGACCTCGCGAATGATCGCGTCCATCATCTGCAGCGCCTGCAAGGGGTAGCGACCCGCTGCCGTTTCCCCGCTGAGCATGACCGCATCCGTCCCGTCCATCACCGCGTTGGCGACATCCGCCGCCTCTGCGCGCGTCGGTCGTGGGTTTCGAATCATCGAGTCCAGCATCTGTGTGGCGGTGATCACGATCTTGCCGCGCGCATTGGTTTCCCGGATGATCCGCTTCTGAATCATCGGCACCTTTTCCGCGCCTAGTTCGACGCCCAGATCTCCGCGGGCGATCATGATGCCGTCCGCCGCGTCGACGATGTCGGAAAGGGCGTCGACCGCTTCGGGTCGCTCGATCTTCGCGATGACCGGTACGTCGCCGGCCAGCGCTTTGGCTTCTCGCACGTCTTCGGCGGCTCGAACGAACGAGAGAGCCACGTAGTCCGCTTCGAGGACGGAAACCGCAAAGGCGAGATCTTCGCGGTCTTTGGTCGTCAAAGCCGGTCCGGTGATCGAGACGCCGGGTAGGTTGAGCCCCTTGTGGTTGGAAAGCGTGCCACCGTCCTCGACAATCGTGTGCACGGTGTCGCCCTCGACTCGGTCGACCCGGAGCCGAATGAACCCGTCGTCGAGCGCGATTGCATCGCCGAACTTCAGGTCGGCGCCCAATGACTCGTGGGTGACCGAAACGATGTCCTGGTTCCCTTCGACGTCATTCGTCGTGAGGGCGAAGTGATCGCCGTGCGCGAGCTCGATCGAGCCCTGGGCAAACTTCCCGACCCGCATCTTCGGGCCCTGCATGTCGGCGAGGATCGCCATCGGTCGGCGCGCCTCGGCCGCGGTCTCGCGGATCAGTTTCGCCATCTTTGCATGCGACTCGTGGTCGCCGTGCGAGAAATTGAGCCGCGCGCAACTCATCCCCGCTCGGACGAGCTCGCCGATCTTCTCCTTCGTGTCGCTGGCAGGCCCGAGCGTGCAGACGATCTTGGTGCGTCTCACCTCGCCCTTGTAGCCGGGTTCTTTTCGCCGGCCAAGCTAGCGGTGACGGTAGCGGTCCGGTTCCCAGCGGCTCAGGTTCGACTTGAAGCCCAAGCGCACGACAAACGTCGTGTAGAGCGTCCATTGGCTGCGATCGCTAGCCGGTTGCGTGTTTCGATAGGATGGATCGCTGTTCACATGACGCGCGGCGATTCGAAGCCAGAGGCCGCGCACCGTCGTGAGCGGCCGGTAGAGCGGCAGGCCGAACCCGAAGCCGATACCGAGCCCGGTGCTTCGCCTGCCGTCGAGCGCAAAGGCGGGCCCGATCTCGAAAAAGATCGATTGCAGCATCAGGTCCGCAAACTCGTTCCAGGTTTGCTTGTCGAGAAAGAAAAGCGCCGGAAAGAGCGGGCGAAGGTCCACGCCGAGAAACAGGTGTTGACCGGAGTCGGGGCCCCAGCGTCCCGAAAGCACGAGTCCGGCTACGTCGGCCACCAGGAAGCGCGCCTCGCCGACGACGTTGGGGTCGGCCTTTCGGTTGAGCCAGGTGGCCCCAGCCCCCGCGCCAATCGCGAGCACTAGCCCGCGATCCCAGCGGCCGTACAGCCCGTCCCCCATGCGTTGCGCGCTCGAAGAAGAGGCAAACGACAAAAGGATGAGGATCGAGCCGACGATCACCCCTAGGCGGGCGCCCCGTGTCATGATTCCCCCATGCACTGGGCTGCGTGGCGGGTCAAGAGATTGAGGCGGTAGACTGTACGCATGGGGCGTTCGTTCGGCCTGGGGCTTCGAAGCCAGCTCATGCTCGCGCTCATCGTAGCGTTTGGCTTGGCATTCGTGTTGCTGAGCCTGGTCACCGCAAGGCTCGACGAGAGCGAAAGCGCAGAGGAGCAGCGGACGCGGGCCGTGGGGCTGGCCCAGGCACTCGTCGCAGGTGCCGGCTCGGAGGGCGAAGGGCTGAGCGAGGAAGTGATGGGCCGGATGCTCTACGAGGGTTTGGTTCGACGCGTCGAGATCCACACCTTGGACGGCTTGTCGAAAAGCTGGGGGGTCCTCGAAGGCGAGCCCGATGCGACGGTGACGACTGCGGACGGCTTGGAGCTGCGAGTTTGGGTGCCTGCGAGTTATCGCGGCGATGCGGCGCGGCGAAGCTTGTTTCTATTCTACCTCGGACTGACCGCAGCGACGGTGCTGCTGCTGACCTACGTTCTGCTGACCTATTTCATCGTGCGGCCGATCGACCGATTGAGATTGGCGTCCGAGCGTCTCGCCGCCGGGCGGCTGCGCACTCGCGTTCCCGTGCAGGGCGCCGCCGAAGTCGCGCGCCTGGCTGCGACCTTCAATGAAATGGCCGCGCAGCTTCGTGAAGACCGCGCATCGCTTCAGCAAAGACTCGAAGAGCTGGAGCGCACGACGGCCGAGCTCACGATGGCCCAGGAGCAGCTAATTCGGAGCGCGCGTTTGGCGGCCGTCGGACGGCTCTCCGCCGGCGTCGCCCATGAGATCGGAAATCCACTCGCAGCGATCCGCGGCTTGCTCGACTTGATGCAACTCGGTGACCTCGACCGTGACAAGGAGAAGGAGTTCGTGACTCGGATCCAGCGAGAGACCGAACGAATTCATCATACGATTCGCGACTTGCTGGACTTCTCGAGAAATGACGCCAGCCCAGACGGACGGATCGAAAGCTCGGCCGACCTCGCAGAGGTGGTGTCGGACACGGTCAAGCTGATCGACCGTCAGAGCCGCTTTCGCGATATCGAGCTCGCCCTAGCGCTCGACGAGGGTCTTCCCCGCGTCCGTGGTGATCATGAGCGCCTGCGACAGTTGCTTCTGAACCTGCTTTTCAACGCGGCAGACGCCCTTGCCGGCAAAGGCCGTATCGAAGTGCGCGCCCGCAATGGCGGCGGCGTCGTGGAGCTCATCGTTGAAGACGATGGGCCCGGCATCGACGGCGAGATCCTCGATCAGGTGTTTGATCCGTTCATCACCACGAAGGCGGCCGGGCAGGGAACCGGGTTGGGGCTTGCGGTCTGTCATACGATCGTCGAGCAACTCGGTGGTGCGATCGAGGCCGCGAATCGGGAGCAGGGCGGCGCGGTGTTCGAGGTGAGGTTGCCCGCGGCGACTTAGATCGCACCGTGGCCCTGCGGTCACGGCCCTACCGTCCCTAGTCCGGCTGGAACGCATTCTCGATCGCGGTCTCTTCTGCGGCCTCGGTCTCTGGCGCGATTGGCGATCGCTCGCCAAGCGCCTCTTTGATCGCCAGCGCCTGCCTTTTCGTTGCCCCTGCCTCGATCAACTCCTCTTCGGTCGCCGCCAAAACGTCCCGCAGCGAGCCGAGGTTCCTGAGCAGCTTTCCGCGCGTCTTTGGACCGACCCCCGGCACGCCGTCGAGCTCGCTTCGGAGCCGTCTCTTGCGGCCCACCTTCTTTCGTAGCGCGTTGGACGCCCGGTGGGTTTCGTCTCGGGCTAAAAGCAAGAGTGAGAGCGCGGAGTTTCCACGTACGGGGATCGCGTTCTTCTGGCCAGGGCGAAAGACGCGGTCGCCTTCTTCTTCGCCGGTCGCCGTGATCCGGGGCTTTGCGACCGAGGCGACTTCGAGGTCGGGCACGCCGATGTCTTCGCGGGCCCGGACTGCGACGCCGAGCTGACCTTTGCCCCCATCGACGAGCAGGAGGTCGGGGAGCTCCCAGCCTTCCTCTTCTCTCTCGCCGCGCCGCAAGCGTCGCATCAGCACCTCGTACATCGCTGCATAGTCATCGCCTCCACCAACGCCCTTCACATGAAAGCTTCGGTACCGTTCCCTGGCGGCTGTTCCGTCCTGCAAGGCGACGAAGACGGCAACCGTTTCCTCGCCTCCAATGTGCGAAATGTCGACGCACTCGATACGGCGCGGAAGGACCGAAAGGCGAAGCAGCGTCTGAAGCTCCGCGAGCCGTGCCTCGACGTCTTCGCGCGCCCGTTCCTTCTCGTTGAACGCGTGCTCTGCGTTTTCGCGTGCAAGCTCGAGGAGCTTGGCCTTCGCCCCCCGCTTGGGCTCTACGATCTGAACCCGGCGTTTTCGGTTCTCGCTCAGCAACTCCTCGAGCGCTTCGCTCATCTCGATCGGTACCGACACCAGAATCTCGTCTGGCAGCGACGGCCGATCCGCATAGTGTTGCATGAGGAACGCACCCAGCATCTCGTCGTTCGGCACCGCGACGCGCCGCAGAGGAAGCGTTCGCACCGAGAATATGCGGCCACCGCGCATGTTCAGCACGGCGACTTCGACCTGGTCACCTTCACGGTGAAATCCGATCACGTCCTGGTCCGACTTCTGCACGCCGGCAACGCGCTGCTCCTCTCGAGCGCGTTCGACCGCGCGGATCTGATCTCGATAGGTCGCCGCCCGTTCGTATTTCAGCTCGTCTGAGGCGCCCTGCATTCGTCCATCGAGGTCGAGTACGAGCTCATCGTGCCGCCCATCGAGAAACCGAGCGACGTTGGCGACCTGTGCGCGGTACTCGTCCTGGTCGACCCGCAGGACGCAGGGCGCAGGGCAGCGCTTGATCTGATGCTGAAGGCAGGGTCGCAACCGCTTGCGAAACTCCGTGTCGGTGCAGGTCCGCAGCTGAAAATATCGATTCACCAGTCGGAGCGTCTGCCGTGCCGCGGTCGCCGAGTGGTAGGGTCCAAAGTACTGCGCGCCGTCCGGCTTGGG
Organism: Polyangiales bacterium; assembly: GCA_049645265.1. Lineage (GTDB taxonomy): Bacteria > Myxococcota_A > Polyangia > Polyangiales > Houyiibacteriaceae > SG8-38. Next base: position 27,587 of record JBARTN010000232.1, read on the forward strand.
TCGACGAACGACTTCGAGCCGCGGCCAAGGGCGCCTCGCGTCCAGCCGCAACGACAGGTACTCCTTGTCATCCCGAAGCTTCACATTGTACTTCGGCTGGTGCGATTTGATCAGCTGGTTCTCGAGCAGTGCCGCTTCCTTGTCGGTGTGGGTGACGAACGTTTCGATGTCGGCCAATTCGCGCTCGAGCCTGCTCACGAACGCGCGCAAGTCACTCGAGCCAGCTTGAAAGTAACTTCGGACACGGTTCCTCAGGCTTCGCGCTTTGCCGACGTAGAGCACTTTGCCGTCCACGCCGTGGAACACGTAGACCCCCGGAGAGGCCGGAAGCTTGTCGAGCTTTCGCTGTGCTGCATCCACAACCACGGCGCACCTATACCACTGCCGCTACCTTCGATCGTCCCGGGCTCACACGGTGCGAATCACGCGCGAATCGGTGATGACGAGGTCGACCGAAACGTCAAAGGGCAGCTCGGGCACTTCGGAAATCAGCTGGAAATCGTAGGCGACCGCGCAGGTGCAGGCGTCGGAGAGCCGCGGGATCAGCCGGTCGTAGTAGCCGCCACCGTAGCCGATCCGGTAGCCACGAGGATCGAGCGCCAACGCGGGAATCAAAGCAAAATCAATGTTGTCTGGCCCGATGCGTGCGGCGTCCTCGGGGGGTTCTGGGACGGAGAACGCCCCTTGGACCAGCGGGGTTTCCGAATCGATGAGGTGCAAGCAAAGCTCGTCCCCATGCACCCGTGGCAACGCGACTCGCTTTCCAGTGGACCAGGCCTCTTCGATGATGGGCCGAGTGCGCACCTCGTTGCGAATCGAAGCAAAGGCGAGAACCGTCGCTGCGCGTTGAAGCTCTGCGACGCCGAAAAGACGTTTGCGGATCTCGGCCGATCGCGCCTCGCAGGCGGACTGGGGGAGCGCGCTGCGCACCATCCGCATTTGATTTCGCAGCGCCTGTTTGGCGCGGTGACGGAGCTCGCGATCGGCGTGCTCCGTCTCGCTGGCGCTCACGGCTCGATCTGCTGGGCGAGCTCGGCGTCCGCTTGCAGGCGCTGATCGATTCGCCGCATCGCCGTGCTCACGACTTGACGCGTCTTTGCTTCGAGCGTCTCGCGTTGCCGTTCGGACGCCTGGAGCTCCTCCGCGAGGCCGAGCGCCACGACGGCGAGCAGTTGAGCTGGCGTGGCCGCCCGAGCAGCCTTCGGCCCGAGCGCCTGAACTCGCTCATTGACGATATCGGCTAGACGCTGAAGGTATGTCTCATCGGCGTCCGCGGACATGCGATAACGGGCGCCAGCGATTTCGATCTGAACGGTTCGCTTCACGATTGACTGGAAGGTAGTCCCGCAGCTCCTTAGGCGTCAAGGTAGGACATCTACATCCATTCCCCTTTAGGTTCCGCTGCGATCGGAATCCGACTACCATGTTTATGAGACCGGGGGCAGGCGTGTTATGTTTGATCCCCAGGGGACAGTGGGGTCATGATCAAGGTTAATTGTCCGTCGTGTAATGCGTCTTACGACGTGGACGAGCACCGGTTGCCCGACGGCGGGCTTCGGATGCGCTGCCCAAAATGCGGTGAAAGCTTTCAGGTTCATC